>NZ_JBVVQV010000016.1:67783-158387 GCF_055811235.1 Mesorhizobium sp. WSM4810 | reverse complement strand
CTGGCGGGCGGCGTTGCCGTCATCCGCGTCGGCGGTGCGACCGAGATCGAAGTCAAGGAAAAGAAGGACCGCGTCGACGACGCCCTCAACGCGACCCGCGCGGCCGTCGAAGAAGGCATCGTTCCCGGCGGCGGCGTCGCACTCCTGCGCGCTTCGCTGGCCATCACCGTCAGCGGCGCCAACTCCGACCAGACCGCTGGCATCAGCATCGTGCGTCGCGCGCTGCAGGCTCCGGCCCGCCAGATCGCGGCCAACGCCGGTGCGGAAGCATCGATCGTTGCCGGCAAGATCCTCGAGAACAAGGGCCCGACCTTCGGCTTCAATGCCCAGACCGGCGAATATGGCGACATGATCGCCATGGGTATCGTCGATCCGGTCAAGGTCGTGCGCACGGCTCTGCAGGACGCGGCCTCGGTCGCCGGCCTGCTGGTCACCACCGAAGCCATGATCGCGGAGGCGCCGAAGAAGGAGTCGGCTGGCGGCGGCATGCCTGCCGGCATGCCTGGCGGCGGCATGGGTGGCATGGGCGGTATGGGCGGTATGGGCGGTATGGATTTCTAAGGTCCACGCACTTCAATAATCTCGATGGGCGGCAGCGATGCCGCCCTTTTCTCTGCCTCGGAGCCAAGCCGGATGCCACATCCACAAGGCTACATACGGCGGCACGTTCACGGCGGACACCAATGACTGACTTCATTCTGTTCGCCATTGTCGGCTTCCTCGCCCAGGCGGTTGACGGCGCGTTAGGCATGGCCTATGGCGCGATCTCCTCCACCGTGCTGCTCTCCTTCGGTGTTCCGCCGGCGCAGGCTTCCGCCGCGGTACACGCGGCGGAAGTGTTCACCACGGCCGCTTCCGGCACGGCGCACCACTACCACCGCAATATCGACTGGAAGCTGTTCTGGCGGCTTGCTCCTTTCGGCATTCTCGGCGGCTGCCTCGGCGCCTTCGTGCTGACCTCGTTCGACGGCGACAAGGTGAAGCCCTACGTCACGACCTATCTCGCTGTGATCGGGCTCTGGCTGTTCCTCCGGTCGTTCCGCAAGATCCCCAGCAATCCGGTTCCTACCCGTCTTGTGGCGCCGCTGGGTACTGTAGGCGGCTTCCTCGACGCTGCAGGCGGCGGCGGATGGGGCCCGATGGTCGTGACCGGATTGCTCGGCGCCGGCGCGCCGCCCCGCTACGTGATCGGCACTGTCAATGCGGCCGAGTTCCTGATCACGCTAGCGGTGTCCGTCACCTTCATCGTCGCGCTCGTCAGTGGGCACTGGCAGGAAGCGGGGGCGCTGTCGACACATGCAAGCTCGGTGCTGGGGCTGATCGTCGGCGGCATAGTCGCCGCTCCGCTTGCCGGATGGGTGCTCCAGGCGAATGCGAGCGGACGCTTTTGCGGCTCGTCGGCTGCCTGATCATGCTGCTCGCTTTGTTCCAGACCGCCCAACAACTGGGATTCGTCTGACCTGAGCAAGCGGACTACCCTTCCAAGCCTTCGCTTTGCTTCCGGACATCATGATCGGCGTAACCGAAGTGAATCGCGGACTGGAGGCGACTTGCCACCCTGGAAAACCTAACCTGCGCCACAAACGGCGTATGGCACGCCAGTGATCAACGTGTTTCCCATTTCCGCCTCGCCCGGCCCATCGGTCCTTTTACGCTCGGCTCGATGCAGTGACTGCTCTGCTCGATGCAGTGACTGATGACGGCGGCGATCAACATTGCTTCGCGTGCTCTTTTAGTGCCAATTCAAGCGCTTGGCTCAAAGGCACCGCCTTGGAGAATAGGAAGCCCTGAGCGGTTCTGCAGCCAAGCTTGTGCAGAATTTGCCGGTCTGCCTCTGTTTCGACGCCCTCGGCCATGACATCGATCCCGAGCGCCCGACCAAGATCGATCACCGTTTTGACAAGCAGCCGGTCCTCCCGAGACTTGGCTAGGCCGCGAATGAAGCCTTGGTCTATTTTCACCTTGCGTATCCGACTGTCCTTGAGCGATGCCAACGTGGAAAAGCCGGTGCCGAAGTCATCGAGCGCGATGGAAATGCCGGCATGTGAAAGGCGCCCGAGCTTTTCATCTACTCTGTCCGGGTCCACTGGGGATTCTTCGGTAATCTCGATTTCGAACATCGTTGCTGGGAGGTCTTTTGCCGCCAGACCATTCAGAACCATGTCGTCGATATCGCCGGCTTCCAATTCGCGCGGTGACAATACCTCTTCGGGGCGACATTTAGGGCCTGCCGCGGGAAGCTGCCGCCTCTGCGTGCAGGGGCAGCGATTACTCCGGCGAATGAGGCCCTCTTTCATCGCGCACGGTCCAAAGCTGCTGGTACGGTTTCATCGCCTAAGCATGGCCGAAATGCCATGCCGTATAAAGGGGGCATGTTGGGCGAACCGAAGCCCCACATGTCGTGCAAGCCGTGCCGCCGGGTGCTCGCTTGAGTAGAGTCCGACAAGAATGTTCGTGCCGTGGAAGAGCGGCGCCGCTGACAGGCGCAGCCACCTTTCGTATCCGTGCAGCATGTCGGGATCGGCAATCTCGCGACCGTCGCGACATGCTGTTAGGATTCCATAGGCGAGTTGCTTCTGGCCGCTGATACCGATGTTGAAACCATGCGCAGTCACCGGGTGCATGCCGATGGCAGCGTCGCCGATGAGTGCGGCGCTGGGAGCTCGGAATTTGTGCGCCCAAGTCGTGACCAGCGGATAGGTATGGCGCTTGCTTGCCAAGGTCATTTTTCCAAGGCGCCCTCGACACCGGTTCGTCAATTCCCTCAGAAACAAATGGTCGCTGAAGGCAAGCAGTCTATCGGCCTCGTTTGAGCGCAGGGTGAGCAGCAGCGACGACACTCCCTCCGCCAGGGGCAACATCGCTATTGTCTGATGGTGATCGAACCATTCGATTGCCACCTGGTGGTGGGCGCGCTCATGCCGCACCCGGCATATTAGCATCGAGTAGCCAAGCCGATTGATATCGGCGCCTATGCCGAGCAGATCACGAGTGGCCGACAGACGTGAATCGGCGGCAACCACAAGGCTAGCGTTCAACTGCACGCCATTAGACAGCGTTACGAGTGCTCCTGTGTGGCTGGTTGTTGCATCTACGACCGAGTGGCCGCACAGGAGCCGCGCGTGATTCTGCACGTGGATTGTCTTGAACAGCGCGTAGCGGATCCGGCAATTTGGGACCAAAACTCCGAGGGGTTCTCCAGACCCGCTGGGAGGATCGAAACGCAGAGCGAAAGGGCTCGAACCGTTGAGCACGCGCGCGCCGTGAAGCTGTGATTTGTCCGAAGCGGGGATGGCATCCCAGGCGCCGATCTCGCGAAGGATTCTGATCGAGGCGTGGGTCAGCGCGATTTCCCGGCCGTCAAAAGGCGGATTGGCGAGAATATCAATTGAGTTCTGTTCGACAACTGCGACCTTGAGTTGGCTTTGAGCGAGTGATGCGGCGAAGCAAAGTCCGACCGGCCCCGCTCCAACGACAATGATGTCGAAGCTGTCATCGGAGTCGGCCATCAGCGTGGCGCCATCGCGTAGGCTCTCCAGTGCCCAAGCACGAGCTGCGAAATCAAAAAACGCCTCTGATGCTAGTTAAGCACGACGCGCACAAGCTATGGCCGCCTAAATAAGTGGCAAGCCGCCTCATCAGCGGCAGATGCTCACAAAGCCGTTGCTTGACGGCTGTAGCTGGCAAGTAAGCGGTCGATCGGGCCGTTGCTGCGTCGCGATCTCGCGATCCTGGGAACGGAACTGCTGCTGCTGCTGCTGCTGATATTGCTGCCGCCGCAGCCTGTTCTCCAGCATCAGTAATTCGTTCTGCTCGACCAGCCCATTGCGATTGGCGGGGTTGAGGACTGGTGCCGAGGCGACTGGATCCGGCAACGTCGCCGTTCCCAGCATTCCCGACATGAAGATCGTCAATAGGCGAAATCGCGACATCCGTTCACTCCTGCAAACAAAACTTTGGCATACTCCGCTCACCTGGGCAGATAGCCAGCCAACCAACGGGTTTCTCACATCGGCCATTCAGCTTTCCAGCAGCCACACTTGCATCGAGCCTTTTGCCCGATTGTTCCAGAGATAGTATGGCAGGGCGGTTAGCCGGCAGTCCGAAGCGATGGGGGGCGTATTTCTGTATAGGCTGTCTCCCCAGCCTTGGTCTTCGACGCGCTGCGCGGAGGCAGTCAGCGTGACCACGCCATCGAAAAGATCGCCCCGTTCCATCGTTTCGATCTTGGACTCTCGCGGCAGTGTGAGCTGCTGCACGGGCGCCCCGGGATTGTCGACCTCTTCAACGCAATAAACCAATGGTCCGCGCTTAAGCGCCACCCGGCCGATATCCTGCTTGACCGAGGGATGAGCATAGATGCGCTCGGGAGAAATCGGTAGTTCGAGGGCGATGGTGTCTCCGGCATTCCATAGCCGCGAGATCGCAAGATAGCCATTTCTGGTGCATGCCGTCACGTCGACTGCACATCCCCCGACCGAAGCTTCGGCTTCATGAGCCCAACCGGGAATGCGGAGGTTGATCGTGAACTCGGTCGGCGCGTCAGGGCTGACCTCGATCCTGATCGAGCCGAAAAATGGATAGGCGCTGGTTTCCCGCAGGAACACATTGCCCGTAGCGAGTTGGATGTTCGTCGAAACGCCGCCGTAGAGATGGAAGGCGATTGCGTTTTCACTGGCCGAGACGAAATAGCCTCCGATCGAAGCAATTAGACGAGACGAATTCATCGTGCAGCATGGGCATGAGTGCCAGGCCCATCTGCTGCGTCGCCCATCGCTCTCGAGCGGATTGGAGTAGAAATAGCGCTCGCCATCGCGCGAAAGGCCGGTCAGCGCGCCGTTGAACAACGCCTGTTCCAGAACGTCGGCGTATCGGCCGTCGAGTTCGAGATGCAGCATGCGATGTGCCCAGAAGATCAGGCCTACCGAGGCGCAGGTCTCCGCATACGCCGTATCGTTCGGCAGGTCGTGATCCACAGTAAAGCCTTCATTCGCGGCAGCCTGACCCAAGCCGGACGTGATGTAGATTTTCGAGGAGATGACGTCGGCCCAGAGCACCTCGCATGCTTTTTTGAGGCTGTCGTCATTCAGTTCCGCCGCGAGGTCGGCCATGGCAGAAAGCATGTACATCGCTCGGACCGCATGTCCGACCACCTTAGTTTGCTCGCGCACCGGCCTGTGCGACTGGTTGTACTCATATCTTTTCGCCCTGAAATCTCTGGGGTTCTCCCCGCGCGCGACCGCTTCCTGATCGAAGTAGTGCGGCTGACGCCCGCGCTCATTCATGAAATAGGCCGCGAGGTCGAGATGCATTCTGTCTCCAGTCAAGCGATAGAGCTTAACGAGGGCCAGCTCGATTTCCTGATGGCCGCAATAGCCGCGCTTCTGGCCGGGGTTCGGGCCGAATGTCTTGCGGACATGGTCAACATACCGCTCAAGGATGTCCAGGAGCCGGCGCCGGCCCGTCGCGAGGAAGTAGGCGATACCGCCCTCGAGCAGATGTCCAAGATTGTAGAGTTCGTGATTGTCGCGCAGGTTGGTCCAGCGCTTGTCGGGCTCGCGCTGCAGGTACCAGCAGTTCAGATAACCGTCGGGAGCCTGCGCCTTTTCGAGATCATCGACAATATTTTCGATCCATGCCTCGATGTCGGGATCACGCCTGTGTGACAGCGCGTAGGATGCTGCTTCTATCCACTTGCCAGCGTCGGAATCCCAGAACACCTGCCCGGAATCGTGCTCGTTGCCTGGGACGCTCAGTGGCAGCGACTGGTTCGGCAGTGTGAGGGACAGCAATACACCTTGCTTGCCAAGCTGGACGTGCTGGCTGGGGATGGTCCGTGTCAGCACCGTCTCCAGCCTCTCGCGCCAGAATTGCCCCTCCAGCGCGACATCAACGAACCGAACTGGCTTGAACTCGCTCATTCGAACGCATCGGCTCCTGCAATGACGTGCGCCGGACTGCTCACGGCTTCGACAATGCCGGCGCCCCCGGCGAACACGGCCAGCACCTGATGCCGCTCAGCTTCCGTCCCGCTAGACATGCGTTCTCCCCTTGAAAAGACTCGTCCATTGAAATCAGGGCGATGAGGAGACAGCACTGATCTGGGTCAGCCAGACACGACAAATCCGCGCCGCCGGTCTATCCGCTCCGTTGCACTTGGAACACGTACATCGCCAGCGCTCGTGCGGCCGTGGGAGGTACTTCGTGGCATCAGCCGCTCGCTTGGAGGAATGGGCGACGCAGGCCTTCGAGTGACGGAATCAGCGTTCCGGCCTCTCGTCCCGGTCAATGAGGATACGCTCGGCGGCTCCGTCGAGATCCTCGTATTGACCACTCCTCAAGGCCCACAGGAAGCCAGACAGTCCAAGCCCGCCCAACAACAGCGCCACCGGTATGAGATAGACCAGGATTGTCATGAGGGTTGCGTCAATGTGCCGGTGTGGGAGCGGCTATCAGGCGGAGCAGTTCTCCTTGGCACGTCTGGCACAAAACCTTGCAGCCTCGACGCATTGCCAATGACAAGCAGTGATGAGGCCGACATCGCGATTGCCGCAATCAATGGTGTTACCTGCCCCAAAATGGCGATCGGGACGGCAATGGCGTTGTAGACAATCGCGATGGCGATGTTTTGCCGGATCAGTTGTCCGGCCTTTCGCGAAACGTCGAGGGCAAGGGAGACGGCCGAAAGGCTTTCGTGCAGGAAAACGAAATCCGCAGCTTTGCGGCCAACATCGGCCGCCGTGGCTGGAGCGATCGAGACATATGCCGCGCCCAGCGCAGGGGTGTCGTTGAGGCCGTCGCCAACCATGAGCACCTTGTGGCCGTCCTTCGCCAGGTTTTCAATATACTTGACCTTGCCGGAAGGAAGCAGCGCCGGAACAAAGTGATGTATCCCCAACGTCGTCGCGACCTCGCCGCATGCAGCCCCGGTATCGCCCGACAGCATTTTCACGGAAACTCGGGCGTTGTTCAATTGCTCGATGGCCGCCCTGGCGTCCGGACGCAGCGCGTCCTTGAAGACAAAGGACGCCACGATGATCCCGTCTTTGGTCAGAACCGTTCCGCCGTATCTGCTTTCGCCACCGGTTCGGGCCTTCCATCCAGCCCAACCACGCCGCCCCAGTCGCCAGGTGCTTCCCCTCGTGGTGGCTTCGATGCCGAATCCGGGGTGTTCGCTGACAGCTTCGAGCTTTGGCTGACCGGCGAAACCGGCAAAGGTGGCAATGGCATTTGAATGCGGGTGACGGGAGTGCGCGGCCATCTCGGCAGCGATTGCCAGCATGGCCGGATCGATGGAAGACGCGTTGACGAGCCGGGGCTCACCGAGCGTAAGCGTGCCGGTCTTGTCGAACACCGCCGTGTCGATCGCCGCCAAGCGCTCCATGGCCGAACCGTCCTTGACCATCACGCCATTTTCGAACAGGCGCCGCGCGGCGACCACCTGCACGATCGGCACGGCGAGGCCGAGCGCACAGGGACACGTGATGATAAGGACGGCGATGGCGATCGTCATTGCCCGGTGCCAGTCGCCGATGGCCACCATCCAGCCGAGGAACGTCACGAAGGCGGTCAGATGGACCACCGGAGCATAGAGCGCCGAAACGCGGTCGGCGATCCGGCGATAATGCGCGCGCCCCCCCTCAGCGGCTTCCATCAGGCGCACCATCTCGGCCAGGAAGGAGTCTTTTGCGGCGGCTGTTGCTTCGATGGTCAGCGGGCCCGTGAGATTGAGTGTGCCGGCCTGCACGGTTTCCCCTGACGACACGGTTCTGGGTGTGCTTTCACCGGAAACCAGTGAACAGTCGAGATCCGAAGAGCCTCGAATGACCTTGCCGTCGACGGGAATCCGTTCGCCGGCAGCGATCAGCAACTGCATGCCTGGTTCGATCTCGTCAACCGGCCGGTAGTCGCGCGTGCCATCGTCGCGCAATACTGTGGCGCCGCGCGCCGCCAGCCGTGACAGGCCGTTCACCGCGGTCCGGGCACGCTCGCGCATCACGTGATCAAGCGTGCGGCCGATCAGCAGGAAGAACAGTAGCGATACCGATGCATCGAAGTAAGCGTGGTCGCCATGGTTGATGGTTTCGTAAAGGCTCATCGCGTAGGCGAGCGAGACACCAACCGCAATCGGCACATCCATGTTCATGCGGCCGTGACGCAATGCGTTCCATGCCGAGCGGAAGTAGATGCCACCAGCGAAGGCGAGCGCGGGGATGGCGATCAGTGCCGAGACCCAGTGGAACAGGTCACGGGTCGCACCTTCAGCGCCGGACCAGACCGACATTGAAAGCAGCATGATGTTGCCCGCTGCAAAGCCGGCAACCCCCACGGCCCGGATCAGCTCCGATAGCGTCTTGTCCTTCTCCCCTGTCTCGGGCGCGAACAAATGCGCTTCGTATCCCAGCCGTCCAAGCGCGGCGACAAACGGTGGAACCTCATTTCCGCGCCACCGGATCGCAACCCGTTTCGTCGACAGGTTGACACGTACACCCTCGACGCGATCGAGTTTTCCAAGTGCCCTCTCGATACTCTGGATGCAGGCTGCGCAATGCACCGTCGGGACCGAGAGATCGGTTTGGTGCAGATCGCCGCCAAGCGAGCGGCTCGCCAGCCTGACCTCTTGGCTTGATGGCAGGACGGATATGCTGCTTTCCAGATCCAGCGCCGTTTCGGCGCCCGGTGCACAACAGCTCATTGTAACGCTCCATGGGAAATTATAATTCGACGGACGTCGCGATAGGGTTCTGCCAGACCAGCATCGGCGTCGACTTGGACGATCCAGACGCCGTCCCTTGGCGTATGCTGGGCGGCAAATTCCTGGCTCGTGGCGAGCGCAAGCATGACGGCTTTGTCCTCGGCCTCGTAGGCGGGATGACGGAACAGGAGCCTGACGCCGTGCAACTGGACCGCTTTGCCGGCGGCATCGCTGAGGCCGTAGCGGACCTCGCCCCGTGCGATGGTCAGTTTGCCGGTCCAGCCGAGTGCGGCCTGCGCGCGCCCTTTCTCGGCCATCCGGTTGAACTGCTGGCTCGCGACATAGGTGTTTTCGACGACGAGGCCGGTCCAGCTTGTGCTGGCGAGTGTTGCCATGGTCAGGTTCACACCAACGATCACGCCGAAAAAGCTAAGGATGATACGCAACATATGCCTGCCGGTGAATTCGGGGGGCCTTCGTGCATTGACGCTCATCTAACGATCTCCGGTGCGTTGAACGTGGCCGTGTATTCGTCCGACTCGAAGCTCGCCTTGTCCTCGACCCGAAACTTGAACGTCTGCGCTTGGGCATTGATCTGTTCCGCCGGCTGGCGGACGAAAACCTTCAGCATTTTCAGCCGGTCCGGTTCGACCGGAACGGAGAGGGAGCGATCCGCAGGCATGTCGATCCCGACGACGCTCATCTCGGCATCGGCCAGGCCCTGCATGGTGACGACGATCGTTCTTGGCTCTGGGATCATGTTGAGCAGCTTGACGGTGTAACCATTGCGGATCGAACCATCGGACAGCGTGACGAACTGCGGATTGCGGTCGTGCAGAACGTTGACCTCGAGCCGATCGCGCGTCAGCAGCGAGTAGAGTAAGGCGAGACCGACCGCCGACCACGCACTCATGTAGACGAAGGTGCGCGGTCGAAAGATCTTGCGGACATGGAAATGGGCTAACCTGTCGGAGAAAGCGCCGCCGTCGGTCCGGACGAGCGACGGGTTCACCGAGCAGGAGCCGCCTGCAGTCGCTACCGCCATGTTGGCGTTGTAATCGGACAGCGTCGCATAGGAGATCAGCCCGCGCTCCTTGCCGAGCTTGTCCATGACGCTATCGCAGGCATCGATGCACAGCGCGCAAGTGATGCATTCGAGCTGCTGGCCATCGCGAATGTCGATCCCCATCGGGCAGACGGCGACACAGGCATTGCAATCGACGCAGTCTCCGACCGGCTGCCCCGCGGCCTGGACCTTTTTGGCGTGCCGCGAGCGAGGTTCGCCGCGCCAGTCATTGTAGGTCACGGTGAGCGAATTTTCATCGAGCATGGCCGCCTGAATGCGCGGCCACGGGCACATATAGGTGCAGACCTGCTCGCGCATCAGCCCGCCGAATGTGTAGGTGGTTGCCGTCAGCACGCCGATGGTGATGTAGGCGACCGGCGCCGCGGTGCCAATGAAGACCTCGCCAATCAGCATTGGCGCATCGGCGAAATAGAAGATCCAGGCGCCGCCGGTCGCTGACCCTATGGCCAGCCAGATCGCGTGTTTCGATCCACGCAGCACAAGCTTGCGCGCGGTCCACGGTCCGGCGTCAAGTTTCATGCGGGCATTGCGATCTCCCTCGATCGCACGCTCCACAACCAGAAACAGATCGACCCATACGGTCTGCGGACAGGTATAGCCGCACCAGGCTCTGCCGACTGTGGATGTGATTAGGAAAAGGCCGATGCCGGCCATCACGAGAAGGCCGGCCACATAGAAGAATTCCTGCGGCCAAATCTCGATGAAGAAGAAATAGAAGCGGCGGTTGGCAAGATCGATCAGCACGGCCTGGTCCGGTGCAAACGGACCTCGGTCCCAGCGCAGCCAGGGCGTCAGATAGTAGATCGCTAGCGTGATCGCCATCACCAGCCATTTGAAGCGACGGAAATTACCCGAGATTCGCTTGGGGAAAACCTTCTTGCGTGGGGCATAAAGCGGCTCACGGGTGTTGGGGGAGTCAATCGCTTCTGCTTGGGGCGGTTCTGTCTGCGTTTTATCACGCACGTGGCATCTCCAGTCCCGCTGCCGATGTCAGGGCCGCCCATCGAACAGCCTCGCCGTGGGCGGTCCGCCCGTGTTGATGCAGGTCACAGCCGGAATGGTGTCGAGGCCCGGCTCGCGCCGGGCCTCGTCGCTTGGCAGGGGGAGGGCCGAGAATAGGCTTCCGTTCCTATTCTCCGCCGCCAAGCGAATGGACATAGACCGCAAGTTCCTTGACCTTGACCTCGCCGAGACGCCCACCCCAGGCCGGCATGACGCCTTGCTTTGGCGCGCGAACCTGCGCGGCAATAGCCGTCTCGCCCGCCCCGTAGAGCCAGATCGCGTCGGTCAGGTCGGGTGCGCCAAGCTCCGTGTTTCCCTTTGCATTATCACCATGACAGGCGGCACAATTCTCGGCGAAAACATTGGCGCCGGGTATGACCATTGCTTGATCGCCAACAGCGCCGGAGAGACTCGAGACATAAGCGCTGACCTGTGTAATCTGCTCGGGCGTAATGATGTCACCAAACGCCGGCATTTCCGACAGGCGCGTGTCGGGGTCTGAGGCAACGCGGATGCCGTGCGTGATTGTCTGCTGGATCTGCTCGGCCTTGCCGCCCCACAGCCAATCGTCATCATTCAGGTTGGGAAAGCCCTTCGAACCCTGGGCGCCGGAGCCATGGCACTGAACGCAATTGACCTTGAAGGCGGCGCCACCGGCCGCGATAGCGAATCCGCGCAAAACATCGTCGGCGGCAATCTCGGCGACAGTCTTCGCCTGAAGGGCGGCAACATACTTGCCCTTGGCGACCTCGGCCGCTGCCAGCTCATTCTTGACATCGTTGCGGCTGGAAAAGACGAGCACGCCTCGGGTGGCGGAGCTTAGCATAGGCCATGCGGGATAAGCGATGGTGTAGCCGATCGCCCAGACTATGGTGACGTAGAAGGTGATCACCCACCAGCGCGGGAGCGGATTGTTGAGCTCCTTGATCCCGTCCCATTCATGGCCGGTGGTCGAGACGTCGGAGACTTCGTCAATGTGCTCACCGCTCATGATCAGTCGTCCTTGAGAGGGATTTGAGCAGCTTCGTCGGCTCGCGTCCTGCTGCCGGGACGGAGCGCAAAGGTGATGCATCCGACGAAGAACAGCGCCATAGCGAGCAGGCCCCAAGTGTCGGCAAACGCCCGCATGAAGTTGTAGGTCATCACCATTCTCCTCAGCGGTAACCGGCGGCTTCGTCGTAGTTTTTGAAATCGACCAGAGTGCCAAGCATCTGGAGGTAAGCGACCAGCGCGTCCATCTCGCTGACCTGTTGCGGATTGCCATCGAAGTCACCGAGCTTGGCCTTTGGATACCGCGCTTCAAGACCGGATGTGTCGATGTTGGGATCTGCCTGCGCCATGAGATCGGCATTCGCGCTCGCGATCATGTCATCGGAGTAGGGCACGCCCACACGGCTGTTCGCGATCAGGTGCGTCGAGAAGTCCTTCACCTCAATCGGCATTTCCTTCAGGAACGCGTAGCTCGGCATGATCGATTCCGGCACCACGGAGCGCGGATCCACAAGGTGCTGAACGTGCCATCCATTGGAATAACGGTCGCCCACCCGCGCGAGATCCGGTCCTGTGCGTTTCGATCCCCACTGGAACGGGTGGTCGTACATCGACTCGGCCGCCAGACTGTAGTGCCCATAGCGCTCGACCTCATCGCGGAACGGCCTGATCATCTGGCTGTGGCAGAGGTAGCAGCCCTCGCGCACATAGATGTTGCGGCCAGCGAGTTCGAGCGGCGAATAGGGCCGCATGCCTTCGACCTTCTCGATCGTATTGTCGAGATAGAAGAGCGGCGCGATCTCGACGATGCCGCCGATCGTCACCACCAGAAGGGAGCCGACGAGAAGAAGCGTGGCGTTCTTCTCGATTACGGCGTGTTTGTCCATCAAGCCCATTTTCTGGCTCCTGATCGCGCAGGTCGGACGGCGGCGATGGGACGCGGCATCGGTTTCTCCTCGCGCTGGTAGCCGAGGATTGTCATGGTGACGTTCCATGCCATGATCAGCGCGCCGGACAGGTACATCGCGCCGCCGATGGCACGCATGATGTAGTACGGATGCATGGCGGCGACAGTTTCGGCGAACGAGAAGACCAGAAAGCCCTGCTCGTCGTATTCGCGCCACATCAGGCCCTGCATAACGCCGGAGACCCACATCACCGCGGCGTAGACGACGATCCCGAGCGTTGCCAGCCAGAAGTGCCAGTTGACGAGCCGCAGCGAATAGAGCCGCTCGCGGTTCCACAACTTCGGCACCATGAAATAGATCGCGCCGAACGAGATCATGCCGACCCAACCGAGTGCGCCGGAATGCACGTGCCCGATGGTCCAGTCGGTGTAGTGCGAGAGCGAATTGACCGTCTTGATCGACATCATCGGGCCTTCGAAAGTGGACATGCCATAGAAGGCTATGGCCATGACCATCATGCGGATGATCGGGTCCGTCCGCAGCTTGTCCCAGGCGCCGGACAGCGTCATCAGGCCGTTGATCATGCCGCCCCAGGAGGGCATCCAAAGCATGATCGAGAACGCCATGCCGAGCGTCTGCGCCCAGTCGGGCAAGGCGGTATAGTGGAGGTGGTGCGGGCCGGCCCAGATGTAGAGAAAGATCAGCGCCCAGAAGTGGATGATCGACAGCCGGTAGGAATAGACTGGCCGGTTCGCCTGCTTGGGCACGAAATAGTACATCATGCCAAGGAAGCCGGCGGTGAGAAAGAAGCCCACGGCATTGTGGCCGTACCACCACTGCGTCAAGGCGTCCTGGACGCCGGCGAAGGCTGAATAGCTTTTTGAACCCACGAACGAGGCTGGCATCGACAGGTTGTTGATCACATGCAGCATCGCGATGGTCACGATGAAGGACAGGTAGAACCAGTTGGCGACGTAGATGTGCGGTTCCCTGCGCTTCAGGATGGTGCCGAGGAACAGGACGAGGTAGGCGACCCAGACGATGGTCAGCCAAAGATCCACATACCATTCGGGCTCGGCGTATTCGCGGCTTTCGGTGATGCCGAGCAGGTAGCCCGTCGCAGCCATGACGATGAACAGCTGATAGCCCCAGAACACGAACCAGGCGAGATTGCCGCCGAACAGCCGGGCGCGGCAGGTGCGCTGTACGACATAAAGGGACGTGCAAAGCAGCGCATTGCCGCCGAAGGCAAAAACCACGCCGGATGTATGCAACGGCCGCAAGCGGCCAAAGTTGAACCAGGGCTCGACGCTGAGATCGGGATAGGCAAGCTGCAGCGCGATGACCACACCAACCAGCATGCCTACGACGCCCCAAAACACCGTCGCGACGGCCCCGTATCGGATTGGACCGTCCATAAAAGCGGCGGGGTCTATCGGAACTGCGGGCTTGAACTCCGTATTGCGCAACAGGATCGCGGTGAAACCAGCTACGGCGAAGAACAACACCCACATATGCTGGCGGAAAGGTTCATCTACGCCGAAACCGGCAGCCACCAGGGCCGCAAAAGCAAACAGGCTTAGAAGCACGATCTCTGTGCCGAATTTCATCGCAAATCCCGATCTCGAACCCGGCGGACGCCAAATCCGCTGTGCATCAATTGCGCAGCCGCCGCCTGCTCGCCCTGATCCATGTCAGGGGGCGCACGATTTTCCGGCAGCTAGGTTGACCTTCACGGCGGCCGGTGCGCTACGCCAAGCCTGCCCGACCAGATCGAGCTGACGATCGTCGCAACCAAGAAGGACAAGCCAACCCACTGGGCGCCAGGAAGATTAGGGAGCTCCTGATTAGGAGGCTCGCCGGCGATGTCCGCATACCCTCGAAGAGCACGGCGCATGTCTGCTCGATCGTCACGGCCTGTAAAGCGCGCCCGTCAGCGGCAGCGCTTCGGCACGCAACTATCACCAACGCGTTATGGTGCACGGACTTCTAAGGGGAGTTCCGGCGGGCGATGGTCGAATTGTGACGGTCACCGACCAGGCCTCGCGCTACCTGCTCGCCTGCGAAGCGCTCGAATCGAAGAAGGAAGGACCGGTCATCGAGGCCGCCATCCGCCTGTTCAGGGAACGCGGCCTGCCTTCCGCCATCAGGAGCGACAACGGCTGTACCTTCTCTTCGCCGAACGGCCTCTATAACCTGTCCAGGCTGTCGGTCTTCTGGCTCAGGCTCGGCATCGACATCGAGCGCAGCCGGCTCATGCTGTCCACCGTCACATGGCGTGTGTTCTCGATCCGAATCACGCCGTCAGCCCGCAATTGCGTCAGCTGCCGGCTCACAGTCTCGTTCGTAATTCCAAGAAAATCAGACATCTCGGCGCGCGTCAGCGGCAGATCGAAGGACGCTGACCTGGCTACCGGGTCAACACCGGAATCCATATTCCGAGCGATCATGAGGAGAAAACTCGCCACCTTTTCCGATGCGGTCTTGCGCCCCAACGTCACCAGCCACTCGCGTGCTTCATCGAGTTCATTCAGCGTCTGCTTGAGCAGGCGATGCTCGAATTCCGGCGACCCCTTCATCATCCGTTCGACGGCTGCCCTTGGAAACGAGCACAGCGTGACAGCTGTCACCGCTTCCGCATTGATCGAGCTTTCCACCTTAAAAGGACGTCCCAGAAAATGCGGTGCAAACTGGAGACCGACGATCTGCTGGCGACCATCGGAAAGGCTCTTTGTCAGCTTAACCACGCCTGAAACCAGGTTCGAATAGCTGTCGACCGCCTGTGCGTCGCCGATCAGTTCCACTCCTGACTCGATCTGGCGCCGCGAGCAAGTCTTGGCGAGCCCAACCAAATTGTCTGGACGAAGCGAACCGCAGACGCCGCGATGCCGTGCTTCGCAATGGACGCAAAGAACGGGGATACCGGAAATGTAAATGTCTCGCCGTACTGACATGCGCTCGCTCAACCCGATCCCAAGTGCCGGCAGGATACCAATCTAAGGTAGAAAAATCCTTGCGGCAGTTTGTCCGAGTTGCTGATTGACCGAAATCAGGGCTTTGGCTTGCCAATAAGCCCAGAGTTCCAGCGATGCAAACATGGTGGACCACGACATGCAGTCCGAATTAGCTGCCCGGGTTGGCGAGAACGTCCCGCGTTATACCAGTTATCCGACTGCACCGCATTTCCACACGGGCGTCAATCCTGCGGTTTATCGTGGCTGGCTGGAGGCGCTCAAAAGTGGCGGCGAGATCTCGCTCTATCTGCACATCCCCTATTGCGACAGACTCTGCTGGTTCTGTGCGTGTCATACCAAACAGACGCGCCACTATGAGCCGGTGACGGCCTATCTGCGCTCGCTACACGCGGAGATCGCGACGGTTGCGGGACTCGTCAGCGGCAAGGGGCATGTCCGCGCAGTCCACTTCGGCGGCGGTTCGCCCACCATGCTGAAGCCCGGGGACATGGTGGCGCTTGGCGCGTTCTTGCGGGACAGCTTCGATTTTGTCCCGGACACAAAAATCAGCGTCGAGATCGATCCAAACGACATGGATGAGGCGCGCCTTGATGCGCTGGCCGAAATCGGCATGACCAGGGCGAGTCTCGGCGTCCAGGATTTTGAGCCAAAAGTGCAAAAGGCAATCAACCGCGAGCAAAGCTTTTTGCAAACGAAAGCTGTCGTCGACGGAGTTCGCTCCCGCGGCGTCGGTTCCGTCAATCTGGACCTGCTTTACGGATTGCCTCACCAGAGCAGGGAGAGCGTCTGTTCCACCGTAGCGCAGGCGCTGACCCTGGAACCGGACAGGATGGCGCTGTTCGGCTACGCGCATGTGCCCTGGTTCAAGAAGCATCAGACGATAATCAAAGAGGCGTGGCTGCCTGGCCCCACGGAGCGCTTGGCGCAATCGCAACTCGCCGCGCGAGCGATTGTGGACAAGGGGTATGAAGCAATAGGGCTCGATCATTTCGCCAAGCCAGGCGATGCCTTGGCGATAGCGGCGCGCGCAGGGGCTTTGCATCGCAGTTTTCAGGGCTACACGGAGGATCGCTGCGAGACACTGATCGGGTTTGGCCCTTCGTCCATCGGCCGTTTTCGCCAGGGCTACGTGCAGAACAATATTTCAACCGCCGAGTACGGAAGTATAGTCGCGCATGGCGGGCTGGCGGTTGTCCGCGGTATCGCGCTTTCCGACGACGACCGCGTTCGCGGCTGGATCATCGAGAGGCTAATGTGTGATTTCGCCTTCTCGGCAGTCGATCTGGTGGAACGCTTCGGCAAAGCCGGCCAGAAGCTCCTCCTTGAGTCGAGTACCATGGCCCTCCACGATCCCGTTCGATTGCTTGAACTGGATGGCGACCGTTTCGTCGTGCCGGCTGAAAGTCGCCCATTCGTCCGAAGCATCGCGGCCAGGTTCGACAAATATTTCCAAAGCGGAAGGGCCAGGCACTCGGTTGCAGTTTGAGCCAAAGAGTGCGGTCGCGGTGACGTGCTCCCCTGTTTGCCTCCATTTGTGAGTGAGCCTGTTCACGTGTGATCCTTGACGGATCGGATTACATATTCAAGCGGAGTTAGCCCATCGAGGCTCGTGTGCGGGCGATTCACTCATTGCCTCGGTTACTCGGAATCTGAGCGTGCCAGACGCCGCGACTTCTCCGGCATGCTGGACGTCGGCAAACCTTCTTTTCTGGCCTTGGCAAACGCTCGGTCGCCTTCCAGAAACCCCGCCAGCATGAAAGGGATGAGTTCTGCCACCGTTTCAGACTCGCCATAGGCCTGACGATAAAGGGCAGCATACTCTTTGAGCGCTTGGCCCAACTGCGCGCTGACGGTGATGGTAATCTTCGAAGGTGTTCGGTCAGGAAGCTTTCCAAGTTTCAAGTTGGCCATATTCACTCCCGCTCAACTCGCGTATGGCCGTAGCACCAGATCCTTGTGCACGATGACGCGCAGTGGCCAACCTGGGCGGATGGTGATGGTGGGCTGAACATTGAGGTTCTTCTCGGTGATGCGCTGGCCGGCTTGACTGACGTTCTGCTGAGTGGATTCCCGGATCGCTTTGACCAGATCGCTTTCGTTTTCTCCAAAACTTAACTCGCTGCCGACGCCCAGCAATGTGGCCAGCGCGACTCCCTTGATCAGCTGCCAGGTGTGGAAATCGATCTTGTCCGCGAGCCCGGCATAGCCGGCAGTGTCTGTCGCCGGCAGATTGTCGATTTCGATCGAAGAACCGTCTGGCAGTATTATTCGCTGCCAAACCAGAAGCGCCCGTTTTTGCCCGAAAGCGACGACGCTGTCATAGGTCCCGATCAGCCGCGAGCCCTGCGGGATAAGCAGGATGCTGCCGGTGAGCGTATCGTGCACGTTCTCGGTGACCTGCGCGACGACAAACCCGGGCAAGTCGGAATTTATGCCGGTGATGAGACTTGCGGCGATCACGCTGCCGGCCATGAGCTGATTTGGAGAAGCTGGCGTCTGCAATGCATGCGGGTTGTAGATCCCGCTGGTGTTGCGCTGGCTGACAAAATCGAGCTTGCGTTGTTGATTGTTCTGATCGCCCTCAGCCGGGGCAACGGAATCTGACGGCCGAGCGGCATCAGATTGCGGAGGCGCCCCGAACGGCTGCTGGGCACTTTTCGCATTACCGCCGATGCCCGCCTCCTTGGGTTGATTTTCAATGCGGAAGAAGACTTGTGATTCGCGCGCCTCAATCGCCTGCTGGGCAACACGCTGCTCCTCGGCGGAGTTGTCCTGCCCTGGCGCGATGCCGAGCTGGCGCCGCCGCTCAAGGATGGGGCGACCGAGGTCGCCCGGCAGTGGTGGTCCAAGCACAGGAGGGTTCGGCTTCACTCCGGAATAGTCCTTGGGAAGTGTTTCAAGTCCTTCAGGGGTTGGCTTGCGGTCAGTGTTGTAGAGATCTTCCGCCTTTTCTTTGAAGCGAAGCGCCGGTCCCTGCAGCGCCATCATCGTGACGCCCAGGATGGCACCGGACCCGACGGCAGCGATGGCGACGATCACGCCGCGCCTGAACCGCACGGCGCGGCGGGGCGAGGCCCGTAACTGCAGCTGCTCGGGATCGAGTTTTGGCGGAGCATTGGATGGGGAAGTGTCGGTCATAAGGCCCCTCTCCTCACCTGCTAGAGCGCGCAAAGAGAGATACGCGACGCGGCGGTTGACGGCCGTCCGTCCTTGTGATGCGCACCACTTGCTGCTGCTTGGTGCCGAGGCGTAGTTCGGCCGCGGCGAAGAGCCGATCGACAATGTAGTAGTTGCCGCGCATGCGGTAGTTGACGAGCTGGTTGTCCCCGTCAGAGCCGACGATGAAGAGTGGCGGGGCATCTCCCTGGTCTATGCGGCGCGGGAACTCGATATAAACCTTGCTGCCATCATCGAAGGCTCGCGTCGGTCTCCAGGGCGGTGTGTCGCCCCTAATCGAGTAGCGAAAGCGAATGTTTTCGAGCGCCACGTTCGCCGCCACCGGCATGGTAGCCTCGGCCTGAGCGTTGCGCTGGCGGAGCGCGACGATCTGGTCCTCGCTGTATGTCCAGGAGATCGCCGCCATAGCGGTCTTATCGGTGCTTTGAAGCTGCAAATGGTAGGTGCGTCGTTCCGTGGTGATCACCAGATTGGTGCTAAGCCCCGGCGCGAAGGGCTTTACCAGCACATGGGTGCGCTGGTCGTCACCGGTGCCGCTGACGGTATCGCCGATGACCCAGCGCACCGTGTCGCCGGCCGACACGGCTGTCAGTTTCTCGCCCGGCTGTAGGGCGATATCGGTGACGCGCTCCGGCGCGGCATAGAGCTGATAAAGCGCGCCATCGGTGAAGGGATAGACCTGCACCGCATTGACGTAGCCGTACCGGGTGGGTTGCTGCGTCGCCGCCTTGTTGGCGTCGGCGACGCGTTCTTCAGGAGAGCGCTTGTCGGCGATTTTGCCCGGTTCTGGCTGCAACTGGCCGGGGAGCGGCAACGGCTTTGGCACCTCGACTATCTTGACCGGTGTCTCTGGCGCCTTCTCGATTGCCGCTGCTTTGAAGTCGGCAGCATCATACGAAATCTCAGGCGGCACCGGCTTTGATGCGCAGGCCGAGAGAACTGCTGCCGATGCGGATAGGATCAGCGCGGCACGGAACGATTGGGCTCTATTTGTCATCGGCGGGCTCCTTCGGGGAAACGGATGTCGGTGCGGCACTGTCGAGCTCGCGCGACCAGTCGATGGCGTTGATGAAGACACCGAGCGGATTGTTGCGCAGCTGATCCGTATTGCTTGGCGGGCGGATCACGATGGTGAGGATCGCGGTCCAGCGCGTGGTGCTGGCAAGGCTGCCGCGCTCAAAGACCTGCTCAGTCCATTTAACCTGGAACGAGCTGTCGGAAGCCCTGACCACACTGGTCACCTGGACGGACACGCTGCGCGTTCCGATCTGACCGAAGGGATCGTTCGCCTTGGCGTACTCATTGAGGAAGAGTGCCGCACGGTCGGTGGCAAAGTCGTAAGCCGCCAGCCAGTTCTGCCGCACCAGCACCGGATCAGTGGAGACGGAACGGACATTCTGGACGAAGCGGCCGAGGTGCCAGGCTATCTGGGCGTCGGAGGGCTCGTAGCCTTGGATCGCCGGCGCGACGGCGCGTGCCTCGCCGAAGCGGTCGACCTCGACGACGTAAGGCACAACACGGCTCTGCATCGACTGCCATACGAGTCCGCCAGAGAGCCCGGTCGCCAAGGCCAGACAGCCGAGGGCCATGAGCCGCCAGTTCCTAGCCTGTACTCGAGATGAGCCGATGCGCTCGTCCCATAGCTGGGCGGCCTTTTGATACGGCGTGACCGGTTCGGGTGTCTTGCCGTAACGTTGAACGGGTCGCTTGAACAGCATCTAGTCGTCCTTGTCGTTGAGAGATGGATTGGCGCTGCCTCCCTGGCTGTCGCCTTCACGGACAGCCTGCATGGCGGCGTGGCGGTGGGCACGGGCGGTCTGTTCGGAACGCAAGCGCCTTGCCCACGTCGGAGCGGCATTAGGGTCTGCAGCGGTCGGGTTTCCAGTCATGGACGCGGTGGGCGCACCACCGGTCGCGGTCCATGCCGCTTCCCGGCCGGCATCGGCGCTGCGCCCGAACGTTCCCGCGGCAGCTCTTGCTGCTCGCATCGCGGCGCCGCCGGCGGCACTGGTCACGCCCTGCAATCCAGCAGCCACACCGGACAGGCCGGTGTGGGGCGAGGTTGCTCGCCCGATCTGCCAGGCCGTTAAAGCAGCCGATCCCATCGTTGTGCCGGCCCGAATTGCGGCGAGACTGCCGCCGGCTGCCATGCGCGCGCCAGCAAATGCCGTGCCTCCGGCAACGAGCGATGCACCAGCAGCCGCCGCAGTCGTGCCAAGTGCGGCGCCCGCGCCAAGCTGCGGCGCGCCGGACACTAGACCCGACGCGATGCCGGGCCCAAAGATGCCGAGCCCAAGCAACGCCAGCGCGCCCAGCACCTGTGACATCGCGGCGGCCAGGTCCGGCTCCTTGCCTCGCAGCGCGGAAGCAAACTCGCCGAAGAGTGTGGAGCCGATGCCGACGATGACGGCAAGTACCATCACCTTGATGCCTGAAGAGATGACATTGCCGAGCACGCGCTCGGCCAGAAACGCCGATCGATTCCAGAGTGCGAAGGGAACCAGAACAAAGCCGGCAAGCGTGGTGAGCTTGAACTCAAGGATTGTGATGAACAGCTGAATGGAAAGGATGAAGAAGGCGATGATGACCAGGAACCAGGCCATGAGCAGCACGAAGATGGTGAGCGCGTTGCCGAAGATTTCTGGAAAGCCGAGCAGCTGACTTGCCTGATCAAGCAGCGGCCAAGCGCCTTCGAAACCGGTCGCGGCGATGCGGCCCGGGCGCAGGAGATTGTCTGGGGAGAGATTGCCGGAGGACGCGTTGATGCCGAGCCCGGCAAAGGAGCGATAGATGATGTCGGCGAGGTTCTTAAAATTGTTCAAGATGAAGGCGAAGACGCCGACAAAGAGCACCTTGCGGGTAAGCCGGCCGAGAATGTTGGGCTCATCGCCGAGCGCCCAGGCCAGCCCGGCCAGCGTGATGTCGATGCCGATCAGGATGGTGGTGAGGAAGGCGACGTCGCCCGAAAGCAGACCGAACCCGCTGTCAATATAGCGGATGAACGTCTCCATGAAGCGATCGATGACGCCAAGGTCGTTCATGCCGCCGCCTTCCTCGTCAGAGTTGGTGATCAATTGCCGGGATAGGCCGAGCCGGTACCCAGGAAGCGCTTGGTCGTCTCGCGGGCGGCTTCCTCGGACTGCGCCTTGCGCGCGGCATCCTCGGCCTCAGCTCGAAACTGAGTCGCGAGCAGCGTTTGGATCTGCATCTGCTGCTTGGTTGAAAGCGCGATCAGCTGGTTGGTGGCCTGGCTTGCCTGAAGCGCACCGGCTGCCCCTTGGCTGCGGTTGACGAGATCGGCAAGCAGGTCGCCGTCGGCGCGGACGTTCTCGACGATCTGCGACTGGACCCGCATGGTCTGGCGGAACGCCTGCATGGCGCTCTGCCAGCGCTCGCGCGCAGCGGTTGCCACATCGCTGACCTTGATCGTGGCCTCGTAGCTTTCTGGATATTGGCTGCGCCACTGGTCTTGAAGCTTGCCCAGATCAAAGCTGAGGCCACTCGCCTGGTCCATCAAACCGTCAATGCGATGGAGCGAACCGGTGAGTTGGCCCACGGAAGAGAAATCCAGACGCTGAAGATTGCGCGCCATGTTCTGCAGCATGGTTGCCTGGTTCTGCAGCGACTGGATCTGGTTGTTGATCTGCTCCAGCGCGCGCGCCGCCGTCAGCACGTTCTGCGCATAATTGGATGGATCGAACACGATAAGGGCGTAGGCCGGCTGCACATAGTCGGCCATTGGCTTGGCGATCAGGGAGACGGTGATCAGGCTGGTGAAAAGACGGCGTCCAATCATGAGGATTGCTCCATGTCTGGTTGAGGGAATTGCTGAAGAAGCTCGGCAGCCCAATCGAGCCCGCGCGCGCTCAGAAAGCGGGAGGCAAAGCTGTCTTGCCCGTTTTCGGACTGGATTTTGTCGATCAGGGTCTGCGTCGCCGGATCGGAAGCGCCGCAAAGCGCAAGAGTGATGGGGCCAAGCCCGAGCTCGAAGAGACGGTTTCCGCTACGTGACTGAAGATAGTAGTGGCGCTTCGGCGTGGCGCGGGCGATCAATTCGATCTGCCGCTCGTTCAAGCCGAAGCGCTCGTAGGCTGCCCGCGCGTGCGGTTCCACAGCACGATCATTGGGAAGGAAAATGCGCTGGGGGCAGCTCTCGACGATCGCCGGCGCGATTGAAGAGCCCGCGATATCAGCCAGCGATTGCGTAGCGAAGATCACCGAAACATTCCGCTTTCGGAGCACCTTCAGCCATTCGCGGATACGGGCGGCGAAGAGCGGATTGTCGAGATAGAGCCAAGCCTCGTCGAGCATCAGCAGCGTCGGCCGTCCATCGAACCGCTCTTCAAGACGATGGAACAGGTAAGTGAGCACAGGCAGCACAGCGCCTTGGCTCTGCATCAGCTCTTCCGTCTCGAAACACTGCACATTCGATAAGGCCAGCCGATCATCATCGGCGTCGAGCAGGCGGCCGAAAGGACCGTCGAGTGTGTAGGGCATCAACGCGGACTTCAGCCTGTTGGACTGAAGCAGGACCGAAAGGCCGGTCAGCGTGCGTTCCTGCGCCGGCGCGGTGGCAAGGCTGGTGAGTGCCGACCAGATTGCCTCCTTCACCTCCGGCGTGACGGTGACATTCTCATGGGCAATGAGGCCGGCAATCCACTCGGCTGCCCAACTGCGGGCAGCCTGGTCGCGGATATTGCGCAGGGGCTGGAAGGCGAGCGCACCGTCAGCACCCAGCGCGTGGTGTTCTCCACCCGTGGCAAGGACTGCCGCGCGCGTTGAATTGCCTTTGTCGAAGACATAGACCTGCGCGCCGGCATAGCGCCGGAACTGCAGTGCAATCAGGGCAAGCAGCACCGATTTGCCGGCGCCGGTCGGGCCAACGATCAGCATGTGGCCGACATCGTCGACATGGGTGGATAGCCGGAATGGTGTCGACCCGTTGGTCTCTGCGAACAGAAGTGGCGAGGCCTCTCGCTGGGTGACCTTGGCGAGATGCTCGTTCGCCGTAGGACCTGCCCAGACCGACGACAACGGCATGAGATGCGCAAGGTTCAATGTGTGAACGAGCGGCTGGCGAACATTGGCATAGATATGACCAGGCAGCGAGCCGAGCCACGCCTCGACCGCATTGACGCTTTCGCGGATGGTGGTGAAGCCGAGCCCATTGATGATGCGCTCGACCGCGCGAAGTTTCTCCGCGGCGGCTTGATGGTCCTCATCCCACACTGTCACCGTTGTGGTGAGATAACCGAAGCCGACATGGTCGCCGCCCAACGCCTGAAGGGCTGCGTCGGCATCGAGCGCCTTGTTGTCGGCATCGCTGTCGACCAGCGGGACAGGTTCGTTGGTCACGACCTCGCGCAGGATGGCCGCGATCGACTTGCGCTTGGCAAACCACTGGCGGCGCAACCGTGTCAGCGTCTTCGTGGCTTCCGTCTTGTCGAGCGGGATGAAGCGCGTCACCCAGCGATAGGCGAAATCCTGATGATTCAACGCGTCGAGAATTCCGGGCCGGGTGAGATTCGGGAATCCGAGGACGGTAAGGGTGCGAAGATGGTGTTCGCCGAGCATCGGCTCCAAGCCGCCCGTAAGCGGCGCGTCGACCAGGATGCCGTCGAGATACATCGGCGTTTCCGGGACAGCGAGTGGATGGCGGCGGGTCGAGATTGTGCCGTGCAGGTAAGTCAGGGTCTCGGCATCGTCGAGCACGCGCACCTCGGGCATGAAGCCGGACAAAAGATCGAGGACCCGGTCGGTCTCGTCGCGAAACCGCGCCAGCTCCTGGGGCCAGTCTCTCCCGCCGCCAGATTGGTGTGCGTCAACGAGCGCGCTTTCAGCCCTCGCCCGTGCGTCCGGGGGCGGCATGAACAGCAAAGTCAGATGATAGCGGCTCTCGTAATGCGCGACCTTGCCCTCGAAGGCCGCGCGTCGTTCTTCATCGACCAGCCAAGACGCGGCGTCGGGAAAGGTTGAGTTAGGATAGCCGAGCGCCTCTATGCGCTCGGCTTCGAAGAACAATGCCCAGCCGGAGCCGAGCCTTCTCAACGCGTTGTTTGCCCGGGCGCAGATGCCGACAAGTTCTGCTTCCGTCGCGCTTTCGAGATCGGGCCCGCGGAACCGTAAGGTCCGCTGAAAGCTGCCGTCCTTATTGAGCACGATGCTGGGCGCGACGAGCGCTGCCCAGGGCAGATGGTCCGCAAGTTTGTCGGCTTTGCTGCGGTATTCTGACAGGTTCAGCATGCCAACCATCCCTTCAGACGAAGGTGACGAACGAGCACGCTGGCGAAGTCTGGATCGCATCTTGTGGCAAAGACCGCCAGCGTGTGGCCGGCAATCCACAGCACCAGCCCAGCGATCCACTGCTGCAAACCGAAGCCGATAGCTGCGGCCACCGTGCCGTTGAGGATCGCCACCGCTCGCGGTGCACCGCCCAGCAGGATGGCTTCGGTCAATGCCCGGTGAACGGGAACCGCGAAGCCCTCAATATGCTGCTCTCCAGCGGCCATCAGACGAGTGCTCCGCCGCCAAAGGAGAAGAAGGAGAGAAAGAAGCTCGATGCCGCGAAGGCGATCGACAGCCCGAAGACGATCTGGATCAGCCGGCGGAAACCGCCTGCGGTGTCACCGAAGGCAAGGGTTAAGCCCGTGGTGATGATGATGATCACGGCGATAATCTTGGCGACCGGTCCCTGTACAGACTCCAGGATCTGCTGCAGCGGCTGTTCCCAAGGCATGCCGGAGCCTGCTGCGCGGGCTGAGACCGTGAGAACAAGCACGAGCGCGGTGGACGAAAGAAAGCGAAGCTTCTTGCACATGAATTGGCCTTTCAAAACTGCTGAAGTTGCGGGAGCGTCAGTTGGGTGACGGCGTAATCGCCGCTGCCGTCGAGACCGGTGACCTCGGCGATGGCGTCAATGCGGCGCGAGGATCCGCGCCCGGCGATGAAGACAATCAGATCGATGGCATCGGCGATCAGACGGCGTGGTACAGTGACGACGGCTTCCTGCGCGAGTTGCTCGATCCGGTAGAGGGCGGAGCGCGCCGAATTGGCGTGAACCGTTGCGATGCCGCCGGGGTGGCCAGTGTTCCATGCCTTCAGCATATCGAGGGCTTCCGCACCCCGGACTTCGCCGACGACGATGCGGTCGGGCCTGAGCCGCAGCGTCGAGCGTACGAGATCGGCAAGCGTCACCGAGCCCCGTCTTGTCCTGAGTGCAACGCAGTCCTTGGCAGCGCACTGCAGCTCGCGTGTGTCTTCGATCAAGATCACCCGCTCGTCGCATTCCGCGACTTCGACCAGCAGCGCATTGGCGAGCGTGGTTTTACCCGACGACGTGCCGCCTGCGACCAATATGTTGCGCCGCTCGCGCACGGCCTTCCTCAGCGCATCGGCCTGCAGCGGCAGCATGATTTGGTCGGCGACATAGTTGGCCAACGTGTAGAGTTTTGCGGCCGGTTTACGGATGGCGAAGCATGGCGCCAGAACGACTGGCGGCAACAGCCCCTCGAAGCGCTCACCCGAGGGCAGTTCGGCGCTGACGATCGGACTACCCGCATGCGCCTCGGCACGCACATGGGAAGCGACCAGGCGAACGATGCGTTCCGCCTCGGATGGGTGCATATGCACGCCGGTACCGACCCGACCTTCTCCCAGCCGGTCGAGCCGCAGCGCACCGTCGGGATTGACCATCACCTCGACAACAGATGAATCGGCAAGGGCCTCAGCGATTGCCGGGCCCATGGCGGTGCGCAACATGGCACGATGGCGATGGTCGACCTCCGGATGAGAACTCATCCTTCCCCTCCCCCGCCATTATCCGTCCCAAGCGACCGTTTGCCGGAGGCGATCTGGCGGCCCACTTGCTCGACGAATTTGTCGAAGCGCTCCTGGGCAATCGCTTGCGTCGCCCTGTCCGGGACTGGCGTGTGAGCATGAAGCGTGATGGAAAAGCGAATGAAGAGCGCCAGGCTCTCTAGGATCATCTCGACGTCGCGTCTGAGATGACCGAGGTCACGAGAAAGACGGTCGAGCCTTACGCCGTAGCGCCGGTCGAGCTCGTTCTCGCCACGCCGCTCGATAAAGGCCTCGACTGCCTTCGCCACGATCGCTGATTTGGTCGTCGATGGATCGCGGTTGAGGTCGTCCAGTTTCTTGCTCAGGTCGGGTTCGAGCAGAAACTGATGACGAATGCGCTGAGGGCTCATGTGGCTCGTTCCAACTGTCCCAGCGCTGTTGCGCGGGCGGGAACGAGCATCGGCGACTTCCTCGAAATTGCTTATGGCCGTTATCTACGCTGATTTGCGCTCTGCCTTCGGCAGCTTCTTTCAGAAGCCGGGTACGATGTCCTTGTTGTCGCCCGTTCCCTCGTTGATGCCATAGGCGCGTGCGGCGGTGGAAATTCGGTCCATCACGCGCCTGTCGGCAACTGTCTCGCTATCATCGTCCGCTGGCTTGAGCAGGTCGTCCCGGTCGGGCTCCAGGGTGACGGCTGTATGCTCTTCAGGCAGACCCGGATGTCGCTGTTGCTGGACACCTCCTTCATCTTCAATTGCCTCGCCCGCGCTTTCGCCGCCGCCAGCAAGACGGCGGTCAACGCCCCGCACCTGCCCGATCCAACAGTCCGGGCGCGGTACTGGCCGATCCGCGTAAGCGCCGCCGCGCAATACCGGCGCAGAAAGCACGCGCTCGGTGAAATTTCGATCCTGGTAGTAGCGCAGCTTCTTTGCCCGGATCGGCGGCAGCCCTGAAACCAACACCAGTTCATCGGCTTGCGGCAACTGCATCACCTCGCCCGGTGTCAATAGTGGGCGGGCGGTCTCCTGGCGGCTAACCATCACGTGCGACAGCCAGGGGGCCAAGCGATGGCCGGCATAGTTGCGCATCGACCTCAGCTCCGTTGCCGTGCCGAGCGCGTCCGAAATGCGTTTGGCCGTGCGCTCGTCATTGGAGGAAAAGGCAATCCGCACATGGCAGTTGTCGAGAATGGCATTATTGTCCCCATACGCCTTGGAGATCTGGTTCAAGGATTGCGCGATCAGATATGCACGGATGCCATAGCCGGCCATGAAGGCGAGCGCGGTTTCGAAGAAATCAAGGCGACCGAGCGCCGGGAATTCGTCCAGCATCATGAGCAGTTGATGGTTCCTGCTCTTCTTAGGATCCCCCTCCAGCCGCTCCGTCAGACGCCTGCCGATCTGATTGAGCACAAGTCGCACCAGCGGCTTCGTGCGCGAGATGTCCGATGGCGGCACGACCAGATAGAGTGACATCGGTCGCTCAGCATCCAGGAGGTCGGCAATGCGCCAGTCGCAGGCTGATGTCGCTGCCGCCACCGTAGGATCGCGATAGAGGCCGAGGAACGACATGGCGGTCGAAAGAACGCCTGAACGCTCGTTCTCCGACTTGTTCAACACCTCGCGAGCTGCCGAGGCCACGACAGGATGGACCTGGGGCTTATCCGCCGCGCCGAGATGGTTGGTCGTCATCATCCGCCGTAGTGTCGCGGCAAACGAGCGTTGTGGGTCCGACAGGAAGGTGGCGACGCGAGCGAGCGTCTTTTCCTCTTCGGCGTAAAGCACGTGCAAAATGGCGCCGACCAAGAGTGAGTGACTGGTTTTCTCCCAGTGGTTCCGCCGGTCCAGCGCGCCTTCCGGATCTACCAGGATGTCGGCGATATTCTGGACGTCGCGGACCTCGTCTGGACCTTTTCGTACCTCCAGCAGCGGGTTATAGCGCGCCGACCTCGGATCGGTCGGATTGAACAGGAGACAGTAGGAGAACTTCGAGCGCCAGCCGGAGGTCAACTGCCAGTTCTCGCCTTTTATATCGTGAATGACGGCCGAGCCGGTCCAGGACAGAAGAGTTGGAACAACCAGTCCGATGCCCTTGCCTGATCGTGTTGGGGCAAAGGCCATGACGTGCTCGGGCCCGTCATGGCGCAGATAACGATCCTTCAGCTTGCCTAGGAAAACGCCGGCCGGCCGAAACAGCCCTGCCGTCTCGATCTCGTGAGTCGCGGCCCACCTTGACGACCCATATGTGGTGACCGACCCGAGCTGTCGCGCGCGCCAAAGCGAGCCGGCGATCGCGGCGGCACAGCCCACGAACCCACTGGCGCCGGCAAGCGCACCGGCCTTATCGAAGACCTCGGGCGCATAAGCGTCGAAGTGGAACCACCATTCGAACAGTTTCCACGGCTTGTAGATCTGCCAGCCAGCCGCGACTAACCATGGCGCGCCGAGTGGCGGTTGATGGCCGAGCATGTGGGCGCACCACTGCGTAGCCGCCCATACGCCGAGTATCACGATTGCGAACACGACGGCGATCTGCCCAATCAGTAACTTCGTAGGCGTCATTGGCTTGCTCCGCAGTTCTGGACATGCGGGGCCAAGCATCGCGCGGCGCGATGTGAACTGAAATGCGCACTACGCACGACCAGGTGCGATGAGGGAATGGGCAGGATCGCTCAGACTGGAACCTTTCGGTGGAGCAAATATGTCCACTTGGCCGCAGACCTGATCTGCGTCTCGTCGACATCCAAATGCCGGTGACGCTTGGAAGTGTATTTCCGATGGACGCATGCCACCTATGAGCGCGTCACAATCATTCGACGGTGACCGATTTTGCGAGATTGCGCGGCTGGTCGACATCTTTTCCCATGGAGACCGCCGTATGATAGGCAAGAAGCTGTATCGGCAGCGAGAAAATCATAGGTGCGATAATCTCGTCGACGGCCGGCAGCACGATCGTATGCATCGTGTCGAGTTTCGACGCAGCGGCCCCATTTTCATCGGTGATGAGGATAATCCGCCCTCCACGGGCGGCCGCTTCCTCCATATTGGAGACGGTCTTGTTGAAAAAGCGATCATGTGGCGCGATGACGATCACTGGCATGTTCTCGTCTATCAATGCGATCGGACCATGCTTCAATTCGCCAGCCGCATAGCCCTCAGCATGGATGTAGGAAATCTCCTTGAGCTTCAGCGCACCTTCCATCGCCAGTGGGAAACTGGTGCCGCGGCCAATATACAGGACACCATGACACTTTGACAGTTCGCGCGACAGGAGCTCGATATCTGGCTGGATGCTGTTCAGTACCCGGCCCATGACGCCCGGCATTTCGGCAAGGCTCCGGACGAGCGCCTTCACCTCATATTCAGTTAACGTTCCACGGTCCTTGGCAGCGCCGATGGCGAGTGTGGCCAGAACCGCAAGCTGGCACGTGAAAGCCTTGGTGGAGGCGACGCCGATCTCCGGGCCGGCAAGGATCGGGAAGATCGCGTCGGCCTCCCGAGCGATGGTCGATTCGCGGGAATTGACGACAGCGCCGGTTCTCAGCCCACGCCCCTTGCAGTACCTCAGGGAGGCGAGCGTATCGGCGGTTTCGCCGGATTGCGAAATGAAAAGAGCCGCCGATTCCGGCGGCAACGGGATCTCCCGGTAGCGGAATTCGGACGCAACGTCGATTTCGACCGGCAGGCGCGCATAGCGCTCAAACCAGTATTTTGCGATCAGTCCGGCCAGATAGGCGGTGCCGCAAGCCGAGATCGCCAGACTCGGGATGCTGGCGAAATCTATGCTCGAAACCGCATCGACGCGATTCCCTTCGAAGTTGATGTAATGATCGAGCGCACGGGCGATGACCTCGGGCTGCTCGTAAATTTCCTTCTCCATGAAGTGGCGACGGTTGCCCTTATTGGCCAGGAATGCCCCGGCCGTGGAAGTCTGGCGCGGACGCTCGACGGGATGGCCATCGAAATCGAAGATATCCGCGCCTGCCTTGCCGATGACGGCCCAGTCGCCGTCGACGAGATATGTGATTGCATTTGTGAAGGGAGCTAGCGCCATGGCGTCGGAGCCCAGGAACATCTCGCCGTCGCCGTGACCGATCGCCAGCGGTGGTCCATTGCGCGCCGCCATGATGGTCGACGGATCATCCTCGAAGAGAATGGCAAGCGCGTAGGCGCCCCTGACGCGCTTCAGCATGGCGTGCATTGCTTCACCCCGCCCCATGCCCTCCCGGCGGTGTCTTGCCAAGAGATGCACGACGACCTCGGTGTCTGTGTCGGTCTGGAACTCGGCGCCCGCCGCCACCAGTTCGTCCTTCAACTCGGCGAAATTCTCGATAATGCCGTTGTGAACGACGGCGACACCGTCCGTAAAGTGCGGGTGCGCGTTGCGCTCAGTCGGTGCCCCATGCGTTGCCCAGCGCGTGTGTGCGATGCCGATGGTGCCACTCAGCGGCTCTTCCTTCAACCTCGTCTCGAGATTGATGAGCTTGCCCTTGGCGCGCCGGCAGTGCAACGAGCCCTCGGTGATGGTGGCAACGCCGGCTGAGTCATATCCTCGATATTCGAGACGCTTCAAAGCGTCGACCAACCGATCAGACACCGGCTGATGCCCAACGATGCCAACAATCCCGCACATGATCGTCTCCGAATTCTTCCCGGTAGCCTCAGCCGACCCGAAGGGCACCGCCCGGCACTGAGCCTCCTAGTAGAATTCGGTAAAACAGGTAAAATCGATTGTTGGGATGGCTGCCATCCAGCCAGTGGATAGAAGAGGACGTGTTGACCAGTGAGAAACGGTACGCGCGGTGCCGGCTTGCGTCCACCAACCGCCAGTTGGGACGAGTGTCCGTAGTCGGCTGAGGCGTAACGATCATCGCAATGTCCGCTTTTTACATGCTGTTGACTCGCCCAGTTAACGGCCCTTAGATCCATTGATTGCTACAATGCTTAGGGGTTTTCAAAATGCCGTTCAAACGGGCCGGTCTATACCCTGCCGATCTCGATCTATGCCAACGGGTATTCGACCAGATATGCAGTGACGAGCATATCGCCCGCTCATCGTTGGAGGCCGACAACCTCGCCCTGGATATTTTAGTCGCGTTGGAAGAAGAGGCTGACGCGGATGAGGCTGAGCTGCTTGAACTCATCAGATCGAAGCGGCGGGCTACTCGTCATCTCCGCTGAGGGATGCAGTCACCCAGACCTTCCCTTTGCCTGTTCGACTGCCTTGCTGGCCGCCTTGGCAAACTCCTGCATGTTTGCTCACGCGCACTGTCGGCCGTCTGGAACTTGCGCCAAACTCATCAGTTCTGGACAATGCCAAACAGCGCGTGGCAACGACCCTGACTTCCATCGGCACGCTTACATCCCGGCCGGCTGCTCAACGCCCCTCAAGGCGTGGCCTGGAAGCGTCGCAGCGCCCGCGGCAGCGCGGCGGCCAACCTTGACTGCGTCTCGACACGAGGTCGGCGCTTCACCGGAAACGACGCAAGGGCAGCGACAAGCACATGCGCAGGAGCCTGCCGCGGCAGTCAACTGAACCAGCAAGCGGCCCCGGGTGTTCATCCGCTTTCATCCGGGCTTCGCCGTCAACCCAAAGCGGACAGCTGATGTGCTACAAAAACCGGACTACGACAACTTCGGCGTCGAGCTCCGGCCGGAGTTTCGCCACCACCGGGCCGATCCCCATCTCAGTAGACAGCCTCTATAGGGGCGTTTGCGGTTTCGAGTTGGGTTCTCAATGGCAGATAGCTGCGGTGAAGGTGTGGGCTGAGCATTGCGGGTCGGCCGGAGACATGCGCAGCAGCAGTTCGTTTTTATGTGCGACAGCAGCCGGGAGGAGCTCGATCCCTTGTTTTTTGTCGAGCTGGTTCAGTAAATGTCCTCGACGTTTGCGCGAGCTCCGGCAAGCTTAACGGCGATCTGGCGCGAGCCCGAGCATCTTGGTTAGAATGGGATCGCAATTGGCCACTGGGCGCGCTGTCGTTGGTTCGATAGACCTACCAGAGCTGGTGGCACTCACGCTCTCGGAGCGCCTTGGTCGAACTCTTGCCGGGCCATCCAAGGCACACCGCACTCACGCATGGCTGCCACACAAGTTATGAAACGCTAGGCCCACTCCTTTGCCGACCGATGTTCCAGGAGATACCGTCTCGCTGCACTATGCCAGAAATCTCTTTGCCGACATGCCGCTCGAGCACCGGCCGCCACGGGACGAGCACAAACTCGCGCGATTTCTCGATAAGGGCGTATTTGCCGCTGGCGAGCTCAACTGAGCGGCGGAGAGTGCCTTGTACCCGGTCTCCGGGTCGCACTTCAGCATAGGACAGACCGAGCTCTTCCGAGAGCTGACCGGCAACACGGTTCAGTTCACGCTGGCGGAGGATCGAAATCATGTTGGCGCGATAGACGGTGCGGTCCTGCTCTTCATGCGCGAGACCCTGAGCAATCAGCCATTGCCGCCTGCGGGCTTGCGCCTCCCGCACGTCACGGCCAAAGCCGGAGTTGCGCAGGGCCTCCGGTGAATCGGAAACCATTTCCCGGTCGATCCAGGTGGCACCGTCGAACCCGATTTGCTGATCAAGCGGCATTGATGAGAGCTTGTCGACGACAACAGGCACAGCCATGGCTCGCTTGCGCTCGTAGTCGGCGACTTGGTCGAGATGGTTCGGCGCGATAATCCATGTGCCGTCGGCTTCGCGCCTGACAGTGCCGGTTTCGCGGCGAATGGCTTCCAGACGACGCACATGGGTTTCGGCGAAGCGTTCGCTGGCAGACGGATCATGCTTCAGGTGGATATCAACATTGTAGCGCCCGCCGTGGACGGCAGCGATCTCGGCGACGGTGCGGTCAACCTGCCTCGGCCCGGTGTTTCTCGGCGTGACACGGACGATGCAGCCGTCGGGCGTCGGTTCGGTGGCCTCGCCTTTGCCGACATCGATGTAGTGGCTTTTCCCGTCCACCCCATCCACAATGAGGTAGTGGCGGTCGTTGATCTCGTCGGCAAGCCCGCGCGCCACAAGGCGGCCAACGAAAGGTTGCGCGAGCTGCCCGGATTGATCGTGGATCACACAGTCGGCTGCACTTCGGGATAGTCCTCTACCCGCAATGTCTCGGTGCATCGTCTTGATTATGTCACCGCGCTCGCCGATGCGCTGCAGTGTCGCTTCGAGCTCATCGTCGAGGCGCCAGCGGCCGGAGCTGATCTCCTCGGCCAGACCCATCCGTCCGAGTTTGCGCAGGCGGCCCTGGTGCAGGGTCTGTCGAAAGGCGTCGCGGCCGACCGGAGAAACCAGTCCATCGCTGTCGCGCATGCTGAGCAGCTGCCGGTCGATGCTGGTGAAGCGCTCCTGCTCCATTTCCTGGCGCAGGCGGTGCTCGATCTCGCGATCGGTTCGTGGACCGAGATCGAGGCTGACCAGCTCGGCGGTCCGTTCGCGGATTCCGCTTGAGATATATTCCCGCGCAATGACGAGGTTCTCGCCGCGGTCGTCCTTGCCACGGACGATGATATGGGTGTGCGGGTGGCCGGTGTTGAAATGATCGACGGCAACCCAGTCGAGCTTCGTGCCGAGATCCTCCTCCATCTGCGCCATGAGCCGGCGCGTGAGTGGCTTCAGGTCGTCATACTGGATGCCGTCTTCGGGTGCGACGATGAAGCGGAATTGATGCCGATCGCCATCGGCACGATCAAGGAAGGCCTTGCTGTCGACGCGATCACTGTCGGCGCCGTAGAGCTCGCCAGGCGCGCCTTCCCGGGTAACGCCGTCGCGTTGGATGTAGCGCAGATGCGCACGCGCCCCACCCTGGCCTTTGCCGGCCAGCTTGACGACGCGCGCCTTGACCACCACCCGCCGCTGCCGGAAGGCAGCATACCTGTCGCGTGATTTCAGCAGCGCGGCGCACGCTCCGCCGCGCCCTGCCCGGCTGCCGTTAAAGCGGCCGCCGCGCTGGGGTCGGCCGCCGGCTCTGTTGATCGCCGCCTGGACCTGGCTGGCGAAGCGTTTGCCTGCCTTCGAGCCGCGCGAGCCTATTCTGCCGAGCTTCGGCCTGAATTCGTCATCCTGCATCGTGGCCTCCCAGAAATCTCAAGCAGTGTCAGATACTTGCGTGTTCCACACTCCCGGCTCTGCCAGCAGCCTCCAGGAAAAACGATGTGCAGACAAAGACTTCGCCGCCTCCTGGAGGCAATGCCTTTATCTTGCCTTACGCCGCCCTTCCGCTTTCCGGCTTCCGCACCAGCCCTTTCCCGTCCCGCAAAACCGCCCCGCTCACCGAGTCACCCGCCATTCTGCTCGTTCGTCCGAGCGCGATTGACGCGCAGCGGCACAAAGAGATCGCCTTTCGCTTCGCCGGCGCGAACGCCGTTACGAAGGAAGAAGAGCGAGCGGCCGGAGGGAGCGTTTTGGCTGTTTGGCGCCTTGGAGTCCCCTTCGAATTGATCAATGTCGTCCGCCGAAATCCCCTTCCCCCTGAGCTGTTTAAGATAGGCAGCTGTCTCCTTGGGCAGCGGCTTCCCACGCTTCAAATGCTCTTCGTAGCGCTCGGGTCCTGCGTTATAGGCGGCAAACAGGCCGGGGAATCCGAAGCGGTCAAACATGGCGCTGAGATAGGCGGTTCCGGCGAGAATATTGTCACGCGGATCGTGCGGATCGGCTCCCAGACCGTATCTGGCACGCATGTCCTCATACGTTTCCGGCATCACCTGCATGAGGCCCATTGCGCCCGCGCGTGAGGTAATTGGGAGGCCGTCGAGCGTGGTCTTGCCGCCGCTTTCGGCATGCATGACGGCGTAAATCCAGGCCTGAGGAATACGGAAGCGTCTGCTTGCTTCGTCTGTGAACTCCTGCCACCTTTGAAGCTGCGGATTTTGGGAGATGGCGACCGGCTCAGCGCCGGTCGAGGCGGAACAGGCGCATGGCGCGAAGGCGATCGTGCCGAACATCAGGAGGGTCACTCGGTCCATAGCGGCACGAGCCTCCCGACGACATTTGCACGCGGCACCGGCCCGAAATAGCGGCTGTCGAATGACCTAATATCGTCGCTGCCGAGCAGGAAGATTTCGTTGTCGGCGAGTGTCCGGCACCCGTTCCACCGTGGCAGCGGGCGGCCTCTGGTATCCTTCGCCAGCCGTCGCGCAACGATCTCGCCGTCGATGATGACCGCTTCATTGAAGGTGCAGACTTCGTCGCCCGGCAGCGCGGCAAGACGTTTTACCAGCGGCACGTTGCGGGGCAGATAGCCGCGTTGGGCGGCGAGTTCGGCGAGCGATTCTGGCGGGCGGACGAGCGCCAGATCGCCCCGAGCCGGTGCTGCAAGCCCGAGGCGATAGAGGCCGACGGGCGCGCTGGCCGAGGCGTTCCAGACCAGCCAGGGCCTTGGTTTGACGGTGCCGGTGAAGCCGATCAGGGTCAGTCCAATCACGGCAGCGGCGATGGTTTTGCGTGCCTGGAGGCGCCGCAGGCGGCTGCCGATCAGACGGATGGAAGGGCGCCGGCTCATGCTCGGCCTCCCTGGCCGGCTTGGCCGGAACCGGCCTCACCACCCTCGTTACCGGCGTACTGCGGGTGTCCTTTCGACCATCCGTCGAGTTCGTCGATGTGGTAGCGGACATAGCGGCCGTGCTTGCGGAATTTCGGGCCGCCGCCCGTGAGCCGCATCTTTTCCAGGGTGCGCTGGGAGAGCCCGATATAGAAGGCTGCTTGGGCTGTGCTGAGAAAGGGACTGCCCTTTTTGGCGCGGGCCGCGCGTTCGTTTTCGTCGTCCATGGTGATCCTCGTTTCGCTTCGGACAAGCGATGGCGAGGATGGGCGAGCGAGATCGCCTCCGGGACGGGCGAAGAGTCCGGGGAGAGTTTTCGCCGCCTTTTCGGGCGGGCGGGTTTGGCTGGAGCGCCTGGGAATGAGCCCCGCGCCGGCTGGGGCGCGAGGCTCGGGTCGGCCGATCAGTCGGCCGGGTTCCAGATGATAGCGTAGGTGTCGTCATCGTCCTGGCCGGCGGCGCGGCCGAGATTGGCGTAGAGCTTGCGCGGTCCGAACTCCGGCGCCGCAATCGACAGGCTCACATAGTCCTTGCCGGAGGTTTCGCCGGTGCGGATCCAGCCGGCGCCAACTTCGACCCCTTGCGTCAGCACCCGGAAGTCGGGATGGTTGTCGGCGCTCTTGGCCTGGTTGGGGACGATGTCGATGTCGGCGCGGACGCCGAGCGTCTTGAGCTGGCCCTTGTAGCCGCCGTTTTCCTGCTTGTTGACGTAACCGATCGCGGTCATTTCGAAGTCTCCTTTTGCTGTCGCCGGGGACCATCCCCTGCGATGGCGGACCGTAATGGGCGCGTCCGGACCGCCTGAACCCGACAGGGCCGAAGCGATAGCGGAGGACCCGAGCGGGCAGCTTTTTTGAAGCGAAGCGGCGCGAGGAAGCCGCCGCAGGCGGCGGGGAAAAAAGCTGATCGGCGAGGGTTTCGGGCGGCCGGATCCGCCCATAGGTCACAAGCCAGCCGCAGGGGAATGGTCCTTGAAGAGAGCAGGAGATCGTGGGAAACGCGGTCGCTACAGCCAGGCAGGAGGGGCGGGAATTTACAAGGCCTGCGGCTGATCAGGTGCCCACGCCGATCGAGATCGTGACCGCAGGTTGGGCGCAGATCAGGCATCGGGCGGCCGGACCGATCCAGGGATCAGGAGTTTGCCGGCCTGGATTTTGGTGCGCGATGCGGGGCAATGGAAGCTCGAACATGCAGCCACTGCGACCGGGGTACAGTGCCGAAGGGCTGCTGCCGAGAAGCCGCGGCCGGCCGTGACAGGCTATTCGCAGGCGAACAGCGACCTGACCCGTGCCCATTGATCGGCGGTGCGGAAGCCGCCTCGATCAGTGTAGCTTTCGACCGGGAATTTCATCCAGCACGGCAGCCAGGTCTCGACTTGTCTGCGGCGTTATCGCCCGAAAGAAAGTCGCGGATGATCTTCTTTTGCGTCTTCACCTTTTCGGCGACATTGCCGTCCGCGACATGTTTGCCGCCGACTTCGGCAAGCATGGAATTGGCAATTTCCTTGTCGCGCAACAGGTCGAAGAAGGCGTCGTCCGGTTGCTAACAAGCGCCGATGTCGACGTTAGATGCTTGCCGAGCGCCTCGATGACGGCGCTGCCGGCTTCAAGTGTCTCGTCCATGACGATGCTGAGAACGCGCACGACATGATGGTCGCGGAGCGCCAGGAGCCGCGCGAAGATGCTTGCCGTGCCGAGGTCGTCGCCATTGCCGCCAGCGATTGTGCCATCCTTATCCGGTTGCCCGAGCAGCGCCAAGACCTCGCGCCGTTTTTCGGCGAACGCGGCTTCCGCCCTGCTTCCGGCGAGGCTTGCGGCCACGATCTCGCTGCAAGCGCGCTACGTTCGCGGCGAACCTGCCACAGGCCGGAACCGGCTATCGCATGCGCCACCATCAGGCGAAGTGCTGCGCTCGGATGGTCGAGCAGCCCCAAGCGCACGCCTCTGATCAGCCGTGAGAACGTCTCCCATTGCGACACTTCGTCGGAGTCGAGGCGGGCGACGTTCTCGATCAACGAGGCCTCGAGGGCATCGGCGTCCTCGCCAGCCTCCATGATGGCGCAGGGCAAGGGATTGGCTTTACCTCGCCCGTCGGCGAGCGATTCGAGGCGAAATAGCGCGCCGTCCGGCGACGATCTCGAAGCTTTCCGGCGAGCCGTTGGGCCGCACCAGAAGCGGCACGAGGACGCCGCGCGCGCGGACGGACGGCAGAATGTCGGACAGGTCGGGCGCGCGTTTTCCTTGGCGCATGTTGAGGGCGGAAATATTCAGTCGGTCGAGTGGAATATGGGCAAGCTTCATGTCTTTCTCCTTCATTTGGGGTGCGATTGTCCCCGCCGGGGAGACCGAAGGCCGATGCGGCGGAGACGGGTTTGCGCCTAGCGGCGCTCGGAATGGGATTTGGCAAGTGCTTCCGCTGCCTGCCTCAGAAGCCGCTCGGCTTCGGTGATCTGGCCGGCGCTGCGCGCGGCCTCCGCATAAACGGACAGCGGACAACGCGCTATGAAATAAAGGTCGCGCTCGATGCCCAGTCCGAGCGGACCCTTGATGGATTCGAGTTCGGCAAGGCTGACGCTGCCGAGTTCAGGGAAGCCGAAGCCGAGGTCGCAAAGGCCGAACAGCGTGTCGCCGTCCACATCGAGTTCGGTCAGGAGCCAGATCGCAGGACCGGCCGGATCGAACAGTTTCACGACCGGTGCGTGGTCGGTTTCGGTGTCGGCAGCGCCGTTGGCGAGGAGCCGGGCGCGCAGTTCATCGGTGATCAGGATCATTGCGGAATTCCTTCAAGACGGTTCGGGCTTATTGAGTGCGGCTTTTTGAAACAGGCGGATACGAGCGGCTGGTGCGCCGCGCGCGGGCGCGCATCGGCGCGCCCTCAGAAGCGCAAGGCGGTCGCGCATGGCGATGGAGCGTGCTCACGCGGCGATCTCGGCATTCGCCTCACTTTTGATCTCGGCACGCGCCTCACCTTCGACGTCGGTCTTAAGGCCGAGCAGAAAATCGGCGGCTTTCGAGGCGTGGCTGGCGGCGCGGAAGATGGCGCGATTGTCCTCGCGCAGCACCTTCAGCCATGAGCCGATATAGTCGGCGTGGCGCACCGTCGGCTCAATGCCGAGACTGCTGCAGACGAAAGCCGCTGCGATTTCGGCGACCAGTTCCTCGCGCGCATAGGCCTTGGAACCGAACGAGCCGGAGAGGTCACGCGCAAGCCGCGTCGGGTGGCCGGTCCAGTGGCCAAGTTCATGAAAGCAGGTGCGGTAATAGTCGATCTGGTGAAAGAAGGCGGGCTGCGGCGGCACCTGAATAAAGTCGCTGCCCGGCATGTAGAAAGCGCGATCGCCGCCAATGCGAAAATCAGCACCACTTGCATGAATGAGCGCCTCGGCTTGCGGGACGATCTGGCGCGCGGGCAGCGGTTCGGCGGCGGCATAGAGATGTTCGGGCAGGTTATCGCACTGCGCGACATTGAAGACGGTGAAGCGCTTCAAAAAAGGCACGGCCTGCGGCTCATCGCCATCGGCCTTCGCGCGTTCCTTCTCGTCCTTTGGGACAAAGCGATCGGCATGCACGATGGTGGTGCCGTGTTCGCCCTTCCTGACATTGCCGCCAAGGGCAAGCGCCTGCCGGAACGTGAGCCAGTTCTGGCTGGGGTATGAGCGCTCGGTGACGGCGCCCCACAGGATCAGGATATTGATGCCGGAATAGCGCCGCTGGGTGGCTGCATTCCTGGGCAGGCCAAGGGCTGCCTTTGCCCTGCCCCAGGGCTTGACCCATGGCACGGTGCCGCGCTCCAGTTCGGCAACGATACGGTCTGTGATCTCCTGATAGAGGCTGGCGCCCGTGCGCCCGCCCCTGCCTGCGCCAGCCTCTCCGCTGGCGGAACGCTTGTGTTTTGCACGCATCTTTTGGTCCTCCGCTCTTCAATCCCGCGCCTTTCCCCGGAAGCGGGGTGGGCGGCGAAAGCGACCGGAAAGGCCCGACGTCAAAGGCGGAGCGCATCCGTAGGACCGGAACGAAGAGGAGGACCCGGAGCGCCAAGCGAAGGGTTGCGGGCCGCCGCGGCGGGCCTAGAAGGGAGTGCCGCCCACCCCGTGCCACCGGGGAAGGCCACCACAAAAATCGACGCCGGCCAGCTGGCCGGCGACCGTCAGCAGCCGGCAGGCTGCCGGCGTCAGGGGGCGAAGCCGGATGGCCGAGACCGCCTGAGCCTGTCGAAGAAAAGCGGGCTCGGTGCACGAGCACCCGGCGCGCGCCTTCAGGCGCGCGGGCGCTCAGGACTCTGGTCCCGAGAGCAGTTGATGCGGTCAAAATGCCCATTTTGCAGCTGTGGAAGACTGAACCTTGGCGTTTGCGCGCACATCGGCGATGCAGCTTCGCAGCCCGGCCGTCTCTACCACCCCGGCTATCACTTCGTCGCCGACCACCAACGCCGGCGTCCCGGTGATGTACAGCTCGTTCGCGAGCGCGCGATCGCGTGCGATGGCTTCGGTGATGGCCGGGCCTTCCATATCCCGCTTGAGCTGCTCAACATCGAGGCCGACACGTGCCGCAATGACTAGGGTGGTTCTTTGGTTCACCAAGCCAGGAAAAGCAAAAAGGGCGCGATTGAACGCCTCATAGTTTCCCTGTTTGTGGGAGGCGAGCGCCGCACGCGCGGCGAATTCAGAAGCAGGTCCGAGGACCGGGAGCTGTTTACGCACAATCCTCAGATTGGGATCATGCTTGAGGGCTTGCTGGAGAATGAGGTCCATTTCCTTGCACAGCGGGCAATTGTAGTCGAGGAATGAGACCAGGGGGACGTCGCCCTGCGGATTGCCGGCGACTGGCGAGGCGAGGTCGTTGAGGAGTGCGTCGCGATGCTGCGGAATGAGTATCCTCAAGTCCGCCGCGAGCAAGGCGTTCATCTCCGAGCCGTTGCAGGTCGTCAACCTATCTGGCTGTCGCCTTAGCGTTCCCAGCACGGACAGGGCGAGGACTAAAAAACCGATTACGGCGACAAGGACGGCGTTTTGCTTTGACATGGGTCGGGCTCCAATCAGCCGTTAACGGGGCAGCAACGGCTGGCCTTTTGGCGTGAAAGTTGGTCGTCGCTTTGGATCGCTTGCCCGGCACTTCCCGCAGTATCGGCAGTCGCGGGGGAGGCTCACAATGTCGATGCCGCCGCCACGGCTTCGCTCCAATGGCTGACTGCAATAGCTGAGCGGCGTTCGCGAGTTGCCAGCCGAGACCACCGGTCATCACGCCGGGCGATCTGCCCTTCAACGCCCGAGCGCCGAAGGACCCGCTCGCGAGAGCCTTTGCCAATCGTCCATCATCCGGCTCGCCCTGCTTCGGGCAACACGAACCTTCCCACTGCGTTGCCGAGAAAAATGGTCAGCACACGGCACTCCGACACAAAGTGGTCGACGCGAAGAATAAGCGTCACGCCGACAGCTGGGGCGGTCGGAACGACAAAGAGCGCCGCGGCCAACGTGAGGAGGCCCGCACCGGTAATGCGAGTTGTTCCCTTCGAAGAGAGCAAGGCGACGAACAGCAGCAGGATCCGACCGCCGATCGACATATCCGTGTTCGTCGCCTGGGCGAGGAAGAGGGGGACCAGCGTCAGGTGGATATTGGTGCCGTGCAGATTGAATGAATATGCGGCCGGGATGCCGAGGCCCACGACCAAACGCCTGGCGCTCGCCCCTTCGACGGGCGCGGCCCTCATCAGAATGCCGACCAGCTTGAACACCGGCGCGAGGAGGGCCTGAAGCAAAGAAAGCACAGGCTTGCCCGTGTCGCCGACCATCGCCAGAGCGATGCCGAACAGCACCGAGAAGAACAGGACCTGTATGATGTCGCCTTCGGCGAAGGCACCAACGATTGACGGCATCAGCAAGCCGGTCACGAACTGCTCGTGGATCTTCGCCGCATAGCCCTTCACGGCCTGAGCATCGAGCGAGGCTGGATCGATGTTGAGGCCGGCACCTGGCTGAACGACATTTGCGACAATGAGACCGACAATCAATGCGAGGCTCGAGAAGGTGAGGAAATAGATCATTGCCTTGCCGGCGACCCGGCCGACCTTCTTGAGATCGTTCATGCCGCCGATGCCGGTTGCAATTGTCAGGAAGATGACAGGCGCGATGATGATCTTCACGAGCTTGATGAAAGCATCGCCGAGCGGCTTCAGAGCCTCTCCGCTCCCCGGATAGAAAAAGCCAACAGCGACGCCAAGGGCGACGGCAGCAAGCACCTGAACGTAAAGCCGCGCAATATGGGGCTTACGAGGCCCTGCGTTCGCGCTGTGGACTTGTGGAGCTAACACCGTTTCTCTCCCTGCCGGATCGGGGCGGGCTCTTCCTCGCTTCAAGGCCTCTCACTGGCGGCGCTCCGGTCGAACGCTGCTGCCATCTCGGGCGCAAGCGCCGTGCCAAGCAGCGGCGGCGCGATAACGCGCAGGACCTTTCACGCAGTGCCGCATTCGCCGCAGGCGCGTGCCCTCCTAAAAACAAGGGCAGACCGTCGGCGGACATGCGGCCTGGCAGCGGCCGAAAGGTCGTCGAGGCAACCTGTTTGCCTTGGTGGCTGCGATCGGGATCTAGATGGTCGACACCTGGCTATGGCTATGTCGAAGCCATCGCGCAGTCGGCTGAGCTTGTCGGATATCAAACACCGCCGTCGACAGGGGATCGCTATCGCGATCCGTATAGTCTGGCGCTCCACAGATGGAGTAATCGACCGGCCGGGTTACGGCATGGGCCCTGAGCTGCCTCTTCGCGCGCGATCGTCGTTCTGGCCGCACCGCCCGCGAGCCACAATAAGTTTGTCCCGCCCCTTACAATAATTCATCAAGGCGTCTACCTCGGCAATCACCAGATCGGGCGTGATGTCGAACTTGCAGCGGACTTTGACCGGACAGCGCCGCACTTTGTCCAGACCACATCCCCGACATTCAATAACGCTCATAAGCATGCTGACCAGTGGACCACGGAAACCCCAAATTTCCGGTAGATGTGACGCGGTGAAAATGCCGACAGTAGGGCGGCCAAGCTGGGCAGCGACATGCCCAGTGCCTGAATTGTTCGACACCACGAGCGCGGCCGAATTCATGAGATGATTGAATTCCAATTCTGACAAGTCGACAGCCGTTCGAATCTCCGCGGCTCCACGGTCGCGAGCTGTCATCGCGACCTCCTCAAGCGCTTCCCGGCTTTCGCCACGGCCGACGAGAACCACCTCACCGCGGGCAGAAAGAGCAGCGACAAGTTTGCCAAAATTTTCAATCGGCCAATCGCGCAGGCTGGAATTCGAGAACGGAGCCACGACGATCGGGGACTTGCCTTCTGCCGAACTCTGTCGGCGGCCCGCTTCACTTTCTGCGTCGAAACAGGCCGCTGCCTTTGCGACCAGAAACAGGAGGATTTCCGACACATGCTGGAGACGTACCTGCTTACGGTCAACGAACCAATCAAGCCATGTGCGAGGGAATTTGTCGGCGATCCCTATTTTTTGGGCCAGCTTGTAGAAGATGGTTCTGCGCAATTTCAGATCGAATGGCGCTATCGCAATATCGATCTGATGCATTCCGTAAGGATCAACTATCGCCGCACGATGCCTGGCGGGGACTTCGAGCAAAATGGGCCTTGTCTCATCCGGGACACGCATATCAATGGCGAGATCAAACTCGCCGGTCAGCAGCGGCCGTATGTCGGCCGCTTTCTTGCGGGTATCGACCTTCGGGTTGCGAGGAAAGAAGTCAAAAGCAACGTAATCGTCGGCGAGGTCGAACTGTTTTGCAGTGTCGATGTTCCAGCTTCCGACCACCAGCGTAATGTGGGCATCGGCAAAGCGCTGACGCAGGTCCATCAGGGGCGCTAGAGACATCCAAAAGTCCCCGACACGATCAAGCTTAAGCGCCAAAATTCTCATCTTGGCGCTTGGCTGTTCCGACTCTTCCCAACTGCGGTATATAATTTGATTGGCGTCGCGCTTTGTAAAGTATCCCATTGCCATTCCGAGGTTATACGTACAACATTGCTAGCCAAGTTATGTGTGTGTAGGTTGGATTCTTCCAATCTGATCCGCGTTAACAAATTAACGCGGCAAACGACTCTGAAACGACTGGTGATTTGCAGTGTTCGCGTCTGCGAACCGAAAGAGGAGTTCCGGCGTCAGCCCCGGTCAGTCCGGAAGCTTTGCCGACCAGCGACGGCAACGACGAGCGGAAAGATGGGCTGTCGAATTTCTTTGCGGGAAGAGGCAGGTGCGGACTGGCCTGAATGAGTTAGGCCTGGGTGACGCCGGTCGTTCAACGGTTCTGAGAGGGGAAAGACTCCGCTAAGAAATCGAGGTCGGACAATTCGAAATCGTCGGCCTGCTGCAACTCATTCCCAGGACAATTTCCAGCGCACGTCTGAGGTCATGCAAAGATTTTCCCCTTTCGGGCCCCTTTTCACGCGACAGAGGCAGCGGATGGTCGATGGGTGCCGGTGCTGACGTCAATGCGAGATTCCGGAAGGTTGAGAAAATCGTTTGTTTCGATGGAGCCCATCCACGCCATGGATAGATGGCTGCCAAAGTTTGCGGCCACAATACAGCGGAGCGGTAGCCTAGCCGCTCCGGTGCGCGCTCACTTTCGAAGCGCCCAGCACCATCTCGGCATCGAGCACCTCCGGAAGCACCCGGCAGCGCCGCCAAATGGCGGCCAACCCGTCGAACCGAAAATCCGCGGGCGCATTCCCGCACAGGGCGCGACTAGACGCCTCTCCTGTTTCCCCAGAGCATAACGTGCAACTGCGGCAACACGCGTGCTTCGAACCACCTGTCGTGTGTCACCTTTTCCACAAGCCACTCCATGCGTTTTATTATTCCGTCCAGGTCGACAGGTGCGTCTTCATTGCCAGGGCGCGGTGGCGTGTGATTGCCGGGTTGCAGATAGACCGGAAGGCGCGGAAATCGCGCGGCGGCGTCTTTGGCATAGGCGTAGTCACTCTCGTCGAAAACAACGAGCTTGAGCACGATTTGCGGCTTCTGCTGCGCCGCTTCTATGCACGCCTCGAATGCAGCCCAATCGGTCCTCATTTCGCTTGACGGCGGCTTTGGGCTGAGAACCAGCACATCAAGATCCGCAAACCAGTCGCTGACCACCGAACCTTGGGTTTCCAGCGCAAAACGGTAACCTTCACCACGGCCTCGCTCGATCAGCCCACCGAAGGGCTGAATGGCCGGATTGCCGCCTGACAGCGAGACCATCACTGGCCGGCCACCGGAAAGCCCAACGACGCTTTGCCACACCGCATCGATTGGCATCATCTCCCATTCGTGGCGGAATTGACTGTCCACCGCATGCAGGCTGTCGCACCAGGAGCACCGGTAGTCACACCCGCCGGTTCTGATGAAGACTGTAGGCAACCCGATGAGCACTCCCTCGCCCTGGATCGTGGGCCCAAATATCTCGCTCACACGGATTGCGGGACGCGTGTCCGTCACGGCCGGTATTCCGCCCAGGTTTTCGGGGTTTCGCTCACCCGTACGGCCGCGGTTTCCGGCAGACGTGCCTTGCACCATTCATAGAAATGTCTGGCCAAGTATTCCGCCGTGACTTGCTCATGTCCCAGCACCTCATTGAGGTGCCGATGGTCGAGGCTCTCGTCGATATAGCGTTTGAGCGGCGCCAGATCGTGATAGTCGCGCACGAAGCCGTGCGCGTCCAGGTCCTTCGCCGAAAGTTCCACTTCGACGATGTAGTTATGCCCGTGCAGGCGCGCGCACTGATGATCCGGCGGCAAAGAGGTGAGCTGGTGCGAGGCCGAGAAGTGGAATTCCTTGGTGATGCGGAACATCAGGCGCTCCTCCTCCGCAGCGCCTCGAGCCAGAAGACAGGGTCTTCGTAGTCGGTAGGATCAGCGTGCCCCGCGAGATGAAATGCCTCGCGCCGCTCCACGCATGTCCCGCACCGTCCGCAGTGACGCTCGCCGCCCTTGTAACACGACCAGGTCTCCGCAAATGGCGTTCCGCGTCTTGCTCCATCCCGGACGATGTCGCCCTTTGTGAGGTTGACGTAAGGCGTGTAAAGGCGAATCTCTGCGTAGCCTTCCAGCGCGCGGTCTTGCATCATCTGGAAAGCTTCGATGAAGGCCGGACGGCAATCTGGATAGATGAAATGGTCCCCACCATGGACGGCCATCGCCACCGCTTCGGCCTTGTGCGCGGTGGCGAGACCAAAGGCAATTGCCAACATGATGGCGTTCCGGTTCGGCACTACCGTGATCTTCATCGTGTCTTCGGCGTAGTGGCCGTCCGGCACGTCGAAATTATCGGTGAGCGCTGAGCCGGAAAGGCCGCGGCCGATTTCGGGGATGTTGATGATCTGGTGCATAGTGTTCAGTCGCTCCGCGCAGAGAGCGGCGAAGCCCAATTCTTTCCTGTGCCGTTGGCCGTAATCGAAAGACAGGAGGCCGGCGAGCTCGTGCTCCGCTGCCACGCTGTGAGCAAGGGAAACGGAGTCCAATCCGCCGGAGCAGATGACGAGAGTCTTCATCGTGGTATCCTTGTTTTGACCGGGTAAGGCTGCGACCGGAGATTTCTCTGCGGTCCCCCTACCCCAGCTAGTCAACTTTGTGAACCCGGTGGAGTCTGATCGCTGACGTGCCGAGGCGCACCGGGCGCCAGCGGGCCCTTTCATGTCCAAACCCAAGCATATGCTCAGAAGGACAAATCGAAGCGACTCGAGGCATTGCTGGGAAAGAAGCTGACCTATCCAAATCTGCGTTACGGATGCTTGCATAGGCCACACGCGAATTGGCGAAGTAACGAGGAAGGTACGGAGTTCGTTAACGGCGGGAGTGCAGAAGCCCAAGTTCAAGGACAGAGCGCGCGCCCCGCTTCAGGATCAGTTCGATCTGGAACACGAATCCGTCGTTGCAATCACCCCTATATTGCGCGCAATAGCCTACATGGCGTTGGATGAACTGGATTTGGCGATTCTCCAGATGGCGGTCGAAAGCGTCCGCTCACTCTCCCTAAGCTTCAACCAAAAAGCCGCAGAGATAGCCACGAGGAGCCACGGTGTCCTGGTTTTCGACGTGCGGGTCGATGGTGACTCGGAGGTCCAGCGGATCGCAGCCATCCGATATCGAGCCGACCAGACGGGCGTGGTCGCGTTGGACAGACAAGGCCTTGTTACCCGCTCTTGCATGGTCAATGGCACTTTCTCACATTTCATTTCGCCATTGGAGAACTGGGCCAGCATGCCCCTGTCAATGCAGGCCAAGATCGATGTCACCGTCCATGCCGGTCTCTTCGTAGGCGCTTTGCGAAATGCCGGTCATATGCGTGGCAGCTAGCATGACCGGAATGCATCTGTGGATTTTTGGTCCGCCTGAGCGTCCGAGCGACCGGCCACCGAGGCTCCGTGACGCGCGGATGTGTTCGGGGAGAGCGCGACGATCTGCTGCACACGTTCGGATATACCTCACGTGCAGGAGCCGCGCTCCTTAGTTACCTTCTCCTTCACGTTACAGGATTGCGCGAAAATATTCCGCCGGTGCGCCTGCTTGGCGGTTACGCCGCGCCTCTGCAGTTAATTGAGCAGGAAAAGCGCGAATCAGTGGAGATCCATGAGAACTGGCTTGAGGCGACCCGCTACCTGAACATGGATCATCTGCGCGAGCACAAGAAGGAGAACCTGAGGGCATTGGCCGCCTGAGACGCGGCCCGCCATGTCCGCCGCTCCGCTAAACACGGGGGTTGCGCGACGGACACGCCAACGTCACCGCTAATGCCCCGCCATTTTGCAGAACTCAGCACACTACCGCTGGTGCTTTACAATCAGGTGGCAAACTGATCATGCGATTCACCGATCCTGCGGGCTTCACCCCAGCCTTTGGCTCTTAGGCCTACGGCAGCGTAGATCCATGCCAGCAACACTTCTTATGTGGGAGCATGAATACGAACCCGGTTCGCCGAGCTATTGCGCGATTCACCATTCATTCACTTTATTAGCGCACGTTCAGAAGCGGACATGTTGGTGTAGCTCGTACGTGCCCAAAGCCCCGGCGCATCGACCCAGCGCCGGGGCTTTTTTGGTGCTAGAAGGCACCGCTGAGAGGAGCAATCGTCCAGCGGTGCAGGCCTTGGCTGTTCCGGAGTTGCTGCTTTTTTGCGGCGTAAAGAATCCGGGCTTTTACGGCGCAAAAACTCGGGTGTCTGCGGCGGGGCGCGCCATTTGGCGTGGCAACGCTGGAACTGCGGATTGCACCTAAAAACTTCCCGGGCCCAGGTCGTGCGGGGGAATCGACCGGAATAGTCGTAAGCTTCGCACTACGCGGTCCAGCCAGCATATCAACCGTACGTAGCGCACGCGGGCGGGAGCATTGGTCAGGCTGAGCATCGTTAAGCGCTACGCAGACAGGCCGAGAACCGGTTGCCATAATACAGGTCCGTTCAGACGTCCCCTCCAGCGGATGCGCTTGAGGCTAGCGTGGGAAATCTCGAGAAAACCGGCGACCGCCTCCGTGTTACCAACCGGCTTCGGCTGTCCGATGCGCGACAACGGCCACGTTGCGAGACGCAGGATCCGTTCCATGCGCGTATCGGTCACTGTCACAATCCGAGTGAGATTGTTCGCCAAGCCGAATTCGATCATGCCGGCGAAGAGCTCGTACGTTGCTTGCGCCAGTCCGCCAGACTTAGGCGCTGATGGAGGGAGATCGAGTGCGAAACGACTGCTCTCCCAAATGCGGGCACTCGCGGGCGCCGCAGTCTCACCCAGCAGCATCGGAAAGGTGTCGCGCAACATTGTCGGTCCGGTAGTCGGTAAAAGACGGACGCAACCGCAAATTCGCCAGTCAGATCCCTTGAGAAGCAGATAGACTGGGTTCAGGCTGTCAAATGCGTCTGTTTCCATCTCGTTTTCGGTCTGAACTTCCCAATCCAGCCTTTCCTTGAAGACCCGATGCCTGAGCCCGTGCATTTCATTGAGCTCGTTTGGAAACTCGCCATAGAGCTCAGGTGTTATCAGCTGCATCATCTGTCGCCTCCGTGCAGGATGTGTTCCCGCTATCGAAGAGCAAAGCCGACATTTATGCAGCCTGTAGACCTTTACAGCTTTCCAACAAAAGGCGTCAGGATCTCCACTGACGGGAAGCAGTCAGCCGTGCTATGCCCTGGTTGATCGTTCGCACGCCAAGCTTTGCCTTGGCGTTTTCCAGATGGAAGGTCACGGTGCGTTTCGAGACGCCGAGAATCTGGCTGATATCCCAGGCGGACTTACCGCGCGCCGCCCATTTCAGGGATTCGAACTCCCGCGGGGTCAGCGTTATGCCATCCACCACGCACTCTTCGGCGAGCTGGCGCCGGGCATGTATATGAAAGTTGATTGCGACCAGCTGCAATGCTTTTTCGTAGCGAGTGAGTGACCGCAAGAGAGGCGGGCGGGACTGGTCGGAAGCAAAGGTCAGCGCCGCAAACCGGCCGCGGTGGTCATGCATGGACATGGTCAATCCGCCGCGAATGCCAAAGTAAGCTGCTTTTTCCAGGATCTCTTGCTGCGAGGCCGGCAGACACTGGCGGGGTCGATCCACGCCCCAATCAAAAGTATCCCAGCCTTGCAGCCCGCGCAGGATCACCGGATCATGGCTGTGGTAGCGCAGTTGCAGATAGTGCGATGTCCAGGATGAAGGATAATTTGAAATCAATCGCGGCGTCTGGCCGGAGACCGACGGGTAACTGAAATAGGCGAAGAGCGGAAAGTCGAAGCCGGCTGCGGCGGACGCAATCGCCTCATGGAGGTCGGCCGCATCGACGCTTGCAGAGAGTTGCTCGACGAAGTTTTCGAATACGCGATACATTAGCCCCTTTGCGCCACCTCCTCGAATGTTGCTCGACGCCAGACGGAAACCTGGGTCTAAATGACCCCGCATCGATGCGACGCGGACGATTTGGTCGCCAGCATCGCCGGCATTACTTTGTTGCTTCCCCGTGAAGCGAACGCCGCGCACCTGGCCGCATACCAACCGGGGATGTTGAGACGTTATCGATGAGCCGTGTGTCGCCGAGCCAAGCCGCGATAAGCAAGCGTGCTGGTCGGTCAAGCCTTGCTAGCGGCTGCAGGTCTGTTTCGCCGCGAAGTTCCAGGTACTCGACCTCGCGAAAGCCTGTCGCCAGAATTGTTGCACGCGCTTCATCAAGCGTGGGCAGGACAGGAGAGCCACGCGCAAGCCGCTCAGCCGTGTCGAGCAAGACCGAAGCCAGCTTTGGGGCAATGGCGCGTTCTGCTGGCGAGAGCCGGCTATTGCGCGACGATAGGGCAAGACCATCGGCTTCGCGGACTGTCGGACATGCGAGCACGGTGATCGGGAGGTCAAGGTCCCGGACCAAGCGCCTGACAAGCTGAAGCTGCTGGAAATCTTTTTCGCCAAAGAAGGCGAAGTCAGCGCCGGTCTGCAGGAAGAGCTTGGCCACGACCGTCGCCACGCCATCGAAATGGCCGGGCCGGAAGGCGCCGCACAGGCCCTCGCTGAGAGTGGACACCGAAACGGCCGTGGCGAAGCCCGCTGGATACATCTCGTCTGCATCCGGCACATAGAGCAGATGTGCGCCTGTCGGCACGAGCTTGGCAGCATCTTCGTTTTCCGTCCGGGGATAGGCGGCAAGGTCGGCGGCACTGTTGAACTGCTTGGGATTGACGAACAGCGTCACGACTACCCGCTCGGCCTTCTGAAGCGCGGCACGCACCAGGCTCAGATGGCCTTCGTGCAAGGCTCCCATGGTCGGCACAACGGCGATACGGGTGCCTGAGCGACGCCATCCCGCGGCAACAGCGCGGAGCTCGGCAACGGTTCGAACGATCGGCACGCTCATGTGACGCCTCCGGCCTCCGTCTCGTTGGCGTAGAGATGTTCGGCCGCCGGAAAGCGCCGTTCCCTCACGTCGGCGGCGTAAGCCGCTATCGCCGCATCGGCCTGGTCGCCTAGTTCGGCGTAGCGCTTGACGAATTTCGGCCGGAAAGAGCTGAAAAGCCCGAGCATATCGTCGCTGACCAGAATCTGGCCGTCGCAGGCGAGCGAGGCACCGATGCCAATCGTGGGGACGGCGATCTCCGCAGTGATGCGCCGTGCAAGCGGCTCGGGCACTTTCTCCAGCACCACAGAGAAAGCGCCGGCCTCCGTGACCGCACCGGCGTCGCGCCTGATGCGCTCGGCATCGTCTCCCCGCCCCTGGACGCGGTAGCCGCCGAGAGTATTGACCGCCTGCGGCGTCAAGCCGACATGGGCCATGACAGGCACGCCGCGCGCGGCGAGGAAGCGGATCGTCTCGGCCATGGTCTGGCCCCCCTCGAGCTTCACCGCTGCACAACCGGTCTCCGCCATCAGGCGCGCAGCGTTGCGGAAGGCCTGCTCGGGGTTTTCTTCATAGGAACCGAATGGCAGGTCTACGACCATCAATGCTCGCACCAGACCGCGGCGCACCGCCCGGCCGTGCATGATCATCATGTCGAGAGTGACGCCCAGCGTCGACGAGAGGCCGTGCAGGACCATGCCGACGCTGTCGCCGACGAGAACGATGTCGCAGTGTCGATCGGCCAACCTGGCGATCGGCGTGGTGTATGCCGTCAGGCAGACGAGTGGAGTCTGGCCTTTCCGCATCCGAACATCCGGCGGTGCAATTCCCTTTCGATCACCAGCTGCGCTCAACCCAATCCCTCCTTCCCTTGCGTTACCCGCCGCGGGTGTCGCGTTTGGCACATTTTTGTGCAAGTGCGAAGAGCTAAAAATGGGGATGCAGCTGTGCGGTGTTGACGTGCGGACAGCCTCGCTTACATTAAATCGATTAAGGCTCCCGGGCACGGGTCAACCACTTTCACGAACATGGACGATCAGGCAACAGGAACCAGGAAAGACAAAGCCGGCAAGGCGGACCAAGTCAAAGTGGACCTGATCGCCGTCGTCGTGGCCGTAAATGAAAGTGACCCCTGTCTCCTAACCATCGGCGAGGCTGACACCCTGCCGTCCGGACCTTTTGCGCTTGAGCACCGGTCGCCGCAATCCGGTTTGAGGGGGTGGGTCGAGCAGCAGACCGGCCAGCCCTTGGGGTACATCGAGCAGCTTTACACCTTCGCCGATCGGGACCGAATCGGCGTCGAACGCCAGCAACGCGTCATCTCCATCAGCTATCTCGCTTTGACCAGCAAAGAACAGGCAGCGGGCTCATCCAAGTGCGGCTGGCAAAGCTGGTACGACTATTTTCCATGGGAGGACCACCGCTCCGGCACCCCGCCGGTGGTGCTGGATGTTGTGCGACCGCGCTTGATCGGTTGGGCAGAGGGAGCCAGCGACGCGGCCACGCGACGCGAACGCCGGCAGCGGGCGGCGATCGCCTTTGGCTTCGACGACCGTTATTGGAACGAGGAGCTCGTGCTTCAGCGATATGAGTTACTTTATGAAGCAGGCCTGGTCCAAGAGGCCGGAAGCGGACGGGAGACGCCGCTTCCCCTGGTGCCGAGCAAACCTATGGTCGCTGATCATCGCCGTATCGTGGCAACGGGCATTGCGCGGCTGCGCTCCAAGATCAAATACCGGCCCGTCGTCTTTGAGCTTATGCGACCGAGCTTTACGCTACTGCAGCTGCAGCGAACCGTGGAGGCGCTCGCCGGCAGGCTCATCCACAAGCCGAACTTTCGCCGCCTGATCGAGCAACAGGAACTGGTCGAGGAGACCGGTGAGACCACTGCGGAGACCGGTGGTCGGCCGGCGAAGCTCTACCGCTTCCGCCACGCCGTTCTCGACGAAAGGGCCATCGCCGGGACAAAATTGCCGCTGGCGCGGGGTTGACATCCCTTATACTCACGGCAAGTATATGCCGGTTATCTTCAACTAGAGTATAAGCGGGGGCATCAATGAGCGCCGTGCTGCCTACGGCCGCGTTCCTCTACGAGCGCGTCCGGCGCGTGATTCCGCCGATTGAATGGCCGTCTTTCGTGGACGATATCGAAGCCATCCTTGCGCTGAAGCGCGAGCGCAATGCCATCATCCTGGCGCACAACTATCAGACGCCCGAGATCTACCATTGCGTCGCAGACATTGTCGGCGACAGCTTGGCGCTGGCCCGCAAGGCTGTGACAGTCGAGGCGCAAGTCATCGTCCTTGCCGGCGTGCATTTCATGGCCGAGACGGCCAAGCTGCTTAATCCGGACAAGACCGTACTTATCCCCGACCTGGGCGCTGGTTGCTCGCTGGCCGATTCGATCACGGCACAAGACGTGCGGCTGATGCGACAGAGTTATCCCGGCGTGCCCATTGTCACCTATGTCAACACCTCCGCGGCCGTGAAGGCCGAGTCCGACATCTGCTGCACCTCGGGCAACGCAAAGGCGGTGGTGGAATCGCTCGGCGCGCCGCGTGTGATCATGCTGCCCGACGAATATCTCGCCAAGAACGTCGCCGCCGAGACGAAGGTCGGGATCATCGCCTGGAAGGGTCGTTGCGAGGTGCATGAGCGCTTCACCCCGGCCGACATTCGCGAACTGCGCGCCGCACATCCAGGAGTCATCGTGCTGGCCCATCCCGAATGCCCCCCGGACGTTGTCACAGAGGCGGATTTTTCGGGTTCCACCGCGGCCATGTCGGATTATGTCGAGCGGGAAAAACCACCCCGCGTAGTGTTGATGACGGAATGTTCGATGAGCGACAATGTCGCGATCGCGAATCCCGACGTCGAGTTCGTCCGCCCCTGCAATCTCTGTCCGCACATGAAGCGCATCACGCTGGCTAACATTCGCGTCGCACTCGAGGAGAACCGGCATGAGGTTCGGATCGATCCCGGGATTGCAGGGCGCGCGCGCCGCTCGGTCGAGCGTATGCTTTCCATATGAGCCTCGACGTTCATGACATCGGCGGGGCGCCGGTCATCATCGGCGCCGGTGTGGCAGGCCTGATGACGGCGCTTCATCTGGCGCCGGAACCGGTTGTGCTTCTGTCCAATGCGGGGCTGGGAACCGGAGCCTGCAGCGAGCTCGCCCAAGGCGGTCTTGCGGCAAGCGTCGGCGGCGAGGACGGTCCCGAACTTCATCTTTGTGACACCGTCGCGGCCGGCGACGGTCTCTGCGACGTGACGACGGTGCGGCGAACGGTCCGAGCTGCACCTGAAGCGATCAGGACTCTAGAGCGCTTCGGTGTCGCATTCGACCGACGCGCTGACGGCGCGTTGCGGCTCGGGCTTGAGGCGGCGCACTCGCAGCGGCGGATCGTGCATGCGGCGGGCGATGCCACCGGTCGCGAGCTGGTCCGCGCGCTGATCGCCGCGGCACGGCGCACAACCTCGATCACTATCCTGGAAAACGTGGAGGCCCGCCGGCTTGTCGTGGAAGACGGGGCGATTATCGCCGTGGTCGCGGCCGGGTGCACGGGCGCAATCGCCTTGCCAACGCGCCGCGCGGTCCTGGCGACCGGCGGCATCGGCGGCTTGTTTAGCGATACGACAAACCCGCCTGGCTCATGTGGACAGGGGCTCGCGCTCGCCGCCTGTGCCGGGGCGGAGTTCGCCGACCTGGAATTCGTGCAGTTCCACCCGACCGCCCTCGAGGGTCCGCGGCGGCCGATGCCGCTGGTGAGCGAAGCGGTGCGCGGCGAGGGTGCTGTGCTCATCGACGAGCAAGGAGAGCGTTTCCTCGCTGAAACCCCCGGGGGCGAGCTCGCGCCTCGCGACGTGGTTGCGCGCGCGGTTTGGCACCAGCTCGCTGCCGGACGCCGTGTGTTCCTGGACGCAAGGCGATGTCTCGGCCTCAGATTTGACAAGCGCTTTCCGGCGATCGCCGATTTGTGCCGCCAGGCCGGCATCGATCCCGCGATCGACCCGATCCCGGTGCGCCCGGCGGCACATTATCACATGGGCGGTGTTGCTGTAGACGCTGCCGGCCGCAGCTCCATCGAGGGATTGTGGGCATGTGGCGAGGTCGCATGCACCGGTCTGCACGGCGCGAACCGACTCGCCAGCAACTCGCTTATCGAAGCGGCGGTCACAGCGAGCTGGGTTGCTGAAAGCGTCGCCGACGTATCACACACCCGGCGTCCGCGCGTGTGTTCCGCGTTCGTGCCTCGACGGCCAGACGCCTCCGGCATCCGCCCAATCGTCTCGGCCGCGCTCGGCATCATACGCGATAGCGAGACGCTACGCGACGGGGTGGCGACCCTGTTGCCGATCGCAGCTCACGACAGCGCTGCCTCCGGCCCCGCCTTGGTCGCGCTGATGATCGCCATTGCGGCCCTGCGGCGCGAAGAGAGCCGCGGCTCGCACTGTCGTTCCGATTTCCCCGGACGCGATGCAGATGCGCGCCAGTCACGGCTGACACTGCGCAGCGCAATACAGACCGCCGTCGCACTCAGCTGGCGGGCGCCGATACGGAGCACCCTGACATGAATTCGTTCTCACCCCTTCCCTCAACCCTGATCGAGCCGATCGTGCGCGGTGCTCTTCACGAAGACCTGGGCAGATGCGGTGATCTGACCAGCGACGCCGTGATCCCGCGTGATCGCACGGCCACCTTGGTGCTCAAGTCGCGACAGATGGGCATCGTTGCCGGTCTCGATCTGGCCGCCTTCGCCTTCATGCTCGTCGAGCCTGCGATCGACATGCACATCTGGCGAGCTGACGGCAGCAATGTCGCGGCGGGCGAGACTATCGCCAAGTTGTGCGGACCGGCGCGAGGCCTGCTCACGGCCGAGCGCACGGCGCTCAATTTTCTGTGCCGCCTGAGCGGCATCGCCACTGCCACAGCGACGATGGTCGAGGCCGTGCGTGGCCACAAGGCGAAGATCGTGTGCACGCGAAAGACGACGCCCGGCCTGCGCGCGCTGGAGAAATATGCGGTACGCGTCGGCGGCGGCGCCAATCACCGCTTCGGGCTCGACGACGCCGTGCTGATCAAGGACAACCACATCGCGATCGCCGGCGACATTCGCACGGCAATAGAGCGGGCGCGCGCCGCCGCAGGCCACATGGTGAAGATCGAGGTCGAGGTCGAGACCCTTGAGCAGCTCGATACAGCGCTCACGCTGGGAGTCGACGCAGTGCTGCTCGACAATATGTCGGTTGAGGACCTTGCGCGCGCCGTGGCAATCGTCGGTGGCCGCGCCATCACCGAGGCTTCCGGTCGGGTGACGCCGAAAACGGCTCCGTCGATTGCTGCGACGGGGGTCGACCTCATCTCAGTCGGATGGCTGACACACAGCGCGCCTATCCTCGACATCGGCCTGGATATGCCGGCGCATCGGCGCGCGCTTGAACTGATGGAGATGGAATGAAAAGCATCCCCCCCTCCGCTGGAGCGCGCCGACGCAGGAGCTGCTCCATGCGAGCCTGCATCTTTGTGCAGCGCACCCTTCAACTGGTTCAGGCTCATCGGGCTGATCGACGATCGTAGCGAACCCGAGGAGGGTCGACAGACTCCTGCACGTGCTGTCGGACCAGCGACAAAGCTTTTGACGACGACGATTGGAACGAACTCGGAGTGCGACGTGAAGCAAGCCATGCAATCGATCGAGGGGGCACTATCCCGATGGAACCGCAAAGAGGCCGAGGCTATCCACGGGATGCCGTTCAATGACCTGCTCTTCCTGGCTCAGACAATCCACCGCCAGAACTTCGATCGCAACCGGGTGCAGCTGTCGCGGCTGCTCAGCATCAAGACCGGCGGATGCCCGGAGGATTGCGGCTATTGCAGCCAGTCTACGCATAACAAAACCGGCCTGAAGGCATCCAAGCTGATGGAGGTGGAGCGTGTCATTGCCGAAGCGATCAAGGCGCGGGACGCCGGCGCCACCCGCTATTGCATGGGCGCCGCATGGCGCAGTCCGAAGGAACGCGACATGGGTTCCGTGGTCGCCATGATCGAGGGCGTGAAGGCGCTCGGCATGGAGACCTGCATGACGATTGGAATGCTGGACCTCAGTCAGGCGCAGCGCCTGAAGGCGGCTGGTCTCGACTACTACAACCACAACATCGACACGTCCGAGCGCTATTACGGCGAGGTTGTTTCAACCAGGACTTTTGCCGACCGGCTGGAAACACTTGGGCACGTGCGCGAGGTTGGCATGAAGGTCTGCTGCGGCGGCATTGTCGGGATGGGAGAGGAAAAGGCCGATCGCATCGACATGCTGGTCACACTCGCGAACCTGCCCGAGCCGCCGGAAAGCGTGCCGATCAACATGCTCATGCCCATCGAAGGCACGCCGCTTGCCGAGGCCGAGCCCATCGATGCGATCGATTTCGTCCGCACCATTGCGCTCGCCCGGATCATGATGCCGAAGTCCTATGTAAGGCTCTCCGCCGGCAGGACGGCGATGAGCGACGAAACGCAGGCGCTGTGCTTCTTTGCCGGCGCCAATTCGATCTTTGTCGGCGACATGCTGCTGACGGCGGACAATCCGGGCGAGGACAAGGATAATCGTCTATTTAGGCGTCTCGGCATTGAGCCGATGCCAGGCGAGGCAAGATGAACGAGCCGCCGCTTGCCCGCTATGAAGCAACCTTGCAGGGTCTGGCACGCAAGGGCCGGCTGCGGACGCTGGCGCCGCGCGCCGGGCTCGACTTCTCGTCCAACGATTATCTCGGGCTTGCTGCGTCGAAGAGACTTGGCGATGCAGTCGCGGCGGCAATCGAGGGGGGCACCCCGGTCGGCGCTACCGGATCGCGGCTCCTACGCGGCAACGCGCCGGAGCATGAGGCGTTGGAGGCAGATGCGGCGGCGTTCTTCGGGGCCGAACGGGCGCTGTTCTTCGGCAGCGGCTACATCGCCAACTTCGCCCTGCTGAGCGCCCTGCCGCAGAAGGGCGACCTGCTGATCCTCGACGAACTCGCGCATGCCAGCATGCATGAAGGGGCGCGGGCTGGACGCGCCGAGTTCAGGCCGGCCACGCACAACGACATAGATGCTTTTGAGGACGCGATCAGGCGCTGGCGCGCCGAAGGTGGCATGGGGCATATCTGGATCGCAGTCGAAAGCCTGTATAGCATGGGTGGCGACTGGGCGCCGATGGAGAGCCTGGTCGGGCTTGCCGATCGGTACGAGGCATTCATAGTGGTCGACGAGGCACATGCCACCGGCGTCTGGGGACCGGACGGCCGGGGGCTGGCCGCCGCTTTCGAGGGCCGCGACAACATTGTCGCGCTCCACACATGCGGCAAGGCGCTCGGCGCATCCGGCGCACTCGTCACTGGGCCGGGAGTGCTGTGCGACTACATTGTCAACCGCTGCCGGCCCTTTATCTACGCCACCGCGCCATCGCCGCTAATGGCGGTGGCGGCGCGCGAAGCGCTCGCAATCCTGGTCGACGAGCCGACGCGCCGCGTTCAGCTGCATGAGTACATTGCCTTCGCGGGCCGCCAACTGGCCGAGCGCTGTGGCGTGGCGCGCAGCGGCTCGCAGATCCAGCCACTTGTCATTGGCGACGTCAGCCGCACCATGGTTATAGCGGCGGCACTGCAGGCCCGCGGCTTCGACATACGCGGCATTCGCCCGCCGACCGTGCCGGAGGGCACGTCGCGGCTGCGCATTTCGCTGACGCTCAATGTCGGCAAGGCTGACATTTCGGCCATGGTCGAGACGCTCGTCGAGGTGTTGGCCACGGCATGACCACGCGTATCGTCGTCACCGGAACAGACACCGGAATAGGGAAGACCGTGTTTTCGGCTGGGCTCGCCGGGCTGCTCGACGGCTTTTATTGGAAGCCGGTGCAATCGGGTCTCGATGAGGAGACCGACAGTGAGGCGGTTGAACGGCTCGCCGGCCTGCCGTCAGGGCGCGTGCTGCCGGAAGCTCACCGCTTGAAGAGCCCGCTGTCGCCGCATCGTTCAGCCGAAATTGACGGAGTCTCGATTGAGGCTGCCGATCTTGCATATCCGGTCCTGCCGACACCGCTCGTCATCGAAGGCGCTGGCGGACTGATGGTGCCGATCAACCGACAGACAAGATTTATTGACATCTTCGCTGAATGGCGGCTGCCGGTCATTCTGTGCGCCCGCACCGAGCTCGGCACGATCAACCACACTCTGCTGTCGATCGAAGCCCTGCGGGCTCGCTCCATCCCGCTGATCGGCGTCGCCTTCATCGGCGAAGAGGTAGCCGATACGCAAAGGACAATCACCGAATTCGGCGCGGTGCGTCAGCTCGGCAGGCTGCCACACCTCGTTCCGTTGACGCGCGAAACTCTGCGGAAGGCGATGTTTGCCGGCTTCGACCTCGCCAAGATTGCCGGAGGCGAATGATGTCGCGGTCGCCGGTCTGGCATCCATTCACCCAGCACGCGATCGAGCCGGCCATGCCGTCCGTTGTCCGCACGGAAGGGGCTTGGCTAGAGACGAATGACGGAAGGCATATCCTCGATGCAATCTCCTCCTGGTGGGTGGTCACCCACGGACACCGCCATCCACGGATCATGGAAGCAATCCGGAATGCGACTGAGATGCTCGACCAGGTGATCTTCGCCGGTCTCACCCATCAGCCGGCAGAGCAATTGGCCTCCGCCCTGATCGAAATAGTGCCGGCAGGCCTCGACTGGGTCTTCTATTCCGACAGCGGATCCACGTCCGTCGAAGTCGCGCTGAAGATGGCGCTCGGCTATTACCGCAACATCGGCGCGCCGCGTTCGCGCATCGTCGTCATGGAACACAGCTATCATGGCGACACGATCGGCACGATGAGCGTCGGAGCCCGCGGCGTGTTTAACGCCGCCTACGAACCCCTGCTGTTCGAGGTCGACACCATTCCGTTTCCGGCCGCAGGGCGCGAGCAGGAAACGCTGGATAGATTCGAGGCTTTCTCGCGCGACCGCCGCGCCGCCGCGCTGATCGTCGAGCCGCTGGTGCTCGGCGCCGGCGGCATGTTGATGTATCCGGCCTGGGTTCTGGCCGAATTGAAAAAGATCACTGAGGCCTCCGGCACCCTGCTGATCGCCGACGAGGTGATGACGGGCTGGGGGCGCACCGGAAGCACGTTCGCCTGCGAGCAGGCGCTGATCTCTCCGGACATACTATGCACCTCGAAGGGCTTGACCGGCGGCGCGATCCCACTGGCGGCCACACTCGCGACCGATGCCATCTTCCAGGCCCATTACTCCGAAGATCGGCAGAAGACCTTTTTCCACTCGAGCTCCTACACCGCCAATCCGATCGCTTGCGCGGCAGCACTCGCCAATGTCGAGATCTGGCGGGACGAGCCGGTGGCCGAGCGGATTGCGGCCTTGAGCGCCGGGCAGGCCCTCGGGCTTCGACGCTTTCGCAACAATGCCAACTTCACAGATTGCCGGGCGACCGGCACGATCGCAGCTCTCGATCTGCGCGCCGGCTCGGCCGGCTATCTGGCCGAGATCGGACCAAAGCTGCGCGCTTTCTTCCTCGAGCGCGGCCTGCTCGTGCGCCCGCTCGGTAATGTGCTCTATGTTCTGCCGCCCTATTGCATCACCGGAGAGGAACTCGACGGATTGTATGACGCCTTCGAAGAGGCCGGCGAACGCTTCGGTCCGAGCGCATGAGCAGATCGTCGCGCTTTCTCGGGTTTGGAGATCATGCGCCGGCCCGAAAGGTGGAGAACCAGGAAATCGAGACCCGTCTTGGACTCGAACCCGGCTGGATCGAGCGGCGCACCGGAATTCGCTCGCGCTTCTGGGCAACCGACCAGGATACGCTGTCGGGCCTTGCCGCGCACGCCGGCGACATGGCACTGGCGAATTCCGGCCTCGACCGTGGCGACATCGGCCTGCTATTACTCGCCACCTCGACGCCCGATCACCTTCTGCCGCCCAGCGCCCCGCTGGTAGCACATCGCCTGGGCTTAGGCCGCGCCGGTGCGATTGATCTCACAGGCGCCTGCGCCGGCTTCATCTATGCCCTGATGTTTGCGGACGGATTCACCCGCCTCCATGGCAAAGCGAGCCTGGTCATCGCCGCCAACATCCTCAGTCGCCGCATCAATCCAGTCGAGCGCGCAAGCGCGGTGCTGTTTGCCGATGCCGCCGGCGCCGTGGTGGTTGGTCCGTGCGAAGAGCCGGATCGGGGCATTCTCGGCGCCGCGTTGGCTTCGGACGGCTCGCGCTACGGCCTGATCCAGATTCCCGCCGGAGGAAGCAACACACCGTTCCACGGCGGCATGGACCTCGAGCAGACCCGCATGACGATCGCCAACGGCCGCGAAGTGTTCGCCAAGGCCGTGGAGATGATGTCTCGCTGCTCGCAGGACGCGCTCTCTGCTGCCCGAATGCGGTCGCAAGACATCGACAGGTTCGTGCCACACCAGGCCAATGCCCGCATTTTCGATGTGGTCGGGAGGAACCTCGGAATCGCCGATGAAGCAATCGTCAAGACGATCGCCGAGTACGGCAACTCTTCCGCCGCGACCATCCCGCTCTCGCTCTCGCTTTCGCATCGGGCGCAGCCGTTTCGGCCGGGCGAAAAGGTTCTCCTTGCGGCGGCGGGTGCCGGTCTCACCGGAGGCGCCCTCATCCTCGGAATTTAGCGGTACGACGGCCATGCACAGGATTTGTCACGAATGACACTAGCAAAACGGGCCCAATGCGAAAAAAATAGTCGCCGGCAAGCTGCATGGGCGCTGGTTCGGTGACGCGAGAGCGAAAACCCTGCAGACGATTTTCTCGAGCAGGACGATCGGCAAGGCTACCTTGCTGGGCGAGGAGTGGTTTGCGCCAGTCTAGAGAGCGGAGGTATCCAACTCCTCATTGCGATGAAGTCATCCTCGATATGTCGGCCCTTATTGGCCAACATCGTAACGGCAGTAGTGGCAGCCGTGAATTGAATAACCGGCCCCTCGAAGGCATCAACCGTCATGCAGTCCGAAAAAAATGCTCATCTGCCTGTCTCAACAACGCTGGCTCCATTTCGGAACCCGGTGTTTCGCTCGATCTGGACGGCCACACAAATATCCAGCCTCGGGTGGCTCGTGCAAACGGTGGCCATCAGTTGGCTGATGGCCACGATTTCCGCTTCGGATCTGATGGTTGCACTCGTGCAGGCCGCATCCACATTGCCGGTATTCTTCCTCTCAATTCTTGCCGGAGCCATCGCCGACAACTTCAGCCGCCGATGGGTGATGTTTGCGGGGCACTTCCTGATAGCCTTGGCATCGACGACGCTGATGATTTCGGTGGGCCTGGGATTTGTCGATCCCTGGCTCCTACTTGGATTGGGCTTTCTGGCTGGCTGCGGCTTCGCTCTGAATGATCCGGCCTGGCATGCCTCGGTCGGCGATATCTTGGACAAGCGCGACATTCCGGCCGCAGTGACGCTGATGTCTGTCGGATATAACATCATACGCAGCATAGGACCCGCTTTGGGTGGGACGATGCTGGCCTTCTTTGGGCCGCTCGCCGCTTTCGCCCTGGCCGCGCTGAGCGATCTGGTCCCTCTCGGCGCGATATGGCGTACCAAATGGAAGGTTCGCACTTCGCCTCTCCCTCGTGAGCGAATGACGATGGCAATTCATGACGGAGTGCGCTTCACGGTATTGTCCTTGGAGATCAGGGCAGCGATTGCCCGTGCAACCTTTTTCGGGCTGGCAAGCATCTCCATACTTGCGCTACTCCCACTAGTCGTCCGGGATCAGCTGAAAAGCGGCCCAATCGTCTACGGCATCTTGCTGGCCGGCTTCGGCATGGGTGCTTTCGTCGCGGGCATGAGCAATAGCTTTTTAAGGCGGATCACGTCTCAAAACAGGCTGGTATCGTTCGCCTCTGTTGCTTGTGCAGCATGTTGCCTTTCCCTTGCACTCACATCATCGGTCGCCGTGGCGGCCATTTCGCTGGCACTTGGAGGCGCGGGTTGGCTTATCACCTGGACCGGCATCGACGTGTCGGTGCAGCTGGCAAGCCCAAGGTGGGTCGTCGGCCGCACACTGTCGATATACTACGCCCTGAGCGCAGGGGGTATGGCGGCCGGCAGCTGGATCTGGGGTACTGTCGCACAGGACTACTCCTTAGCCTGGGCTCTGGAGGGCGCCGCAGGCGCTCTGTTGCTGGTTGCAGCTGCGGGTATACTGTTCCCGGTCCGTCCATGGGAAGAAGCGGATCAGGAAAGTTCGGATTTTCACCCGCCGGAGCTGGCACTCGAGTTGAAGCCGAGGAGTGGCCCCATAGTCGTCAAGGTCGAGTATCTTATAGCCGAAGAGAATATCGAGACCTTTCTGGGCTACATGCGCGCAAGGCGCCATGTTCAGAGCCGTGCCGGTGCGCGAAACTGGACACTCCAGCGAAATCTTCAAACTCCTTCGATTTGGACAGAGACATTCCGCACGCCAACCTGGATGGACTTTCTTCGCCTGAATCATCGGCTCACGGCAGCGGACAAGGAAGTCGGCCAGCGTCTCCTGGCACTGCATGATGGAGAGCGTCCTCCGCAAACAGTGCTTTCGATCGAACGAACGACTGAGGCAGCTCGTATCCGTGCCTCGACAATCTTTTCTCGTCCTCCGAGGTGACGTGATCACGAAAGCGATCGCATCGCGCATTGGGATCTGCCGCGCCGGTCGACTTGAAGCAGCGCGAAGGCCGCATCCCAGTACGCGGAGCCTATGCGTCCGGCGCTCTCTCGCGAATACCCATGCCGCCGCGGGGCTCGAGGCCGGGGGCAGGAACGGTCCGTTCTGGGCCATCTTCGATGCGGCGCGCGACGGCAAGAAGGAGGGCATCGGTTTCGAGCGCTGGTGGTCGCGCCTGCGCACAAGCCGATCAGCATCACGTTCGACGTGCGCTTCAGCAGCGCTGTGCGGCTCAGAGACTGGCAGAGGAGGATCTGACTCGCTACCGGCTGGCGCTGGGCCAGCCGGAACCAGGCCTGTTCGAAGACGGCGCTGGCGCTCGACCTTTCGGCGCCGGACATGGAGTGAGGGTGGGCGACGGAGCACCAGTCGCCTTGACGCCCTTGCAGGACGCCATCTTAACCGCGAACGGCGAGCTTTCAGGGATCATTGCTGCGCCTTTGGGCGGCTTGCCGTTCCCGATGTTCGAACGCGTCGGTGAAGCTATCGAGTTCTTGGGGGGTCATCCCAAGCGCCCGCCCCTCCTCCCGCCATGACGCGACCGCCTTTTCGACTTCTGCGAGTATCGTCTTCGCTCGATCGCTCCTGATCCGGAAATAAGCGATTACCGACATCAGTGCGTCGACAGTCGCTTCGGGCCCAGTTTCTTCGGATATCCAGGTTTTCAGCTCTCGCACGCGCTCAGGGAACGGGTTGATGTCGAATGCAGGCGCCAGGCGCCATTGCCCGCGATGCACATGGAGAAAGCCGTGATTGTGGAGGTGGTCATCGACATTGGTGATAAGGATCGAGAACGCGATGCGCCGCCAAAGCTCTTCGATGTTGGCTGCTGGCTGGCTGCCGTGCTGACGAAGCACATCCACGAGTTCAGTATAGCTATGCTCGCCAACGTCCCCTGACTCTGCGCCGATCATCGTGGCGGCCGAGATATACATGAGTCGATTGCCGTTCGGAGTCCTATCGAAACGCCGTATGAGCGCGACAGGGGCGCCGTCGCTGTCGAGCAGACGTGTCTCAGCAGCATCCACGCCGGCTTTTCTGGCCAAATTCATAGCGAGCACTTCGCCTTTTGTGACAGATCGATCATCGGCAACGCTCGGAAACTTACCGATAGCGAGGCGTCCGTCATCGTCGACGACAGAGCATTTCGGACGAAGGCCCCCAAGAGACGTGCCACGTCCACGCAAATAGGCGAGATCCGTTGCCGTCTCGGTGTTCGTCTCGACGGCGTGCGTGGCTGCGAGGAGTTGACCGATTTCAATGAGCAGCGGCGTGGTGCGTCGACCCTCCTCGGTCGTTCTTTGGTAACGCCCTTCTTCGTCCTTCAACCGGAGCGCACCAATGCGGCTCATGTCGTCCACTGCCAAGAGGTAATCCATCGCGTTCAGAGGCCGCGTTTCGGCGACATTTCCCGCCCGGCGCACCTCTTGGCGACGCTTGGCGTGGTCGCGCTGGATGACACGCCGGCCCCATCCGTCCGGCTCCGTGTCGGCGATCGCGTTGTGGAACACGGATCCGTCGCCGGTCTTTCGATGGAATTGAGGGCCAGTAACGAGTGGCAGACCGGGTTCGATCGAGAAGCCTTCCGCTGCTCTCAGCCAACCTCCATCATATTCAAAGGCAGCGCTCTCGCGCGCACCCTGCTGATCATAGCGCAACGTACCCAGTGGCATCGCTTCTTCGCCAATGTGAACAGCAATAGAACGTCTCATATTGCACCCGGTGGCTTCCGCACCCTTACCCTCTTGGGCAAACGTTCGGCGTCGAGGAGCAGGCCTTGCTCATCGCGATGTGCGTCGATGATCTGCGCCAAAGCCTCATCAAAGCCCAAAACGAAAAAGGTCATGGCGTAGGCCCCCATAGCGACAGTCGGGTCTCCTTTTTCGATCTTCAGATAGGTGCTCTTTGCGACACCCAGTCGTTCCGCCATCATCATCACGGTCAGGCTGCGCTTCTTACGGGCGAGCGCAATGTCGGCGCCGAGCTTGCCAAGCGCCCTCTTGACTCTGGGAGGCAATGTATCTGTCACTGTTGAGCGCATGTTTGTCTCATACAAACGACCTTAACTCATTCTAGGGTGCTTATATAAGACCTAAACCGTGATCTGTCGAGAGTTGGCCTGTTTGACCGATCGACAAGGCGGTGGCCCTGCAACCAACCACACTACTCTCGTGAGCATGCATCCATCCGATCCGCAATGGGCGCTAGGTGAGTCGCACGGGGGTGTGAACGATTGCGCCGCTGCAAAACGAAACGGGCCATCCTTGGCACGATCCAGATGTGTGCTGCAGCGGGGCTCCCGCCTGACGTACCGAGCGGCGCCGCCGCATGCTGTCTCGACCCGAGCTTCACAACAAACAGGTGCTGTCGGTATCGAACGAAAGTGTCACATATCGAACATACGAGCCTGTCCCAAAACGTCTGCTCGGTGCTCAGCCTGACCCCCAAAAAGCAAAAAGAAGGGAGCGCGACGAAGTTGCGCCGGCCAATTCAAGTGTCAGCGCGGAGCTACCTCTTCAGGATGGCACGTCGCTTGCTGCTCCGCATCGAACGCCGACGGCCAACCCACAAATAACGGAGATGAATATTGGTTCAGAAATGCTGAACCCCCGGTGTACTGAAAGAATTTGAGGAACGGTTGTGGGAAGCGCGGCAAGGCAATAGGCGATTTTGCCTTTCTTGGATCCGGACGGAGGTCGAATCTCACCTCGTTCGGGCAGTTGGTAGCCAACCACAGTTGTTTCTTCCATAAATCGAACTGCGATAAAGCACAGTACAAGTATCACTTGGCTTACTCACACCGGAACTCCTCTAGTCAACTTAGTATCGCGCATTCCTCAAAGAGGAGCGAGATGCACATGTTTTTGGTCCTGGGATAGGCCGCCGGTTCGCCCTTTGACGCGTCCGCCTTTTATTCTTTGAACTGGAGATTCAGAATGAACGTAAGCAGCCTTCTTCTCGGCTCAGTTGCGGCCCTGATCTCCGTTTCCGTCGCTCGCGCGACGGACGAAGTCTCCGCGCCGGCTCCGACCGAATACGTCAAGATCTGCGACGTCTACGGTTCGGGCTACTTCCATATCCCCGACACCGAGACCTGCGTGCGCATCGGCGGCTACATCCGTTACGACGTCGGCCTCAGCGATGTCCGATCGTATGACGGGATAAGAACCTCCGATGTGAGAACTGGCGAGGCTCAGGGCACCTGGCGAAACAACACGCGTTTCACGTTCAAAACTTGGACGCGCCAGGAGACCGAACTAGGCGCACTGAAGACCTATACTGAAACTCGCGTGAACTTCGGCAACCACAACGCTTATCCGGGTCCGGAAAGCCCTCACAACTATATCTTCAACAGCGGCGTCAAGTTGACTTCCGCCTGGATCCAGCTTGGTGGCCTCCGAGTTGGCAAGGACGATTCGGCCTTCGACACGTTTACAGGCTACGCCGGAAACGTGCTCAATAACGTACTCGTTCCGTACGGCGATTTCGATACCAACGTGGCTCAGTATTACTTCGATGCCGATAACGGCTTTTCGGCTCTGGTTTCACTTGAACAAGGGTCGGGTGTACTCCGTACTATCGACAGCCATGTTCCGCACGTCGTCTTCGGCGTGAAACAGACGCAGGGCTGGGGCGCGATCACCGGCGTAATCGCTCGTGACAGCGACTACGAAGCTTTGGCCGGCAAGCTCCGAGTCGATGTCAATGTCACAGATGACCTGTCGCTATTCGGAATGTTCGGCTACGGCTCCATTGGCAATCTCAACGATGACCCAACCAACGCGGTCGCCGCTCACGGTCGCGGCATCTACAAAATTTGGAGCGGCAATTGGGCTTTCTGGGCGGGCGCCACTTACACGTTAAACGAGAAAACTTCGTTCAACCTTCAGGTCTCGGGTGATCAGCTCAGGGACTCAGGACTGGCTGCAAACGTCGCCTATATGGTCATTCCAGGTTTCACAGTCACAGCCGAAGTCGATTATGCCCATTACGCCAAGTTCGCTGCCGTCGACCGTTCCGGAATGAACCCGGCTCATGTCGGCAAAAGGAACAGCCTCGGCGGCGTGCTGCGATTCCAAAGCTCGTTCTAACGGAGCGAACCTGAATGTCGGAGGCCCGACTGGAGGCCTCGGTGTCTGGCTTTACGATGTTCAAGATGTGGTTCCGGACGATCATGCCCGGACATTGGTTGCCGGACTTCATAGCCTGATCAGCGAGGCTTCCATAGAGCGCTTAGCAATTCCACTGAATAACTCGTCCAGGACATGTCTCTCGGCCCCATCTGCATCCCTGTTGTGCTACCCTCATTGCGATGAGCGCTCGAGATCGAGAGCTTCGGAGGCACGGCAAGAACGGCTGAGAAATGCCTGGAAGCTTCGTCCAGGCATTCGTCAAGTTTCCTCAGTGGTTCAGAACGACCGTCATTGCAAAATCAGTTCGGTTCAGTAAGATTCTTGTTCTGTTTGGGTCATCTTGAAGGATTAGTGTCTGAGTCGCAGCGGACCGTCCAGAGGCGCGCAAGCCTTTGGTCCTGATCGAACGGAACGCGTGACAGCATAAGCTCGATCTTTAGTCCACGGTGGTGCTACGTTGCCTAGTTCTCCGGCGCGTGATTTGACGCCGAGATATGGCGGATCGAGCCGGCGTCCTCAGCAGCACCGCAAATTGTGCGTGATTGCATCCATGTCGTGGATGTTCTTTATCGAAGCAATCGATTTTTCTGGCTGTCCGATGATGAATATGAAGCGTCACTTGGCGTGGTGGGCGCCATCGGAGTAGTTGCATGGAATGTTTGTCCAGTGTGGCCCGGGTGCCGAGGCGATCTCCGGTGAGGTCGACCATGTGATCAGCAATCGAACGGCAATCGGCGGTCGTGGAGACAATGAGCACGGATTCAGCCAGATAGCTGGGACCATCTACCTGATTATAGCTGCTACAAACCGCATGTGGTCGGCGAGCACGGCTCAGCTGAGGCCCCTGCCGCCGTGAGGGGTCGAAGCACCGCCTGCGAGCTATATTCATCTGCTTCCAAGATCGTGAGGATGTGCTCCGCGTCGCGGAGGCTTTGGGAGCTCATCTCGTCCTGGAAGCGGACCAAGACCAAGTTTGGCAACGGTGTTAAACCGTCCTCATAAGGGGAGAGGTAGGCGTGGCTTTCCTGTTCCAGCAAAATCCGGCCGCATACCGAACCTATAAGGAGCTGGAATTCAGGTCGGACCTTCGCAAGGCGTGCACCACGGATCAAACGCCGTTTCCTTGGGGAACATGGCTCGGTTCCGACAAAGCAATTGTAATCGCCCTAGCTGCCTCGATTGCGCTCTTGGTCGGGACGCAGGGGCCCCAGATCAACGACGCGGTCCTAAGCCAGCTGCGAACGATTCAGATCAACGATGCATTGCTCGGGCGCGACGTCGCCCGCGCTCGGACCGATATGGCATTGGACTACCGTTCGGTTGCTTCTACCGGACAGGCATTGCAAAGGAATCGTGAATACTTGCAACGCCCTCTCGACGTTTCGCCCGATGAGAGCTCCGGGCAATCCAAATTGCTCGCGCAGCTCATAAACTCGATCGAAAACAAAGAGGCTGCCATCTCAGCCTTGATCAAGCAAAATCAGCTTATGCAAAGCTCTCTCGCAGATCTTGCTCGCTCGATTGGTCGCCTCGGGGGGGCACCCTTGGGCAGGGTTGAACTTTCGAAGCTGATCGTGTTTTCGGCTGAACCGGGGCTCACCCTCGCATCACAGATGGATCAGCCTCTCGACCGATTTGCTCCGAACCAGGCCCGAGCTGCCGCGGATGCTTTGGGTAATTTCCTGTCTTCTTTATGGAGGTTGGACGAAGCTGCCAATCAGATCGCATCCCTCGACACGTTCTCCATGGCAGCCGAACTGGAGCGAGAGCATCTGAAAGGCTACAGCTTGGCCAACGCGCAAGCGCAGCGTACGCGACTTTTCTTTGGCTTGGTGTCCATATGCCTTTGCTTGCTTGCGATCACTCGGTCCTCCAGGCAGCATCTGCGGACGAACCGGTTGAAAAGGCGGTTGGAGCTTGAAGAGGCGTTGAATGAGATCGAAGCTCGCTTCAACGATAGTAAAGCAAAGAACGCCTCGGCGCGCTTTTCCGCCGAAGCAGCGCTTAGACTCGTTCAACGCGTTTTCGATGCGGATCAATGCGCGCTTGCTCTGGTGGATCCGAGTCTCAGCAGGCATACCGAGTGCTTTATGGCCAACACGTGCATACCCGTCTGGAACGTCGCGCATATTGATCAAGTCGTTTCACTTGTCCGCCCCGGACGGCCAGTGTTTCGCGTCATTCCGGCGGCGGAAATGGTTCGGACCGCCATAGGCACTTCCGGTGTGTGTCAAATTGTTGGATGCCGGGCCTCCGATCAGCAGGCTGTGGTTTGCATCCTTGTTTTTGAAGGAGATCGCTCACTCCCCTCAGCAGACGACCTCCGGGTTCTTGCCAGTGCTATTGTGCGTTTAAGCAACCATCTTGAAATGCAACGTGTAAATGCGGAATGCGACCTTCTGGTGAGTCGATGGGAGCATGTGGAAAGGCTGAGGACTGTCGGCACAATCGCAAGCGGCGCCACACACGAATTCAACAATATTTTAGGAGCAATAATTGGATACTCAGAGATTGCCCAAAGTCTTGTGCGTCGTCCCTCAAGACTTCGTAACCACATCGATCAAATCATCTTAGCTGGACACCGAGCCAAGCTGATCGTTGACCAGATTTTGTCACTCAGCCGAAACCGACAGCGCGTGGCAGTGCCTTTCAATGTCTCTGAAATTCTTATGGATCTTGCGCCATTGCTGCGGGTCACAGTTCGTGCGGATGTTCAGTTGAACTTCAAGATCAACGAGTGGCAAACGGTGGTCGAGGGCAGCCCAACCGAGATACAGCAGATTCTCATGAACCTGTGCAAGAACGCGTCGGAGGCTGTCTTGAACGAGGGCCGTGTCGAGGTTAGCGTTTCTCGCGCCCAGGTGTGCCAAACCAAGCCGCTGGCTCAGGGAACCTTGAGACCTGGAGATTACGTTCTCATCTCCATCAGCGACAATGGCCCAGGAATCGCAAGTTCGATACTTCCGCATGTCTTTGAGCCCTTTTTTACCACGCGCTCTTGCGTCGGCGGGACCGGGCTGGGTCTTGCCGCGGTTGACAGGCACGTGAGCGCGCTCGCAGGATGCCTTGACGTCACCTCGGCTGTTGGCCGAGGTACGCGCTTTGATATTTACTTACCGGCCTCCGAGGAGGAGCCAGTCAGCGCTGACATCGCTTTCGGTCCCTGCGAGGGATCACTCGGCAACGGAGAAATCATTGCAGTCGTGGAGCCCGATCCAGCAGAGTTGGAGATCTACAAGGACAAGGTCGCCGCGCTGGGTTATAAGCCGGTCGGCTTCGCGACCTTCGAAAGTCTTTGCGGCTGGATCGAGAGCGGGAAAGCAGCTGACCTGCTAATCTTGGGTAAAATGCCTTTCCTCGAGCGAGGACAGGCCGAATCCGTATGCCCCACCCTCATGACGGTGCCTGTCATAGTCGTCGGTGAAATCGACCCCATGCCGGTCACATCTGATAATCAGGCCTTCGTCCTTTGGCTAGCGAAGCCGGTCTCGTCCAGGACAATGGAGCATGCAATTCGTACAATGATGATGGCATGATGCCGCCGGCTCGCTCGGGCCTCAAGCAATCCGGGAAGGCCTCTCAAAAGACATCGAAGCAGAATAAAATGACGCGTCACATCACCGACTTATCGATCCCGAGACGTTGTTTCAACCTTAGTGCTTGTTGAGAAGGTCGGCTACTGTCTCTCCCCGTCGCCGGGCATCAGCGGCGAGCCATACTTCTCCCACCTCATACACTTCGCCTTGGGTACTGAACGGGACAATGACGTCAACGGCAGCCGACAGCATGTCAAGAAGCGTGCGGTCTTCCACAGCGGCTCCTTGCGCGCTGCTCTTGACGAGTGAAAAGAGCTTCTTGAAGCCTTGGACCGGATCAGCCCCGTGGATGGTTGATATTGATCCCGCATGGCCGGAGACGACTTCGCTAAGGTAAGCCCAAGCAGCATCATCGCGCATCTCGCCGAGCAATATTCGATCAGGGCGCATGCGCAAGCTGGCCTGCAACAGTTGCTCGGCTGTCACCGCACCTAAGCCTGTTCGGTCCTTCGGATAGAGTAACCGGACATGATTCTCGTGCGGGATTGCAAGCTCGAGCGTGTCCTCGATACTGATCAACCTCTCTTGGGGGGGTATAGCATCGATCAAAGTCTTGCTCATTGTCGTTTTGCCGCTTCCAGTAGGTCCGCAAAGCAGCATCGTGAGCCGCCCGCAGACGCAGGCCCGCAAAAATTGCTCCAAGTCACCATGGTCGTAGTGCTGAAGAATCGTTTCGTCCTGCCGCTCCTGGCGCTCTTTTCGTGACCGCCATTGATTCCAACGCGAGTGTTCGTAGCGAGAAGAAACTTCCTTGAGTTCAGTCACACGACTTGAGGGACGCCGTATCGTCAGGCTTATTGTTCCTGAGGGAACGGCGGGCGGCAAACAGATCTGCAACCGCTCTCCGTTCGGCAGCTCAGTCGCACAGAGGGGGCTTTGCGGTCCGACATCTTGCTTGCGCAGCGCTCCAGCGAGGATCGCGATGTCCTCCAGATCGTCATAAGACAGCGGCAGCGGATGTTTCGTGAAAACGCCGGCCTGTCGGACAAAGGCTTCCCCAGGCCGGTTGATAGCGACCTCTTCGGTCCTTGGCTCCTCAAGCCATTTCAGAACGGGCTCGAGAAGCAAACGCAATTGAGGATCAGCCTCCGATTGCATTGTTGTCTCTCCGGCGTTTGCGATATTGGGGGGCTGGCGCCACGGCAGTCGCTCTAAGATCGTATACATCTGAGAAATCGAGGTCCCGAGCCACAAAGATGGATACGGCATCTCCCTGGTTTTTCTTCAGGGTTGGCGGAACGTTGATCGTCGCTCTCAGTGTCGTCTCGACGGCTTGTCCACCATTGCTCTGGAAGCTGTTGATGCCGCTTCCTCCGCCAGAGCTGGCCGCGTATTGACCGGCCGCCTGAAACGCGCCTTGGATAACGCTCATGAGCATCGCTCCGCCAAAGCGTTGCCAGAAGTGATTGTCCACCGTGCCAGGCATTCCGGAGCGGCCGAGCTCGTCAGCGCCCGGCGATGCTATCGAAACGAGGGCATGGTCAGGTGTTTCGATGCGCGTCCACAGCACGAAGACACGCGCATCCCCCTGCTGGAGACCGCGCTGGATCTCGCCAATCACGGTCGTCCCGCGATCCAAGAGCACGACATTGTTGGTGGCGCCGCGGACGTCGTTTGGTAAGACGCACTTCACATAGCCGGGTAAATTTGTGTCGACTGCCGTTTGCAAAATGCAGGGAATGATCGTTCCTTGAGTAATCACGAGATCAGGGTGCGGCATAAGTGTGGCCCGGCTCGGCTCCTGTATATCTGGCTTCAATCGGCCTGACAGATCGCCACCGTTTGAAATCTCATCCGCGGTCGCGGGAGTATCCTTATGGTTGTCTTCGCTCCGCTGACCGTCATTGGGCATTTGACTGCTGCTACTGTAGGCGAAAATTGGCGTTTCCTCGGGCGGCGGATCAGCTGGCGCCGGTGGGGGCGGCGTGGATGGCGCAGCATCTGCCGCCTGGGCCGCCTGTACGGGTGCTGGAGGTTCGGGAGCAATCTCAATTGGCACAGGGCGGAATGGCTCGGCGTTGGCGACAATTGGCGGTTTTGGCTGAGACGGATCGTCTTGTGTGCCGGGACGACCTCCGAGCCAGATGAGCGATAGAGATGAGACGAGAACAAGAGCAGCGACGGCCAACTTCTGCAATCCCGAAACATGCCGGCGGGCCGGCTCCGAGACCATCGATCCGGATGCATGGACATCATGTCCCGACTGTGGGCCGGTTTCATTCATCGGCCCGAGCCTTTCAAAACGCGCCACACGTCGGGTGTCACTGTACCGGTCACTGGCGCTCGTCCCACAGGATCATAAGCCCTGTTGAAAATGGACAAGACCGTATTGCCATCTCTCAGACGCCATTCCCGGGCGACTGCGGATACTTCAACATAGTCCCCTTTGACCGTGTAATTGGCAGCGGCTTCTTTGCCGTCGGGATTGATAACGTAGAGGGAGGGTATGCGGGAATTGCTTGCGAAGCCAAATACGGTCGTAAAGCCGTTATCGAAAACTTCCAGCGGCGCCAGCGATCGATCGCCCTTTGCGACGTAGTGGAAATTGCTTTCGTCCGGACTGGCAGTTGCGGCGGGCCGATTCAACAGATCCTGAACTCTCTCGTCTTGCAGCACTTTCGCCCGGGCCTGACCAAGAATCGAGCGCCTTTCTGCTTCCTTTCTCTGAGCAGCAGCCTCATCAGCAGGATAGGTGAACTGCACACTGTAATATAGGTCAGGTTGCTGCTCATCGAGTTTTGGCATCGCTTTCGTTGAAATACTGAAGACGTATCTCCGTGTACCGGACTCACTCTCGGCCAGCACGATGACCGGCTGCGGCGGGAGCATCCGGCTAGCCTTAAAAAAGAGATAGTTGGCGCGCGGGAGCGCAGCCAGGTCTTTGCTGTTGGAAACGGCCACGGCTGCGACGGTCTCGTTGGCCGCGAATGTGACAACCAGCGTTGCCCCCACTGCGGTCGATAGGCGCACCACTTCGTCGGGACGGTAAGCCAGGTAGCGCATTCGCGCATCATGCTTGCCGGCAAGTGGCGTGTCTTCCGCGCACGCTTCCATGGTTAGGAAAAGTGAACAGGCCAGCGCGAGAAATGCTCTTTTTGTCATGGCTGCGCATAGCCCAGGTTCGATACGCTATCTTCCGAGGCTTGATAGGACGTGACGAGTAGACCTCCCGGATTGGTGAGTCTCGATTGGCCAGGCAGACCCGTCAAGCGCTCGTAGCGGATGGTAGCTGTCCAGGTGGTCACTATCGGCATCTGCCCATCGACAACAAGCGTACGCTTGTATCGGATCTGTTGAACGTCCGGACTGATGTCGTTTGAGGAAATATGCCCGACCTCGAGCTTGCCGCGCTTGCCGACCGTGACTTGCGGCGAGGTGGGATTCGGATAGTTGAAGAAATCTTGATATTGCTGTTGCACAGCCGGTGCGCTGAAACTGGACACGAGGTCATAGCCATATTGGGCTGTATCTGCTGTGTAGCCCTCGCGCAGGCGTACATATTCCCACAGCGAAGCATTTATGACGGCTCGATCTTGGGTTGCCGGCAGTCGAGAGATTGACACTTCGCTGTCAACGGTCCCATCCGGCCGTACCCAGAGGAACACAGGTACGAGCTTGGCCAACGGGACCATGGCAGCGATGGTAAATGCCTGGGCAACATTTCCTAGGACCGCCGCTGCGGCAAAGGCTATCAGGGCCTTTGACAGGCGCCGCGCAGACTTCGCTCGTGAAGTTTGAAACGCTTCCACCTTCTTGTAGTGGGCGGCTAGCGTTTCTCTCTCCACCAGAAGGGCATGTTCAGGAAATTTCACTTGGGCTCTTCCGCACATTCGACCTGAAGATCCTCAGGGGTGGTTTCCCATTGTCCCACGTTCAGTTGGAATGGCGCACCCGTGCAGGTCGCAAGCCGATCGGTTGTCTTGCAGGCCGCCAAAGCGAGGATTGACAAAAGTAGATAAAGTTTCATTTTTGGCACCGCGCTTGTCGATTGGTTAACCACCCGCCGTTTTGGCAAAGTGGCGATTGAGGTTGTTAAGAGGTTGGTTCGCACCTGCCCAAGAGCCGCCGGCGATGCTGCTGGCGATCGTCGGAAGCGCGACGATCAGAGCGTCACCAGCCAGGAAAAGCATGTCGAGCTCGTAAAGCCCGATGATCTTGGCTGCTGTCGTGCCCGAGAATTTGATCACCCCCAGCATGAATACCAGCGAGGCTGCTTCGGCAGCGATAACTATCGTTGCAACGATATTGAGGAGGAGAAGCAGCAGCCCGTACGAGAGCAGTTGGCCGATCCATCTGGTGGCTATGTCTCGAGTGTGATCAAAAAGGTAGCCTACAAGGACCAGGGGGCCGATCGCCAAGAGCACCTTCGTCAGGATTCCAACGGCATCGTAGATCTCGAACGCTGTCCACAGCGCGCCGTAGAAAATCCATTGCGCTCCCTGGAAAGCAAGTATGTCCTGGCCGTTCATAGGCCCAATTTCGGAAGCAATCACCTGAAAGACATACTGACTTGAGGCAAACATGAAGTCGAGCTTCTGGGGGATCGCCATGAAGGGCAAGTCGCTGCCACTGATGTGGTGAGCCAACCTCGGGATCGTGTCGTCGAAGACCGCTTCAATGTACTGCTGGTAGTTGGCCTGCCCTAAGATAAGAGCAACGACAATCGATACCATGATTACGCGCGAGATACCCCCGCGCGCATCGACTTGACCACGCATGACCAGACAGCCTTGGATTATTATCCAAAGCGTGACACACGCAACCAGAGGCGCACTGACCGCCTCTTGGATCTTTTCAAGCACTTCGTGCAGCCCTAACGTAAAGGCCTCATGAAAGATCGTGTGTATAGCCGTGAATGGCGCGGGAATTTTGAAATTCATGGCGTGAGCCTGATTTGTCCCTGATCAGCGCAGCTGAGCCGAATGAACTCTGCGTGGTTTACGGGAGGATGCTAAACATCTTGGCGGTGTCCTGGCGTTCGCGACGCTGCGTGGCGGCCTCCTCCGCGGCGTGAAGGCTGCCTTGTGCAGTGGCCATCGTCAGCAGACTCGTGGCCTGGGCATTTTGGATAATCGCATCATGAATCTGCTTGAGGACCAGACCGTTGGTCACGGTGGCCTGCACAATATTTCTCGAGCTGGAAAGCTGACCAAGCGTGTTGTCGTTAGCCTTAAGGCGCTTGTCCATTACGCCCAGAGTGTCGGCTGCAAGAGCTGCGGCATTGGCGGCACCAGCGATTTGCCCCTCTAACAGTTTCGCTTCTGCATCGGTGCCGGTGACTCTCCGAGTTGGGTCCTGCGCAATGTTACGCGCCATGGTCGAAACTGGCGCCCGAGCATCAAACATCTGCCCCTCCAGCGTATTGCTCGACGGGTAGTGATTTCCTTGGTTCAGTGTGCCCAGCAGTCCCGTGACACCGAATGACGACTTTAGCATATCCACCATTTCGATCGTGGTAGCGAGCGTCGTGATTGACCTCTCAAGGATCGCCGCATTGGAAATCGCTGTTAAGGTCACTTGTGTTTCTGTTACCGGGTCACTGACGACAAATTGCGACCGGGCCTGTGTGCTAAGCAGAAAGGAAGCAGCAAGCGTTGTTGCTGCAAGCTTGGCAAATCTCATGAATATTCCTCCGTCAGTCTTGAATTTCGTGGTAACGAGCCATGAACTTGTCGAGCCACCCACTTGGGGCATCTCCGTACTGGTCACGAAGCTGGTCGGCAAAGCGCACGGTGTTGGCCCGCCCCGAGAGTACGGCTACATATTCGCGCATCTGCCCAAGATCGAATTCGCAAACAACACTCCCGCTGTCGCGCTTGAGCAAAAACTTGCGGCTGCCAATTGCCATTCCGTGGCGGATTGCCTCGAACTCCTGCGTAGTGCACTTCAAGCCATCGACATACGCCGCTCGGTCCGCCGTCGGTGATGGGTAGAAAATCTTCGTCATGCATTGTGCAACGAGACTAGCTCCGAGGGGCGATTCAAGCACGTGTTCAGGCTGCTGCGTTGCGAGTATCAACATCCCGTTGTTTTTGCGGACGGTGAGCAAGAACTTGTCGATAACAGCCGAGAACTGGGGGTTGAGCAGATAGAAACGAAATTCGTCGCAGCTCATGACAAACCGACGGCCATCGACAACAGCGCCCACGCGATGCAGAAGATATGCGGCGGCCGGCGCACAGACCTCCTCAAATTCCAGGAGCTGCGTCATGTCGAAGCCTGTAATGGAGGCATCCAGCCTTACTTCGTCCACATCGCCGTCAAACGCCCATCCAAGCGCATTCCCTCTACACCACCGCTGCAGCCGTGCTCCTGCGCCCTCGGTGGGGCTGTGCAGCAGAAATTCGCGTAGGCCCGCAAGTGAGCGCATGACGGGGTCGAACGAAAGTTGACGAACAATGCCACGTTCCAATCGACGGCTTTCCTCCGGCGAGATCGGACCACGGCCGTCACTCTCGATCAGGGCCATCAACCATTCGCGCAGAAAATCCAACGAGGCGGAGGTGTTGTCCAGTCCACGCAGGGGGGCCAAGCCGCTCGGAGTGCCTCTGCGCAACGCCAGATATGTCCCTCCCGTGGCTCGAACCAGCAGTTCACCACCCCGGTCCTTATCGAAAAATACGATGGCACCATCGCGATCGACCACGCTTTGCTCAAGCATCGCGAGGATAAACGTCATCAGCGTCGTCTTGCCTTTGCCGACGGGTCCGAATATCGCCGTCATGCCGACGTCATTCTCATGGGGGATGTAGTCGAATGAAGTTCCACCGTTCGTGCGAAAGCGCGCAACCGCTTTGCCCCAGTGGCCGGAAGTGGAACCGCTTGGGAAGTTTTCAAATGACACAAGCCCGGCAAAATTGTGCGAGGTGATCGCCCCGGGGCGTGTGCGCCACCTGTTGTTGCCCGGAAGTTGGGACCAGTATGCGGCCTCCATGCCGATACCCTCCTGGACGATAACGGCGCCCGCATCGGCCAGCCTTGCGCGCGCATTGGCTGCGCGATCTGCAAGGCTGTTGAGGCTCTCGGCATGGACGCACAGGCTCAGATGATGCGAACCCATGACGAACTCGTTGCTTGCCAGTGCGTCCTCTGCCTCGGCAAGTTCATTGATCTGGGTGAGAGCCTTGTCGCCGGCGCTCGTCATCTGGCTGGACTTAAGGCTAAGCTTCGCATGAGCTTGTGGCCGTGTGAGGAAGGAAAAGCTCTGGCTGAGCACAAGCGGGAAGTTGGCCGACAGCAAGGGATTTAGCATGCCTGGCCGCGTTGTCGCCGGATATTCACGGAATGAAAACAATGATCCCACGGAGCTATCCCCAGGTCTTCGAATCTCAAGCGCCCGCTTCCCGCAGATGACCTGGTCAGTGTAGATCGAGGCGCCGAGTGAGCCGGTAACCATCGGAACCGGAAGAAACCGGCATGTCATTATCAGCCGAAGCGCCTCACCGATTTCGGTGAAGAGCACGTTGCCTTTCTCACGAATACCCAACCGGCGCAGACCGTAACCGCCCAGTGAGCCAGCAATGATCTGCCAGAGGTCTTCCAGGCTTCGAATTTGGGCGGCTAGATCATTGTCATTCCGGCTGGGGGACTTGAAAAGCCGCAAGCCGATCTTGCCGATTGCGCTGCGGGGGAACACGACGACAGTGAGGAAGTGATCGTTGCGAAAGAGCTTTCCCGACAGCACACGGCGCTCGTAGGCCTCGCTCAGACTGCCAGCGAATGCACTTTGAAACTGGCGCGGCGCTGGCGCCGGCACATCATTGTGTCGCACAAGGTGAGCGTATATCGAGACATTGTCATCTGCGATGTTGCGCAAGAGAGTGTTGAACGCGCGGCAGCGCGAGTTGCGCATCTCAGCGTCTTCCAAATCAAACGGCAGCCCGTTCACATGTGCCATGGCCATGATCGATCCGTCTTCCAAAAGGACAACCTGATCGCTTAGATGACCGACATACGGAAGGTAGATCTCGCCAGATCTCTCGGTCCGGCCACTGGCGCCAAACATTACACCATTCCTCTTCCGCGTTTCGGCACTCTGATCGGATTGGCGCTGACGCTCGCGCCGCCCCAGACCGGCCCGTCCACGCTTCTGCCGGCCGTTTGCAAATAGAGGAACGCGACGCTTGCGGCGTTATAGTCACGCTCAACAATCAGCCGTGCTCCGAACCAGAGTGGCACGAGCACGACTTCATAAAGCGGGTTCTTAAGGATAATGATGATGAGCCCCGCCAGCATCATGAGCGCTCCGGCCAGTGTCAGCGGCACCCCCAGAAACAGTGCGGGGCGTGTCGCCGCCACATAGAGGGTGCTCACTTCCAACCGGTCGCTCATCAGCCACCGCCTATGAGCGCCTTGCCCAGGAAGCTGGCGCCAAACATGATGACAATTCCTCCAACAACACCCGCAACCAGGCCAAGTGAAGCACGACCGAACATCCAGGAGATGCCGATGGCCACGAGTCCGAGCACGGCCAGTGATTGTCCGAAGGGACCAAGTATGAAGGCGCAGATATTCTGGACCATCTTGGCAGGATCCGTCCCTCCGGTCACCTGGGCCGCGGCCGGCCCGCTGGAGAAGACCGTCCACGCGACGCCCGCAGCAGCGGCCGGTACATATTCAGCCGCCATGCGCAGCATGGAAAAAGGCGAAGGAACACGCGTTTTAAGTGCACGAAGTATTTTGAGTGGCTTCATCATTGTATCTCCATGTTTCAATCGAATACGAGTTTGTTCGGGTTCGAGGGTTCCCGCTCGTCCGCAGCCTGGCTGCCTGTCGGACCGGAGGGATCGGCCCCGGAGCGGTTTCGCTGATAGGAGCCCCAAACGTCCCACGAATCTTGTGCGGGCTGCTTTTCATTAGTCTGTTGGCTCTGTTCGAGCAGAGGGGGCACGGTTTTCGGACCGGCTGCCTCAAGGCCTGGCACATCTTGAGCGGTCGGCTCCAGCGTTCGCTCAAGGAGACTTGACATGTCCTTTGCGGCCGACTCGACCTTGCGTACATAACCGTTGGTGAAGCCACGCGTGACGTCGCCCGTGTTATAGGCCGAGATGGCACGGCGAAGCGCCAGTTGCTGTGCCACAGCAGTCGTGCCGCCGGCATACCGGCTTTCAAGCAAGTGGGCGGCAGCCGAAAGCGAGGCGCAGGGCTCGAAAGCTTTTTCCGGCGTGAGATTGAGCATGGGAAAGTTGTTGCTGTTTATCTGCATCAATCCAACATCGACAGAATGTTGTGCTTCGAGGCGGTGCTTGATGCCCCGCGTGGCTTCCAGGTGATCTATCCAGCGAAGCTGCTCACCTGTGGTGTTGTCATGAGCCACCAGCGTTTCAAAGCCACTTTCAATCTTGGCAATCGCGGCGAGGGTGGACGGCGCAACCCATGGAGCGCATTTGCGCGACAGGCTGTGGAACTCACGGGGAGAAAGTGGCGCGGGCTCGGCTGGGAGTGACATGGATGTCAACAGGACGATGGCCAGGGGCCAAGCTGCAATAAACATTCCCTATTACCTACCTTTCCAAGCCGCCGCACGAGTTCTGCCCCTGTCCGGCACGCGCTTATCGGGGAGGTTTGTTACTCTGTGATGTTCAATTTCAGCTTTTCGGTTTCAACTGAAGCAAAGACCGTGTTGGTGTCAGCGTGGGTGGAGCAGCTTGCGCATGCGTGGGGTGGCGCCGGCCCGATCAGCCAGCGACATCTGGAGCATCTTGGTACGATGACTCCTGTGCGGGATTGCTCGTCCCGGCCGTCCGTTGCTCCTGGACCGTGGCCCGCGACTTCGGCGTCATGGATGGTGATGGGACCTTTTGTCAGCGCTAAGCCAAGGACAAAATGGGAAGCTTGGCGGGTTTGTTCAGGCTCGGGATCACCGTGGGGAATCGACGAAGGCGCTAAAGCAGCCCAACTTTGCCGATATGCTGCCGGTGCTTTAAGAGACAGCCATGCGCGGCCCTGCACACTCAGATCATTGTTTGAGACCGCGAGCTCGTCCGCGAAGCTGGCTCGAAGGGGCAAATCCGCGGGGGCGAGGGTCAACTGGGAATACGTGGCGGCGCAGCCCACCTGGTGCGAGCCTGGTTCAGCTGATCGGTCGCGCCGCCAACGGGTGGATCATGCACAGTCCCATCGGCAGAAAACCGCACGCCATTAACGGAGTCCGACGGCGCAATGGACAAGCATAGTGACACCCTCCAGATGGAGAAGTTGCAGTAACTGAGAAATGTTAGCCCGGACGTTCACCGCAATCGGCGACCTGCCGGTCGCCCGAAACAGCATTTGGGCCGCCGGCCACCTTGGACGAAGCCGGCTTGGCAGGAGACATACTATTTGGCACAAGGCCGCTGCAGCGAATCACGGTCTTCTTCCGCCGACCGCCTTTCCGATCAACCAAACGCCGCGCTGCTCAACCATGTCCGAGCTGGATCCACGAGCCGGAGGATGTCGAGATGATCCAGGTCCGCAAACTCCAGGATGACAAGGATGCAAGGGCATAGCAGGAAACTTGGCATCCATGAGGTCGAACTCGAATGGTATTGGCAGGCCTGCACCAACGGGGGAGCTCGAAGCGAAAAAGCGAAGGACCACACGGCAGGGTCATCTCGGCGCTTGGACCTGTCTGGTGGCCACGGGCTGCCTGGGTGCGGTCAATTCGCCACGGATGAAAAGACCAGGACGAGCACGGCCTCACATTGGCCGCAGGCAACGGCGAGTGATATCAAGGGGCAGCTGTTCTGCGTCGGTGCCCCAGGGTTGCTCAGAAACAGGTTTAGACAAGGGGATTCAAGATTGAAGGTGTGCCGTTGAAACATGTTCTTGTCATTGACGATGATGCCGCAATGCGGCGCCTCATCGCCGGGTATCTCACGATGCATGCCCTGAAGGTAACCGCAGTCCACGATAGCAAGCAGTTTGACTATGTTCTTTCACATGAGCCAGTCGATCTCGTGGTTGTTGACCTTAACCTAGGCCGGGAGGATGGACTTGCGATTGTCCGCAATCTGGCGACAAGATCGGATGTTCCTATCATAGTGATCAGCGGCGACCGGCTTGATGAGGCGGAAAAAGTGGTTGCACTGGAGCTCGGCGCAACCGATTTCATTCCCAAGCCTTTCGGGATGCGCGAATTCTTGGCCCGCATTCGAGTAGCGTTACGCGAGCGCATTTCCAGTCCGCGAACCAAAGATCAGCGCTCATTTCGCTTTGGGGCCTGGAAGCTCAGCGTCAAGCAGCGGCGACTGATCTGTACGGAGCGTGGCGAGGTCAAGCTTACCGCATGTGAGTTCAATCTCTTGATCGCATTTCTGGAGAACCCCCGCAACGTGCTATCCAGAGAACGGCTTTTGCTCGCGAGCCGTGTGCGTGGAGAAGAGGTGTACGATCGAAGTATCGATGTCCTAATCATGCGCTTGCGCCGAAAGCTGGAGGCTGATGCGGCCAATCCTCGCCTAGTCAAGACATGCCGTGGTGCAGGGTACTTCTTCAACGCTGACGTAGACGTTAGCTACGGAGGCACCCTGGCCGCGTGACAGGTAGTTATGCTGGAGATTGGCTGACGAGGCTGTTCAAGCGTAAGACCGTATGTCCGCTTCTGCCGGTGAGGTGGCTCGCCCTACACTGCGCGTCCGAGGGTTGCTCGGGCGGGCCGAGCCGATCCTCATCACAGGAGGACGAGCCGTGGCAGATTATAGGGAAGCATTTGTCGGAATCGATGTTGCGAAGCAGAGGAATGCCGTCGCGATTGCGGAAGCCGGCCGGGAGGGAGAGGTTCGCTTCTTCGGCGAGGTCGATGCATCGGATACGAGCATGCGCCGCGTTATCCAACGGATCGCCGCCAAGTTCGATCGGATCCACCTCTGCTACGAGGCGGGCCCAACCGGCTATGGCCTCTACCGACTGATCCGTTCCCTTGGCCATGAATGCACCGTAGTCGCGCCATCGCTGATTCCAAGGAAACCTGGCGATCGGGTGAAGACGAACCGCCGGGATGCTCTTTCATTGGCAAGGCTGCTGCGCGCCGGCGAGCTGACCGCGGTGTGGGTCCCCGATGAAGACCACGAAGCCATGCACGATCTCGTTCGCGCCCGGGCCGCCGCGGTCGAGAGGCTGCGGGTCCATCGCCAGCAGGTGGGCGCTTTCATGCTCAAGCATGCTCGTGCCTATCCACGCAGCAAGAACTGGACCATGCGCTAGCTGCGTTGGTTGCAGGAGCAGCGGTTCGATTATCCTGCACATCAGATCGCACTCCAGGAGATGGTCGAAGCGGTGCGCGTCTCGAAAGAGCGTGTGGAACGGCTTGAGCGCGTGATCGAAGAGTTCATCCCGAACTGGTCGCTGGCGCCGATCGTGCGAGCGCTCCAGACATTGCGTGGGGTCGATCTGATCGTCGCCGTAACGTTCGCTACCGAGATCGGCGACGTAAGCCGTTTTGAGAGCCCTCGCCAACTCATGGGGTATCTCGGCCTCGTTCCCGGCGAGCGATCGACTGGAGAGACAATCAGGCGTGGCGGCATCACCAAGGCAGGCAATGGCCGCGTTCGCCACATGCTGGTCGAGAGCGCCTGGACGTATCGACACCCTCCCCGGATCGGCAAAGCGAAGCTGTACCGGCTGGAGCAGGCGCCGCCGAAAGTCGGTGAGATCGCATGGAAGGCTCAAGCCCGCCTGACGACCCGCTATCGAAAGCTGGTCGGGCGAGGCAAGCGAACGACGGTGGTCTGCACGGCGATCGCCCGCGAACTAGTCGGCTTCATGTGGGCCGTCGCCAGGGAGGCACGCTCCACCTGATCGCTCGCCGCGGCAGTGTACACCTCGCGCATGGGCGGAGGCGGGACCACGGCAGGGGAATGCCCGTCAGACGCTTTGTGGCCGGCAAATTGACCGACGCCCGCAGTAAGATAGGAACAGCCCCGGACGCACAATCGGGAATGCGGTAGCCAACCCGCGCATCAGAGCTTGATCACCGACGTCCTTCAGTTCCGCCTCCTCCCATACGCGATCATCAGCACGACAGCCGCTCCCCGGATCGGATGATTTTGTGCGCCCACAGCGTTGACAGCGGTCATCAGAGCGCTGTTCTCAGGCTACGGCTTTGAGCTCGGGCGCCCGGATGCAGGCCCAAGGCAGCAGGTCGTTGATCTGGCTGTTCGGATGGCTGTTGACGATCCTGGTGAGGACGTCGGCGAGATAGCCGAGTGGCTCGACACCATTGAGCTTGCAGGTTTCGAATCAGCGACGCGATGACTGCCCAGTTTTCGGCACCGCCGTCTGAACCTGCAAAGAGCGCGTTCTTGCGGTTGAGCGCCATCGGACGGCTTGAGCGCTCGACGGTGTTGCTGTCGATCTCGATGCGGCCGTCGTCAAGGAAGCGCGAGAGGCCTTCCCAGCGTGAGAGCGTGTAGCGGATTGCCTCGGCGAGCTTGGTCTTCTGACTGATCAGGCCGAGCTTTTCGCGCAGCCAAGGTTCAAAATCGGCGACAATAGCGCGGCTATATTCCTGACGCATCGCGCGGCGTTCATCGGCCGATCGGCCGCGGATATCGTCCTCGATCTTTATAGAGGTCGGCGATCCGTCTCAGCGTCTGGGCGATCGGCGAGTTCCAGGCCTACATCGCCTTCCAGCAGTGCCAGCCTGATCAATTACGGCGAGAGCTACCGGTCCGGAGATCGGATCAGCGCCTCTGTCGTCAAAAGAGCCGTTCTGTTTGACCCCAGCCATGGAGCTCAACGCCCCGCGTCGGAGCGCTCTCTGCTTCTGAAGGAAGCCATTAGGTCGGCTCGGGCTTGATCGGAGGCTTGGTTGATGGACGTCGTGGTTGCTTCGCTCGGCTGCCGCCCCATGGCGAGGCTTTGCGGATTATCAGTCCTCTGCCTCTTCCCCGGTCTCAATAGCGCTGTGTAGTGTTCATTGTTTATGATGACGCCCCCGCTGTTCACGAGGTTGCTCCTGTCGAGTGTACTCGTCAGCTCGTCCTGGGCCTCGCGAGTCCTGCCCAAGCGCCGTTCAAACGGCGCTGGCGCGACTTGTCGGGCTTGCTGCTCTTGCAACACGGCTTGTTGCACCTGCGACGCGGCTCCAAAAGCTTCCGGGGGGATTGCGGCAAGCTCGTGCGGCAAGCGGCCCTGCCTCAGTCGGTTTTGCAGCGCCTGCCGATCGGCGACGAGGTCGTCGAGGTGCAGCGGCCGCAGCCGTTCCGGAAACTCTTGGTTCGCCAATCTCTGAACCAGCGCGCGCGTGCCGTCCACCACAAAGACTCCGCAATCAACACCGTTGTTCTGCCGGGCCATGGCGGGTGTCACCAGGGTGGTCGCGCCCAGTGTTGTTGCGAGCTCTCGTGCAGGCGCGTCATTGTATCCCCGTCCATAGCTCTGATGGATGGAATCGTAGTGATAGGCGACCGCTCTTTCCGGGTCGCGGCGATCAACGAGCAGCAGCGACCAATGCTCGTTGCGTCCATCAGTTGCCACCGTAGCCAAAGGGTTGCCACTGTTCACCGGCAGGAACACGAAGTCGGCTGCGACGTCGTTGTGATGATAGATGGACAGCAATGTAAGTTGCGGGTCCCGGTCGTGACGGCGCAGTTGCTGGGAGACCAAGGGATCCACCAGCCGCGTTCGGGCGGCGAGCGCTGGGTGGGCCTCCTGCAGGTCCTGCTCCAGCAACCGGTAATCCCTGTGGATATGGGCGTCGCTCAGCAGGTCGGCACCGAGCACCACCCCCTCGGGGAGGTTGGACGAACCTGACGGAAGCGCTGCGATCCGTGCATCGGAGGAGGTGGTCAGATTGACTAATGGAACACCGCGATAGGTGTCTGACAGCCTGGCGTTCGCTGGCGAGGCGGGTTCTGGGGCCTTTGCCAGTACTGCAGCCGCTGCAGCTTCCCTCATCGGACCGCGATCGACGAGCCAAAAGTCGTTGCCCCCTTCTGGCCTCTCGGCGGTGTAGCCGTGACCTTTAATCTCGTAGTTCCATTTCGGGTTTTCCGCATCCGGCAAGGGGTCATGGCGGCCCAAGAAAGAGAGCATTGCGTCTGGGACGCGTTGAGTCACATGGGAGAAGCCTTCGGGGATGGCGAATGAGACGTTTATGGAGTTCTCGATCGCAGCGGGGGGTGCCTCAAACCTTGCGGAGGGCGCGGCCTCCGCATGCAGCCTTCCCAAGTGTTCGGACCCAGTCCCTTGAACGGGTACCCCTTCCAATGGCAATTCACCCAACTGCTGCATGGGGGGCTGCATCGGCACGCGGCCGCCTGAATGGCCGATTTCGCTCAGCGGCTGCTGAATGGCGGCGGCTTGCGGCGTATTCAGGGCCCTCTGCCTCTCCGCTGGCCTCAATAGCGCTGTGGAATGTTCATTGTTGATGATGACCCACCCGGGTGGCAGATGGTTGCCCTGGTCAAGCGCATCCGGCCAGGGCCGGATCTGCTGTTGGCTGGCAGCTAACGCTGGCGGGGCGGCGGCCTCAACTCCGGCGTGCCCAGAGCCGGCCGCTACGAAAGCGTCGGCCACGCTGCTGTTGAGGTTATCCGGTCCAGCGAGATTTCCTGGGTCGCCGAAAAAAGACGAATCGGCTTGATCATCCTGCCGTCGCTGAAGCACTTCGCGGAACCCCTGTTCCAGTCGCAGAAGCTCCTCCGGATTGGTTGGCGACTCGTCAGCTTGAGCGAACAGCCTCCGAGCCTCGGAAACGTCTGACGCGGGCTCCGCATCGCGAACCCGTTCCAGCGCTAAGCGGAGATAGCGGTTGCCTGGAAACAACCTCTCGGCGAATTCGATCCGCGAATAGTGATCCAGCCCAGAGATCGTCTGGCCCCGACTCTCAAGCGCCTCAGAAAATTTGCGAAGATTACGACCATAGATAGCACGGGTGCTTGAGGCCAAGCTGCTGTCACTGGTCACTTGTTCTAAGACATGCGCGTCTGCCTTTGAGGGCACCGGCACTGGCCACCGGCCAGTCGCTGAATAGCCCGGCTCATGATACGCACGCAGGACGTTCAACGCCGTCTTTATATCAACGTTTTGCGGAAAGAAAGTATCTAGGTGATCGACCAGGGATTGGTGATTTTTTAGATCAGTCGCTTGGCCGCGAGCGCCGAGATCATTCGCCAATCGGCGAAGCGCATGCGAGTATATTCGGAGCGTCGCCGCGCTATGGTGTTGCTGAGCCGCAGCGTGGGCGATCGCCTTATCAATCACGTCCCGGTGTTCGCCGGACAGATGGCGATAGCGGGTAGCACGGGCGCCACTCGCGACAGGTTCGGCTCGGCGCGGCTCGGCCACGTGCTGCTCAAAGCTCACGTGCCGGGCCTGGCCCGCATCCGGCAAGGGGTCATGGCGGCCCAAGAAAGAGAGCATCGCGTCTGGGACGCGTTGAAAAGAGAGCATCGCGTCTGGGACGCGTTGAAAAGAGAGCATCGCGTCTGGGACGCGTTGAAAAGAGAGCATTGCGTCTGGGACGCGTTGAGTCACATGGGAGAAGCCTTCGGGGATGGCGAATGAGACGTTTATGGAGTTCTCGATCGCAGCGGGGGGTGCCTCAAACCTTGCGGAGGGCGCGGCCTCCGCATGCAGCCTTCCCAAGTGTTCGGACCCAGTCCCTTGAACGGGTACCCCTTCCAATGGCAATTCACCCAACTGCTGCATGGGGGGCTGCATCGGCACGCGGCCGCCTGAATGGCCGATTTCGCTCAGCGGCTGCTGAATGGCGGCGGCTTGCGGCGTATTCAGGGCCCTCTGCCTCTCCGCTGGCCTCAATAGCGCTGTGGAATGTTCATTGTTGATGATGACCCACCCGGGTGGCAGATGGTTGCCCTGGTCAAGCGCATCCGGCCAGGGCCGGATCTGCTGTTGGCTGGCAGCTAACGCTGGCGGGGCGGCGGCCTCAACTCCGGCGTGCCCAGAGCCGGCCGCTACGAAAGCGTCCGCCACGATGCTGTTGTGGTCACCCGGTCCAGCGGGCATCCCTGGGTCGCTGAAAAAAGACGAGGCGGCGAGATTATCCTGCCGTCGCTGAAGCACTTCGCTCAACCCCTGTTCCAGTCGCAGAACCTCCTCTGGATTGGTTGGCGACTCGTCAGCTTGATCGAACAGCCTCCGGGCCTCGGCAAGGTGCTGCTCATCGCCCACTTGCCGGGCCTGGTCCGCTTGCCCCTCTTCCAACCCGGCGTCCTGCACCTGCGACAAAGCTGTTACACGGGATGGATTACTATTTCGCGGGTCCACACTAGCCTCACATCAAACTGTATCGTCAAAGTCTTGCGCCGATCCACGCAGCGGGTCATCGAGTTGAGATTCTGCGGAGAGCCCCTCGTCTGCTATCGTCAAGGATACCGGCTCCGGGAGGGCGCCTGTCTGGCTTTCAAAGATGCGTTTCAGGATGCGATCCGAAAAATATCGCACCTTCCTCAACTGCAATGGTGGCAGACCTTTGATGAGAACGATCTCGTACTCGTCATTAAGTAGCCGCACCTGTTCGGGACGCAACAGCGGTGCACCCTGATGTGAATTCTGGATGTTCCAATCGAACGTTCGCGCCTGGCTGTAGGAAATCGATTGGGCTTGAAATGTGTATTCACCGATAGCTTTGGAAATGTAGTTCGGAGTCTCGTCATCGGCAGTGGCCATGAACACTTGCAGTCCGGTATTGCTGAGAAAATTCTGCTTGCCAGCCTCGCCATAGGCCCCCGTCAGTGCGGAGAGGCTCTGGATGATGAGCATGAAGCGACCCTTGTAGCCCGCGATGGTCGTAATTGCGGTCTCGATCGCCTCCAGCTTACCCAAGTGCTTGAACTCATCGAGCAGAAAGAGAACCTCGTTCTTTTCATCCCGGCGGGGCAGCGACCGCTGCAGAATTGAAACGATTTGCTGAAAAAACAAGCGTATCAAAGGCGCGATCACCTCAAGGTCGTTCGGACCAACACAAAGATAGATGCACGTTCTGCGACGGCGAAGATCATAGACCGAAAAGTCCGAGCGACTTGTAGCTGCCTTTACAGCGGGATCCGCCCACAGGTTGAGCCCGCCATCGCCGAGCACGGAAGTGTAGGAGGTCAGGATTTTCGTGTCGTTCCCCGCCATGTCGTCGAATATGCGTTGTGCCTCTTTGTTCTGGGTCTCCATGGCGAGTCGCGCGAAGAGCTTAAACTTCTCCCCCGGCTGGGCGAAGAGATCATAGACGGCGCCGATTGTTGGCGTGCCCCGCTCGATGCAGGCAAGGATCCCCGCGACAAAGATATCTCGCGCGCCGCTGACGAAACCTTCCGCGCCCTCCCCCTTGGCCGTAATCAGGTTTGCGGCCAAGCGGCGGGCTTCGGTGAATTGCTGCTGTGGCGGCAGCGCTATAAGATCCAACAGCGGATTGTAGCAGTTTGTGCGCCGCTCCGAATCCAGCGGCGCGAATTTGAACACGTCGTCGCCTGCGGCTTTGCGCGCCCTCGAGGTGAGCTCAAAGAGCTCCCCTTTGACATCCAGAGCTATCACTGAGCCTTTGAATGTAAGTAGCGTTGGAATGACTATGCCGACGCCCTTGCCAGCGCGGGTCGGTGCAACGATGAGGCTGTGAGGCTGCTCGCCATTGGTCAGGTAGTAGCCAGGCCAGAAAGGGCCACTCGTCTTCCCAAATACCGGGCCTGTCACGCCACGGTATCGTCGCAGATATCCGGTGCGTCGCATTTCATCCACTCGAGCCCAACGAGCCGTCCCGTGGTGTTCGAGCTTGCGGCGCAATACGATCTGCTGAATCAGCAAGACGACCGCGGATGTCGAGAGCACGATAGCCGCGCCCCGATAGAAAACGGGGGTTGCGAAACCCAGATAGAAGGGCGTCTCAAACCAAAAGGCACGGACATCAAACGTCATCAGAGCCTCGCCGCCACCGCCGTGGCGGAAGGTTGCGTACAGACTTGCCGCACAGAAGCCCAAGGCGAGTGAGCAGGCGATGCTAACGGCTATGTTAGGGGGCGTCGTTTTTGTTGAAGGCATTGTTCCATTGCCGATTAGCCGTAGCTAATGCTGCGCTTGCTTCAGACACCGAACCGACGTCGCGCGCGATGTCGCCACTCGACAGATCGATGCCGCAGCGGGTGGTGCGACGCTTGCGTCGCACCACCCCCCAAGCACGGGTTTTTTTATTTAAAAAAAAAAGGTAAGAAAAAACCCCACCCCCGGGAAAAAGAAAAGCCACAAAAAAAATTATGGG
>NZ_JBVVQV010000016.1:13762-67773 GCF_055811235.1 Mesorhizobium sp. WSM4810 | reverse complement strand
TTTTTTTTTTTTCTTTTTTTCTTTGGGTTCTTCCCCCCCCCCCCCCCCCGCGGGGGGGGCGCCTCCCCCCCCCCTCCCTCCGGGCGGGGGGGGGGGGGGGGGGCCGGGGGGCCCCCCAACCACCCGGAAGACGTGGTTTTTGAAGTTACACTAAGCAGGTACGTCAACGGCCAGCGACCTGGAAACGGCAAGGCCGTAAACGGAATTCGGGAGAGAAAGCGTCCCTATACCGTGGCCGAGACCTCAACGGCCCTCGCGATCCCTGTTTCTGGTGGCCTCCAGTAGGTCCGCTCGGGCGTGACTGTAGTTGCGGTTTATGGCCTGCCCGATTAGACCACCCCGCTGCAGCTGTTCATAGGAGATTTGCGCGCCTGTCGCACGGGCTGCAGCCTCAAGACCTGCTATGTGGCCGTCCAGATTCGCATTTCGTTCCTCTGCCTCATGCTGCGGCGGAGGCATTTGCCGCAAGATGTTTTCCATGCCGGGAACTGCGTGAGCTTGGGCCTGTTGATTTGCATCGAACTGGTGATACGCGGCTATAATAGCATTGCGTGCCACCGTCCTGATGTTGCCATCCGGATCAGAAGCCAATTCAACGGCCTGATCAAGAATGCGAGATTTGTTTTCCTCATTGAACTTACCGAAGTTTGGCGCAACGTTAAAAGCTCCGAGAGCTTGCGAGGCCGGCTCCATGTTGCCAATGCGATTGACAACAGCATCTTGCATATGTGGCGTTAGGTAATTGGCTATGTTGCTGACCGCTCTGACTTGCTCCAATGCTACGTTATCCGGCCGGTACCCCAATTCGGATGTCAATTTCCAGGTCAGCTCTCTGGCTGATTGTCCGAGCTGATTGCCCCGCCTTTCAAATTTTGCGAGTTCAGTTTCTGACCCGGGTTGAGTGCCCCGAACGGCTGTTCGCGCTTGCCTCCCGAGGTCTTTGAAGCCCGCAAGATTTCGCGCTGTATCGCGTGGGTTAGCGGTTACCAGCCGTTCTGCTACCTCGCTTAATGGCCCCTCTGGAAGGGACAGGATGTTACTGGGTTCCCTCCCGCCTTGGGATGAACTTGCAGCTGCGCGTGCGCGTTTGTTATCGCGATCCATGCTCGGTCTCCAAAGTCGTTATTCTACGCAATGAGGTTACCACCGAAGCTTGACCTGCTGAACCGATATGATGTTACAGTTGTAGTCTGGCAGAGGGTTCCCAGCCCCGTCTAAGCCAAAGATGATGAGGCTGGCATCAAATGCGATGAGTGAGTTCTGCCTGAGCGCATGAATGGCACGCCGTCGCCGACTCTTTGGCTGCTTCCGGTCCTTGCAAGAGCCCGGCATGATGTCCGCCGCAGCAGCTTCTCCTTTGAGCGCAGGTTTGCATGCTCGAGGATTCATGACGAGGATCGCCCACTCCGGCTGATCAGCCGCGGCCGAGTTGTCGTGCTCCCTCGGCAAGGAAAACAGTCGCGACCTGACCGGTAATTTGCGCAGCGCCGCGCCAATAGCATCACTGTGCCATGCCCGCGACTAAGGCATTCCTGCTGGAGGCCCGTGGCAATCTCCCGACCCAGCCGGCGCTAGGCGAGGAGCAAAGGTCCGACGAGGAAAAATCGCGCGTGGGCGGGCCGCACGGTCGCGCAATGCCGCCCCGTCCTTCACTCGGCCGTGTGTCGTCTATGAGTGCCGCGGTCGTCAGCACCAGCCGGTGGCGAGCCAACCAACGCCTGGGCGATCGCGACTTCTTCAATGCCTTTGGGCCTGGGTTTTCTCAACGGGAGTCGCCTGGCAGCCACCGCGGAACGGACGGCATATATTCAGCGCCACCTCCGCAGCAACATGACCGGCTGCAATTGCCGCGCTGCCCCAATCGCATCTTTGCAGGCGCACCATCGATATAACTTGCTTTGGCTGCATCATCCCTCGCCTTCCACGCCCCTCGACGGTGCAGGACTCACAGAAAATTTCAATTCCCTAAAGACGGGTTCAGTTCTTCACGCTGCAGTCTGGGGCCAACCTTGCACGGTCCTACACGATCGGGTGCAAGGGGGTGAATGAGGGTGCAAGTGGCGCCGACGCGCTCTGCTTGTGAGAAGCGATTGGCATTACTGCCGGAATGCAGCCATCCTGGCCGCCACCATGCCTGTTCATGGGCGCAGCCTGAATTGAAAGCCCTATCAAGGCTCAAATACGCTTCAGCTTACCGTCGCGATCGGCATTAGACACTCTCGCCACCCACATTTCTGCGCGATGCCAAAGCAAACGATCTACGCTAACTGTCAGGCCAGATTTCTCGAGTGGATCCGACCGCAATGATGTATTCGCCAGAGGGAGCATGGGCACGTACTTGTGACGTTTTTGCCTATGCCCCCGCGCCTCACCGCCGAGTCGGCTCTGGGCTTGCGTGGTCGCGACCGAAGATCCCAAGCCCTGTCGCCAGCCATGACGACCAGTGTCGGCTTTGCAACAAAGTCAGAGGTCCGACGGACAAGGGCGGCTCCTAAACCGTGTAATTGAAACCTTTTCTTTTTGGCACGCTCAGTGCAGCAGATGATCCTCAAACGATGCACGGAACCGCGATACACAGTGAGGGGAAATGAACATGACAGGCATCATTGCGTCGGTTGCGCTGTCAACTTTGTCTGGCTGCCAGAGGTTGGACCCAGGCCTGATATCGTTAGAGGTCGATCCTACAAAGCGGCATTCCACGTCCTGGGGGACCCCGATACGCAGAGCAACGTAGACGGTCAGCGTGTTTTCACGTGTGAAGGCCTGAGAAGCGGCTGTACACGGTTCCAACATTGATTTCGACCACGACCTGGGGAACGGGGGGCCGATCCCAGGCACAGAGACCGAGATTTACCACGATCACTGCGCCATGACGAAATCGTTGGATCATCAGGCATGGTTGAGGGCACCAACTATGATGGGAGCATCGACAGAGGCGATGGGTATGCAAGCCTGCTTAGCGACCAGCAACAGTTTGCTACTTTGAACGAGCTCTCACAACGAAGGCATCGTAGAGCCGGCCAGAGTTGCCTCTCGCCTGAAGCCGAGGCGCGCCTCAAACCATTTTGCTGTGCAGGTCTTTGCCGCCCCATGCGATTTGGGAGACCACGCATCGTTGAAGCGGATCAGCTTGCTTCTGCTGAGCGCATTTCGGGGGTCGGAAGAGAGTGGTTCGATCCGGCACTGACCCTAGAGCGGGGGGGCTTGGTTGAGCCGGTGCCGGACCGAACCGTCTCAGGCAACGCCGGCTATGTCGTGGGATATTGCGGCAACTCCGTGGCCAAACCGCGGCGGTGATGTGTCGCAGATTCACCGATTCCAACACGCGCATTGCAAACGTGACTGGACGTCCCGGAAACCGCGCAACGCTACTGGGTATGACGGGAGCTCTGCCGGTGGGCGGCCACTCTTGGCTATGAAAATAGCCGCCCGATCACGACAGTCCGATGCAGGAAGGAAAATACTCGCAATGTTGATTCCGTGGGGCGCCTGGCGACACACCACCACAAGCCAGCCTGCGTCGCCCGACCCCATCGAGTTCGACCAGATCCTTCGGAAGGGCTCACAACAGAGGACATGCTATCCAAACATTCGGATTCGAAGCAGAAGTCATGCGCTTCAATATTGCGGACTGATGCAACAGGCCCGGCGATTTTCATGACCGGGCAAGGCCGTTCCGTTTGTCAGCGATGCCGGAATGGCGGAACGGCCCCGAGTCGCCAGTATACAGGTGAGGCGAGCCAGCCGGGTGTAGGGTCGGGCTCTCGGCCTTTCGGGGAGACCGCATGAGCGGCAGGGTTTCGCGGCGCCAGTTCATCGCAGCGGCGGCTGGCGCGGGGATCGCGGTCAAGATCCGTTTTCTGGGCCGGCCCGCTGCGCCCATTGCCAATTCGCCCGGCCGTTCGCCAAACTGGATCGGACCGGACGGTCGGCCGCGTTTCAGGATGGATGCCGTGGCCAAGGTCATCGGGGACAAGACCTTCACCCGCGATTTTCGCGCGCGTGACATAGCGGGCTGGCCGCAGCAACAGAGCCACGCCTTCCTGATCCGCGGCACCCGGGCCGACGCCCCGTTGGACGGGCTGGACCTCTCACTGCTGGGCGAAGGTCTCAAGCCCGACCAATTGATAGTCGGCGAAGACCTTGTGCGCGATGGTGTTGCGCCGCCGGAAACGACGGCTCCCGGCTTCTATGGCGACATGTTCCTGGTGCCGAAGGGACGCATTCCGCGCCTGCTCGGTCAGCCGGTCGCGCTCTTGATCTACAAGGATTTCGCGCGGTTCGAGGCGGCCAAGCGGCTGGTCCGTTTCGCCGAGGGCGTAGTGCGCTGGGGGGCGGCCGACGGCTACGACACGCCACCTCATTACGGCGCCGGCCGTTTCGTGCGTATCGGCGGCGCGGCATCGGATAAACCCGACATTTATGCTCCGCTCGAAGGCACCACGATCTACGGCAGTTTCGACGGCGATCGGGTCGTCTGGCCGAAGCCGGATCAGAGCGGCGATGCGGCGGCCCGCGCCATGTGGGCGGCGGGCGAGATCGAGCATGAGATCACGGCTACCGGCGACGACGCGTTGGTCCTGAAGCGAAGCTATTTCTCGCAGTCGACCGACGCCTCCGCGATGGAAGCCGACAATGGCAATGCCTGGTTCGAGCCGGGCAGTTCGACGCTGCACGCACTCATCGCGACCCAATCGCCTTATGAGGTGGCGACCTCGACGCTGGAAATGCTGTCGAAATCGCGGTTCGCGGTGAAGGCGCTCGACCTTTCGATGGGTTACACGGTCGGATACGGTACCAAGGATCATTCGATCTTTCCCTACTACGCCATCCTGGCAGGCCTCTATGGCGACGGGCGGCCGGTGCGTCTTGCCAACGATCGGTTCGAGCAGTTCCAGATGGGGTTGAAGCGCCATGCCTTCTGGATGGAGAACACGCTTGTCGTGGATCGCGTCACGCACGCCTTCCGCATCATGAAAGGCAGGTATCGCACGGATGCCGGAGGCCGGCGCAATTTCTCGCCCGACATTGGCAAGGTCGGGGCCAACGCGGCGCAGAGCATCTACTATCTGCCGAAGAGCGATTTCTCGGTCGAAGTCCGCGCTTCGCGCGCTGTCGATGCCGGTTCGACTCGCGGGTACGGAACGCTGCCGACCATGGCCGCGACCGAGATGATGGTTGATGAGGCCGCCGAACTGCTCGGCATCGATCCGATCGAGCTTCGCCTCAAGAACGCGTTCAAGACCGGCATGCAGAACTCGCAGGGCGCCATTGCCGGCGAGGCGCTAAGGACCGAGGAGATCCTGGAGCGAGCCCGTGCCCATCCGTTGTGGAGGGATCGCGCTGCAAACAAGGCGGCGTTTGAAGCCGCCAATCCGGGTACTCGCTATGGCATCGGTTTCGCGCAGGTGCAGAAGGACTACGGCACCGGAGCCGAGGCCGCGGTGACCACGCTGTCGTTCGATCCGTCCGGCCGGCTCACCATGCGCCAGAACGGCAATGATATCGGCACGGGCCTGGCCACCTCGCAGGCGGCGATGGTCGCCGACATCATCGGCCGGGTGCCGCACGACTATGCCTTTGGGATCGTCGACTGGCCCGAGATGCCTCTCGCCTCCACCGAGGAGCCCTATACGACGCCGCAGGACAGGGAGGACGCGCTGGCACGCAATCCACGCTGGACGCCGTCGTTTATTTCACCGATGAGCGCCTCAAACAGCGCCTATTTCGTCGGCCACGCCACGCGGATGGCGGCGCGCGCGCTGCTGCACCTGTCGCTCTGGCCGGCTGCGGTCGCGCTCTGGTCTAGTGGACCGGGCGGCGGGCGGGCGGGGCCGCTCGCTGTTGACATGGCGGACGTGCGGATCGCAGATGGCAAATTGACGGCTGGAGGGATGGAGCCGCTCGCACTGGAACAACTCGCGGCGGCGGCGCACAGGCTCAGCCTGGTCACGGGGGTCAGCGTCCATGTCTTCAATCGCGGACAATGGGCCGAGGCGGTGTTCGATGTGCCGAACGTCGGCGCCGTCCGCTTGCCGGTCGACGCGCTTTCGGTCTGCTATGGCCAGAGCGCACCGGCTGGTTTGAAGGCGCTGATGACCTGCGGCGGCTTCCATTTTCTCGACCGGCGCCAGGTCTTCTATCCGCCGGTACAGCGCCAGAACGCCGCTGGCACCTGTTACACGGGCGTGGCGACGATCGCCGAAGTCGCAGTGGACACCGCCTCAGGCGACGTGAAGCTCCTTTCGCATCATTCCATCCTCGAATGCGGCACTCAAATCGTGCCGGAACTTGTCTCAGGTCAGCTCCAAGGCGGCCTGGCTATGGGCGTCGGCCACGCCTTGCTCGAGGAGTTGCCGCTCTATGAGGACGGTCCCGGCGACGGGACGTGGAACTGGAACCGGTATCGCCTGCCGCATGCCAGGGATGTCGCGGTCTGGACACAGACATCGGAGGTATTGGCGCCGCTTTCCGATATCGACCCACCAAAGGGAATGGCCGAGGTCGTTATGATCGCGATCGTTCCGGCGATCGTCAATGCCGTCAACCATGCCATCGGCAAGCGCTTTTATCAGACGCCGATCACGCCAGAGAAGATTCTGCAGGCCCTGCCGTGACCGTCGCCACGCGACCACTTTCGATGACCGTCAACAATCGCAAGGTCGGTCCGTTCGACGTACCTGACGATCTCATGATGATCGACTTCCTGCACGAATATCTCAACCTTACGGGCTCGCGGCTTGGCTGCGGCCAAGGCATCTGCCACGCTTGCGCGATCATTCTCGATGGGCCGGAAGGAAGTTCCCGCGAGATCCGGAGCTGCATCACCGGAGCGCATTTCTTCGAGGGCAAGTCCGTCCGCACCATCGAAGCACATGCCGAACGCGACGCGAATGGCGACGTCATCCGGCTCTCCGCGATTCAGCAGGCCTTCGTCGAACGTTTTTCGTTCCAGTGCGGCTATTGCACGCCGGGCTTTGTCACCGGTGCAAGCGTGCTGGTTGAGCGTCTCAAAGAGAAGCCGGTCCGCAGGGCGGATGTCGAACGCACGATCGAGCAGGCGCTTGCGCCGCACATTTGTCGCTGCACCGGTTATGTCCGTTATTATGAGGCGGTCCGTCACGTAATCCTGAGCACGCCCGGCCTGGTACAGGGCTGAGGTCCGGCGATGAGGCGTTCCCTGGATATTTGGGCCTGCGGCACGCATCAGGTCGACGTACAGCCAATACGGGCGGTCTGTTTCCGGCACCTGGGCGTGTCCCTTTTGCTTGCCGCGATACGGTCAAATAGTTCTCGTCCGTGCCTGCGCTTGCGCGGCACGCCTCGCAAGAATATGCGGCTCGCGTCCCAATGTTGCCGAAGCGGTCCAGAAGAGCGTCTCTTTGTTGGCCCCGTTTCAAATCGAAGAACGGTTCACCGCTCATTTTTCCGCTTTCGAGATCGCCGCATGGACCCAAGCTGGCACTTTCGCCTTGAGGGCGACTACGCGAGTCCATTCCTCGGGTGTCAGTCTGTTCTTGAGCAACTTCGCGTAGTGGACACCGTTAGCTCGGCCAAGGTGCGCGATTGCCCGGATGGCTTCGCCCGACCTGTTCTTTGGCAGGCTCGTGATCCAGGCGGGCGCGTGCTTGAGGCGTATTGTGCGGCGGCCAAGTTTCAGGTTCTTCGACTTTCCGGTCGTGAGAAAGACTGTTTGAACCGGAACTTGTGTCGTCAGGCCGAGCTGGTTCGCCGCCGTAGCACCGGTATTGACGACCTTCTCACCTGACAAGGAAGCGTACGACTTCACGACGGCTTCCGCTTCCGGCAGCACATATCCATAAGGCGTCTTCCTGTAGGGCGTGTACATTCCCCTGTAGACGCGCGCCAGTTCGCCCTTTTTCGCAAGTCTGCTCAGAGCTTGATCGGCTGCCGCACGGTTTCCAGAGCCAACGAATTCCTTCGAAGTGAGCAAAGCACCTTCCTTGGCTCTTTTCGTACGCATTTGAACCGCTCGCGTGACCTCTTCCATGGCATTAGCTCCTGTCAGAGAGAAGATTCTAGTTTCTGACCGAATTCGCTTTTATCATATTGATTACAAAAAACAGTTCAAGATGGACTATGGCCAAATCTGGACGCTATATCCCACCCAAATTATGACGCGGCCTGCCTGTCCAAACTGGACGTCTGGCATGAGCTTTTGGAACGGGATCAGGCTGCCGCAGGTCTTCGACCTTCCTGCATGGATGAATGAGGCATCCGGGTAAGGCGACTGCGGAAGATGGCCCGAGTCATTGCCGCCCTCGCCCGCAACTTCAGGCCCGACGAGGTTGCCGATGATCGGCAGCTCCATTTCGGGGCCGCGGCTCAAGGGTTTTTGGGAATCAAATCGCGACCATCTTACGGCCGCACCAAAGTCGAAATCGGTCGATTCAGAATCCGAGCTTCAGCGTCGGATCCACAGTTTCCCGTGTTTTCCTGAAGGTCTCGGCGAAGTTGTCTTCCAGAGCCACGTTTGCCAACGCAAATTCGACGAGCTCGGTATCAGATGTCAATCCGCTTCGAGCTTTGGCCTTCTTATTAGATCAGCACTCACCCGTCCCGCAATCCTGCCGTCCTTCTCAGCGCGCAGGCCGGATTCTTCCGCCCTCTGCAGGACGGCGTTAATCCTGGCCAAGCGACGCATCTGCAATTTCTCAGCCAGTTTGGGAAAGGTTCTCGTCCGCTTGCCCACCGACCCTTGGCCGCGACGCATACGTACAGCTATCTTCGTCATCGGGGTTCCTCGCAGGTCCCGTTTAACAAAAATCGATTTTAGACAACATAGCCGGCGAGGTGATTTTTCAAAAACCCCAAAATAAAAGGCGGTCGTTGGCAGCCCCGGAGGTTGGGTTGCTGAAGCTCTCCAAAAGGAGGGATGTCACGGCTGCAGCGACCGGATGGCTGGGTTTCGGAGCGCCAGGTCGTAGGCGCTCCCGGGCCAAGCTCGCAGCGGTGAGTTTTCACCTCATCCGAGCGGCCCGGCAGCGCCAAGTTGGCACGATTCGGGTGTTGCCAGCATCGCGCCAATTCGAAAGATCGGTGAGGCCTTGACCCTCGCCAGCACCTGACATGCTTTCTATAAGCAACTTGCGTAGGGATCGCGTGTGCAGCTATGATATCGAACTCATTGTGGACGCTGACATTTCGGAGGACCCTGCCTCCTCTTTGATGTCGTCTAGCCCGATGGCGTGCTTCAGCTATTGGGGGACGTGGAGATGGGCAGCAACCATCTGGTTGTCCGTGACCTGCATATCGGGGGCGATGCCCAGGTCCAATGGGGTTGGTCCGAATTGCGCAAGCTCGGTCGAGTGATCGCGGAGAAGCTTAATGTCGACTACATCGAAGTTCATGGAGCGGTTCGGACAACGGGTGCGAACCCGGGACGTCGTCCGGGTGTCGTCAGGCTCTCCCGTCCGGCTGAGCCTCAGCTTTCTACACGGCGCGAATACTCCTGAGGCTGCTCGGGTTCTTGTCAGGAGACAGCTGCCGCTGAGGACGGCCCATGCGGTACTCACGGAAATGGTCGATCACGGCAAGGCGTTCGTAACTGTTCCTTGCGTCGACGACCTGCGGGCACTTAAGGACGAACTCTCGTCCGCAGGAGTGATCGCGAAGGTTCATGCGCCGCGGCCGATAAGCGTTCGCGAAGTTCGGGATCGCACCAAGCTGTCCCAGGAGGCGTTCTCCGTGAGGTATGGCCTCGATCTGGCAACGCTTCGGAACCGGGAGCAAGGTCGCTCGGAACCGGATGCAGCGGCGAATACTCTCCTTTGGACCATCGCCCGGAATCCGGAGGCAGTCGAAAAATCGCTCGACATGGAGGACGAAGTGGCGGCGCCGTCTCGCTAGTAGTCTAAGTCTAGGGAGAGGGCCGTCGGAACGGCCACTCCATCGCGCGGCTACTCGGCAGCCAACGCGATGGCCGGCCGCCGGACGGAAGGCAACAGATCCGGGAGATGAGCGGATCCGGCCTGCTGTAGCGCCTTTCCGTCAGCCGTTTCTCGCCTGACCGCCGCAGTGCCAGAACGGGCCGCCCCGCCTTCCGACGCGTGTAGGGGCCCCGGTCACTCAGCAAGAAACTCGATTTGTTTCGCGCTGAATATATGCACAGGAAATCAGCATCTTTATGTCGCGCTATATAGCTCTCGAAGAACGGAAATATCCCGGCGAGCTAGCGTCGCCACAGCAGGTTCACGAGCTGGCAGAGGAAAACCGCAAGGCGGCAAACCACCTCCTTGAGCTCGGACGACCCGGCAAGCCGCTCACCAGAGCGCCTGACCGCGCTTTTGCTCCATCGTGGGCACAATCCCAATCAGATCCGCAAACTGCAGCACGACCTGTCGAGACGCACGGAGCACGGACTGGAGGCGGGCCTGCGCCTTCGCACGAAGACGGCCAAGCATCTCCAGTCCCTTAGCCAGAACCGGGAATATCTCGTCACCCGCTACGGCCCGGAACGGGCCGCCACCGCCTTGCAGATAAACCGCCTCACCGCCACCCTTGAAGAGGTGGCGGCAAAGGTCAGTGCATTGATCGCGCTGCCCGCGAGATTGCAGCAGGCAGATCCAGCTGCCTCCGGGGAGGTTCACGGCCGGGATTCAGCGGCCTCCTGGTCTGCTTCGACAGTTAATCCAATGACATGATGCACCAGGAACACGTCGACTAGGTACGCAGCCTCGTCCCGTGAAATCGGCAACATGTCTGCGGTGATTTCATTATCGATATAGGACTCGGCGTCCCAAAGGGTGCGAGTCAGCTTCTCGTTGGCCGGCTCAATCCGCTCAAGGACCCTTTCGAACGCGGCGTTGGCAGCCTCGATAAGCACAGTACGGTCGGCCCCGGCGACTGGCAGGGACGCAATAACGGCATGGGAATCCATGACGAACGTTTCCTTCTGGAGTGGCGGTCTCTTGCCTCAGCATTTTCGGTCGCCATGCCGACGCTGGTTCTTGCTGGGGTGGCTCGTCGAAGCGCCAGGCGCCACCTTGTGCTCACATGCGCAGCCGCAGGATACGCGAGAATTCGGCAGATGCAATCCAAGGTGACATCGTCGAGCACGGCAGCGCCAGGGACAGAACAGTGTCGGCGCAGTAGGCGAAAGGCGGTCTCCGAGCTTTAGCTTCCCGCACGAAGCGATCTGGAACCAAGCCTGATCTCCGGAGCCGCCGTCGCGCGTCCCGTCAAGCGCAGGCGCGCGCACTCCGCAAGGGCTTGAGCGGAGCGTCCCTTGAGGACGAGCACGGCTGCGCGAGGGACAGAGCGCGTCGGAGGCGGAGCGGGAGCGGGTTCAGGCGGCCTGATCCTTGGTGTGTCCAGAGCGTCTTCTTTGGTCGGCCGCTTACGCTGTTCCTGGGGGTGGCAACCTGGCCCTATCCTTGTCGAAAGCAAGGAGCTAACGGGATTAAGCCTTCCGGTTTCGGCACGCGTTGTCTAGTCGGCGGATAGATGAGTGTTGTGATGTCTGCTACAATCGAAAAGTAGAGTCGAGGGGGGCGACAATGGTTGAAGTGTTCCGCGGAAGGAGCGGTAAACTCGAACACGAAGGGGCCGCGCTCGGTAGAGTCCATGCGCAGGCAAATCACCGCAAGGCGTTGGGGTACTGGCTCGGGTTCTTGAAGGGCGTGATGGCCAGCGAGCGGGTCGAGCGGGCGGAGATGCCGCCACTCAGGGTCGAAGCTGAGCAGTTCCTGTCCCTTCTTCACGACGATGATGCTGCCGAGCTCATCCGCGATCTGGATATTTGGGGTAACGCGCCCGAAGAGATCTACGCCGTCCTTGAAACAATAATCGGCATACGCTCACGGGAGTTTGTCGCAGCTGACGACAAGGACGAAGTCAACGAGTTCTACGGATTCTGTGCCGGTATCGCCTGCGACAACTCCATCACGCCAGCAGAGGTCGAAAAACTGCTGTCCAGGTTGGACTCGAGTGTGGTCCTGCGCAGAGACAGCCGCGTGGCAACTCTCGGAGAAACTGCCAGAAGGTCTTTTGCTGACGGTCGCATAACCGCCGACGAGGCAGAAGACATATGCGGGTGGATTGCCCGTCTTGTCGGCGACAGCGCGACAGACACGGGGCTGCCTACCTTCGGCAATGTGGGTGTCATTGACGGCGCCTTGGAGGATGCAAGCCAGTTCGTGATTCCGAGCCGGATGTTCGTCCTCACGGGGAAATTCGCCATCGGCCCTCGAAAAGTAATCGCTGCGATGATTTGCGAACGCGGCGGTGATTGGAAGGACACCGTCTGCGGCCAGACCGACTACCTCATCGTCGCGGCCGAAGCGTCTCGGGACTGGAAGCACAGCCACGAAGGCACGAAGATCATCAGGGCAATGGAGCTTCGCGAAAAGGGAGGTCGGCCGCATCTGGTTCTTGAACCGATGCTGGCCAAAGCGTTGGGTTTCTGACCGCCTCCATCCGGCAAAGGGAAAACCTATTGTCTTGGAGGTGCGGCTTCAGAGCCTTGTCGTCGGAAGCGCGGAGCTGAACACCTGAGCCTTAGTGAATCGTGATACGGGTGTCTGGGCGCTCGCCACACTTTTCTGACAGTTTTAAGGCGAGCAGCGGCGGCACCTGCAGGAACAATATCTCCCGCAGGATCGCGGCACCGTCGTGCTTCACTGGTTCACCGGAAGCAAAAGCGAGGCTCGACGTGCGGCGATGCTCGGCTGCTATTTCTCCGTCAAAGCCGAGATGACCCGTTCGGATCGCGGCCGCTCTCTCGCCTGCACTTGCCCATCGATCTGATGGTGACAGAGACAGACGGCCCTTTCACTGCCAAATGTTTTCTGGCAACGAGAGAATTTTGAAGTTTCGTAGACTATCGGGACCAGTTGGACGATTTTGCACCTCGCGGCCTCCCGGCGGCTGCTTGACGCTCGTTAAATACCGTCGCGCAACATATATATCACGCATCCTGGACCGATGCCATCCAACCGCAAGGGAGCACCGCCCGGACTGCCCGCGCCTTGATCAAACCCTGCGTTCTGGTTATATTACTGGAAATATGTCGGAGGCAACTATGGGCAGCTCGCAAAAACGCGCCATTCAAAACTATCGATCTCGCCTCAGCGAGCGCGGCTTGGCGCGCTTCGAAGTGCTTGGCCGCGATGCTGATCGCGACCTCATTCGATCTTTGGCTCGCCGCCTGGCCGAAGATGGGCCGGATGCCTCTAGCCTGCGCGCTGCTGTCAGCCAGACCATCGCGGGCGAGCCACCCAAGCCTGGCGGGATCCTCGCCGCATTGCGTCGTTCGCCGCTGGTGGGAGCTGACCTCGATCTTTCCCGCCCCCATGAAGAGGGACGGAAGATCGACCTGTGACAGGCTACCTCCTCGATACCAACATCATCAGCAATGTCGTCAAATCGCAGCCGTCGGAATCGCTCCTGGCATGGATGTCGAGACAGCGTGACGAGGATTTGTTTATCGCTTCGCTGACCGTTGCGGAAATTCTTCGCGGGGTTCTGGAGAAGCCGCGCGGGAAAAAACGCGACGCACTTGAAAAGTGGTTCTCTGGGCCTGAGGGGCCGCCGGCGCTGTTTGCGGGCCGCATCCTCTCGTTCGACGACAAAGCCGGGCTGATCTGGGCGCGGCTGATGGCAGGAGGAAAAGCGGCCGGCAAGCCGCGCAGCGGGCTCGACATGATCATCGCCGCTGTCGCCGGAGCGAACGAGTGCGTGCTGGTAACGGATAACGAAAAAGACTTTGCCGGGCTCGAGGTCGTCAATCCGATACGCGGAGCGGTCTGATGCGGCGGCGGGTCAAGGAATGCTCGGGAGGGTAAGATGACTGAACCCAGATAGAGTGGACAGACTCCACTTGGAACCCGGTCGCAGGGTGCTCGATCGTTACGGCAGGCTGCACCCATTGTTATGCAATGGAGATGGCCAGACGGCCTGAGGCCATGGGCATCGCGAAATATGCGGGGCTTACCCGTAAAACGGGAAAGCGCACGGTGTGGAATGGCGTGGTGCGGGAAGACCGCGAGGCGTCGTCGTCGAAGGTGAAGGACCGGCTGAGAATCCAGATGTCGTAGAAGTCCTTCATCCTGCTATTCGCCCGCCCCAGCGCCACCATCGCCTGATATTTCTCGGCAATGACAGTTTCCCGCGCATAAGCCCGCAGCCGGGGCATGGGAAGTCGAGCATGGAAGGATAGTCCAGCTCTTCGGCACCAGGCTCCAGCGCATCGCCAAAGCCGATGTCGATCGTCAGGCTGACCCGGGCGCCGCTGATCGAGGCCGTCGTCCGCAGCCTGAGCCCACCATACTCCAGCTCCTCGCGTATGCGGTCGACCCGGAGTGCGTCAGCGTCGAACTCGACGCCATCGCCGGCGTCCTGCGCCAGGACCTCCCGAAAGGTCGCCAGCATTGGCTCCGCGCTCGGATCGCCAAAATCCAGCAGGTCAAGGTCGCGGGTGCCGCGGTGCGGATCATCGAACCAGCTCATCATCAGCATCGCGCCTTCAGCACGAAACGGTCGGCGTGGGGTGACTGGCTAAGCCGGAAAAGCAGCCGCTCGAGGGCGAAGCGGGTCAGAACCAGATCGAAGCTCTGGCCACTTACCTTGGCGAGTTGCAGCAGACGTGCGCGCACCGAGGCGCCGATGTTCTTGATCTCTTTAGCCATTGGCAGTCAGCGCCTCGATATACGGCCGGATGACCGTGGCGACACCGCCACGCTCGGACTGCCTGGCAATTTCGCCGGGCGTGGCCTTGCGCTGGCGAAGCGCTTCCTGGAGGCCCTCGATCGCCACCGACAGGCCGATCTTGTTGCGATATCGGAAACAGTCCGCGATTGTTGTGACAACCCCAAAGACCTTTACGGTCACGCCCTCGACAACATGAGTTTCGACGCTGTCGTTGAGCAGACTTTCGGTAAAACGCACGATGCGAATGGGTGTGCCGTTGGGTTTGGGAGCCCAGTCCTTCTGGCCGATGGCCAGCCATACCTGTCTCGGAAGCTGATCGGTCAGCTGGTGGAATGCCAGGGCTGACACAAGGCAGACAACGCCTTTGGGTACGCGCTTGGCAGCCTCGGCTAGGCTATGATTGGCGTCGAGCGGCGCATCGGAGAGCTGGTAGAGGCCGCGTGCGAGCCGGAGCACCTCCCCATCCCGTTCCATGCGACTCATCGTGGCCGCTGTTACGCCGGCGTTGCGCAGCTCCGCGAGACGCGCGATTCCGCGCACTGTCAGAAGTGCGTGGGCGATTTGGCGCTGGGGAGCGGGCTCTGGCATTGATACGAAATCTCGGGACTAAGGGGTTACAGTCCGAGGATTTGTATCACTTGTTGAGAATCAATGAAGCCAATCGTCAGCTGCATTGAGCCTTGCGCCGCAGCCATGCTTTGAGTTCGCCGTGGACGGCGGCGACTTCGAGCAGGATATTGGTTTCCCTGGGATGTGGTCCATCGGGATAGAGATCGGAGCCATGGACAACATGGATTTTTCATCCCCGTCGATGCTGAGCGTCCTGCCCATCGCGCGGGGACCAGCGCATGAAGGCCTCGGCCGTTCGCCGCATCTTCGCAAGCCGGCCTTACCGCGCAGCCGCCGTTGTGCTGGGGCGCATCCTAGCCGGTATGCACGTGTCGCAACAGATCCTTCAAAGAAAATCGCGGACTTTTAGCACTCTAAACCGCTGAGAATATGTACGTTGAGCCTGTCATTTGAGCCGCGGGTCGAGACCGTGGCGTATCGGAAACGATCTGCGATGCGGTCGGGCGTATTGACCTCGCCGGACGGCAAGATTGCCTCTGAAATTAGTGGGAGGACGCCAAATGGACGAAGTCAATACAAGGAGTGCCGGCCGATGGTGACACTGGTCATGCGCCTAAAGGCCGCGGCTCATCTTGATCGACTTCGAATCCTGGGACTTTGTGCGCATGCGGACCTAACCGTCTGCGAGCTAGCAGAAGTTCTGAGTCTGTCTCGCGAGCACGTGGTCGCACACGTCCGCCAGCTCGCCAGAGCCGGCTTTCTTCTCGGCAACGAACAGCGCCCCTGGCCTTCGTACCACCTCGAAGCAGGAGGCTCGGACGGCGGCTTGGTTCAATTGTTGGTTGATCTCCTGCCCCACGGCGATGGCCATCACACACAAGACCTACAGCGCCTGGAGGCGATACAGGGGGCGCGGTCCAAGGTGGCCGCCTGCTTGTCCTGAAACTTAGTCCCAATGGAGCGCGAAGCTGATATGAACAATTCGACTGGCGGCGCCATCGCGGAGCCTGACACTTACGGGTGGCCTCACCTGGCTGCCGTAGATTCTCGCGTTCACGAGCTGCTTTTAAGACAAGAGCGCCAGGAGCGGACGACCCTCAAACTTATCGCCTCCGAGAACTTCGCGTCCTCGGCGGTGTTGGAAGCGACCGGGTCTATTTTCACCAACAAGTATGCCGAGGGATATCCCGGCGCGCGCTACTACGCCGGAAACGAGATCGTCGATGAGCTTGAGAACCTTGCCATCGAGCGATTGAAGGCGCTATTCGGCTGTGAACACGCCAACGTGCAGCCTTATTCCGGCTCGCCGGCCAATCAGGCTGTCTGTCGAGCGCTGTTGTGTCCGGGAGACAAGATGATGGGCTTGACGCTCCCCGGCGGCGGGCATCTGACTCACGGTTGGGTCGTCAACTTCTCCGGCACTGACTATCAGCGAGTTCCGTACGGGCTGCACGACAAGACGCAGCAGATTGACCATGACCGCTTGCGCGAGACGGCCAAACGGGAACGACCGAAGCTCATTTGGGTCGGCGGAACTGCTTATCCGCGTATCTTTGACTATGAGGCAATGGCCGAAATTGCTTCCGAGGTGAACTCCTATCTCGTGGCCGACATCGCCCACATCACCGGCCTCGTTGTCGCAGGAGTGCATCCGAATCCTGTTGGCCATTGCGATGTGGTCACCAGCACCTCTCACAAGTCGATCCGCGGCCCTCGCGGTGGCTTCATCTTGTCAAGGAATGAAGACCGCTATCAGGCGCTCTATCATTCCAAGAGCAAACACAATCTGGCCAAACGCATAGACCGTGCCGTGTTCCCTCTCCTCCAGGGCGGACCGCACATGAATACGATTGCCGCGCTAGCTGTCGCTCTGCAGGAAGCAGGGAACCTGTCCTTCCGTGTGTACGGTCAGCAGATCGTCAAAAATGCCAAGGCGCTGGCCCAGGCGCTTCTACAGCGAGGTTATGAGCTCGTCACGGGGGGCACTGACAATCACATGCTGATCCTTGATCTTCGGGACCGGCCGCTATCCGGGAAAGCCTATGCCGAGCGCTTGTCGCAAGCGGGCATCATTACGAATTTCAACATGGTGCCGGGCGACCGGCGCCATCCCGCGCTCACCAGCGGCATACGCTTAGGTACGCCAGCAGTGACGTCTGTGGGCATGCGCGAGGCGGAAATGGTGCAGATTGCCGCTTTCATCGACCTGGTCTGTCGCCAGCCCGATGATTCGGACGTGCATGCCAGGGTGCGCAGAGACGTTGCCGACTTCTGCGCTGCGTTCGACGTGCCTGGCATCTCCGACAGGTAAGACGGCCAGATCAACTGTCACATCCAATTCCAACGTTTGAAGCGAGGACATTCCATGACCAGACAATTCGTGTTCTCTTCCGAATCCGTCGGCGCGGGACATCCCGACAAGATGGCCGACAATATCTCAGATGGCGTCCTCGATGCGATCCTCCGCAAGGATCCTACGGCTCGTGTTGCTTGTGAAGCGTTGGTGAAGTCAGGGATGGTCGTTCTGGCTGGCGAGATCACCAGCGACGCGCAGATCGACTACAGCCAAGTTGCCCGCGATATCATCTTGGACATTGGATATGACGACGATGCGATCGGCTTTGACGGCCGGCGTTGCGCCGTGATCTTGGCCTTGACCGAGCAGTCGCCTGACATCAGCCAGGGCGTCGACGAGGGACGAGGGCAGGATCTCGAGCAGGGAGCGGGGGATCAGGGCCTCATGTTCGGGTACGCGTGCAACGAGACCGAAACATTGATGCCGTTGCCAATCCAACTCGCTCACGAATTGACAAAAAAACAGGCAGAGGTGCGCCAAACCGGACGCCTTGGCTGGCTTCGCCCGGACGTTAAATCTCAAGTGTCGGTCCGTTATGAGGGTTTGCGCCCGGTAGCGCTTGATACCATAGTCCTGTCGACGCAGCATGACGAGGAGGTCTCACAAGCCACAGTCCGCGAAGGCGTCATTGAGGAGATCATAAGGCCGGTCTTGCCCCACGACTTGGATACGACGGGGATAAGGTTCCTGGTCAATCCAACAGGCCGGTTCGTGGTCGGTGGGCCGCGCGGCGACTGCGGGCTCACCGGACGCAAGATCATCGTCGATTCCTACGGTGGGATGGGGCGTCACGGCGGCGGCGCCTTTTCGGGCAAGGACCCGTCCAAGGTTGATCGCTCGGCCGCCTATGCGGCGCGGTACGTCGCAAAAAATGTCGTTGCAAGCGGCCTTGCGGATGTCTGCGAGGTTCAGCTTGCCTACGCGATCGGTGTGGCCGCGCCGGTGTCTATCCTGATCAATACCTTCGGAACCGCAAAGATCGACGAAAAAAGGATCGAGCGCGTCGTTCTTGAGCTTTTCAATCTCCGACCGAAAGGCATCATCAAGATGCTTGATCTCTTACGCCCAATATACCGCAAGACCGCGACATACGGACACTTCGGCCGCGAAGAGCCGGAGTTCACGTGGGAAAGGACGGACAGAGCTGAGGACCTGCTGCGTGAGGCAGGACCGGCAGCAGCGTGATGCGCCGATGTTGGATGCAGCGGCATACGGCAACTCCATTCCACACCTGCAAAAACCCGCCCGCGCCCGGCGCGGCAGAGGGTGGGTTTTTGGCGGAGATATGAATAGATGCTGGACTATGACGTGCTTTGTATCGGTAATGCCATTGTCGACATCATCGCCCAGTGCGACGAGGCATTCCTTGAGACGAACGGCATCATCAAGGGCGCGATGAATTTGATCGACATGAGGCGCGCCGAGCTGCTCTACAGCCGCATGGGCCCGGCCCTCGAAGCCTCCGGCGGCAGCGCCGGCAACACGGCGGCGGGCGTCGCCAGCTTCGGCGGCCGCGCCGCCTTCTTCGGCAAGGTCTCGAATGACACGCTCGGCGAGATCTACGCCCATGACATGCACGCCCAGGGCGTCGCCTTCGACACCAGGCCGCTCAATGGCGAACCGCCGACGGCGCGCTCGATGATCTTCGTCACGCCGGACGGCGAGCGCTCGATGAACACCTATCTCGGCGCTTGCGTCGAGCTCGGTCCGGAGGATGTCGAGGCGGACAAGGCGTCGGGCGCCGCCGTTACCTATTTCGAGGGCTATCTGTGGGACCCGCCGCGCGCCAAGGAAGCGTTCCGGCAGACGGCGAAGCTCGCCCACGCAGCCGGGCGCGAAGTGTCGATGACATTGTCGGATTCGTTCTGCGTCGACCGCTACCGCGAGGAGTTTCTGGAGCTGATGCGCTCGGGCACCGTCGACATCGTGTTTGCCAACAGCCACGAGATCAAGTCGCTGTACCAGACCGCCTCGTTCGACGAGGCACTGGCGCAGATCCGCACGGATTGCAGGATCGCCGCCGTGACCTGTTCTGAAAAGGGCTCGGTGATCGTGCGCGGCGGCGAGACCGTGGTGATCAAGGCGACCGCGATCAAGGAACTGGTTGACACGACAGGCGCCGGCGATCTCTATGCCGCCGGCTTCCTGCATGGCTACACGCAAGGCCGCGACCTGCAGACCTGCGGCGACCTTGGCTCACTGGCGGCCGGATTGGTGATCCAGCAGATCGGCCCCAGACCCCGGCAGAATTTGCGCCGCGAGGCTGAACAGGCGGGTTCGCTGTAGGGCGGCATTTCCGCCACGTGTTGCCCACCTTCCTGTTGTGCAGGCTGTCCAGACGAGCGCGTGTAAATCGAACGCGTACCAGTCCGAGAAGGATGGCGGTTTTTCTCCAAATTTCTGGTTGTTGAGGCTCAGGAACGTTGTCGCACTTCGGGCCAGTACTGCCCGATCATGAATGGCCAACACGCGCCATTTTTGACGAAGTCGTTTTGGGACGGGATCGTACAAATGGCAGATTGCCCGAGCGGCCAGGCACAGCCTGCGCACACCGGAGAGTGGCGCAGAAGGCTCAGCTCTACGGCGACCTCCGAATTGGGAGCCGCAGGTGAACAGTTCACATAAACACATAAACATTTCTTTATACCTCATTGACAACAAAGCGGGCTGCTGCGATTGTCCGCGTGTCGTGGTTCTCCGCTAGGCGTTGCCGTAGCAGAGCTAAGAGGGAAGCCGGTGCAATGCCGGCGCTGCCCCCGCAACTGTAAGCGGCGAGCCAAACCCATCAATGTCACTGGGGCGAACTGCCCCGGGAAGACGGGGCAGAGGCTGTGACCCGCGAGCCAGGAGACCTGCCACGGTAAACAACGTCCACGGGCGGGGTGTCTGGTGGCCGCGGCAGCTCGGCGTTTATGCCGGCCTGCTAGCGCCTTCCTTGTCCCCGCCGCAACCATCGGGGTATGGAATGAATGTCTCCCAGCAAGTTCCCATAGCAACGCTTGGCATGCCGCGTGTCGGTCGCCGGCGAGAACTGAAATTCGCGCTCGAAAGCTACTGGTCCGGAAAATCTTCTGCTGCCAACCTTCTGTCGACGGCGAAGGCACTCCGTGCCGCCAGCTGGAGCGAGCAGCACGACCGCGGCGTGTCGAAAATCCCGTCGAACGACTTCTCACTGTATGACCATGTGCTCGACACCGCAGCAATGGTCGGCGCCGTGCCAGCTCGTTACGGCTGGACGGGCGGCGAGGTCCCGCTCGACATCTACTTCGCGATGGCGCGCGGGACGCAAGGCGATACTGCGGGTTGTGGACACGCCAGTCACGGGCATGCAGTTCAGGGGCAGCGCGTAACCGCGATGGAAATGACCAAATGGTTCGACACTAACTACCACTACATCGTGCCGGAGCTGAGCCAGGATCAGACATTCGCGCTCTCGTCGACGAACCCAGTCGATCACTTTCTGGAGGCAAAAGAGCTTGGCATCCATACACGCCCGGTCATCCTTGGACCGGTCACCTTCCTCAAGCTGGCGAAGTCTCCCGACCAGGGTTTCGATCCGATAGCGCTCCTACCGCGGCTGCTGCCCGTCTACGAGCAACTCCTGCGGACGCTGGAGCTCTCGGGGGCGGACTGGGTGCAGATTGATGAGCCGGCGCTTGTGCTCGATCTTAACCCGATCGAACGAGCTGCCTTCGAATTCACCTACGGCCAGCTGTCGAAAGCCGCGCCCAAGTTGAAAATTATGCTGGCTACCTATTTCGGGCCGCTCGGGGACAATCTCGAGACCACGCTTTCGCTGCGCCTGGCGGGCCTACATCTCGATCTCGTGCGCGCTCCCGAGCAGTTGGAGACGGTTGGTCGGCTCGCACCGAAGGATCTGGTGCTCTCACTTGGCTTGATCGACGGCCGCAACGTCTGGCGCGCGAACCTGGCTGCCATTCTCGACCGCATCAAGCCGGTCGTTGCCGGCTGGCCGCTGGATCGCGTCGAGATTGCGCCTTCCTGCTCGATGCTTCATGTGCCGATGGACCTGCGGATGGAGACCGCGCTGGATGTGGACGTCAGTTCGTGGCTGGCATTCGCCGCCCAGAAGACTGAAGAGCTGCTCGTGCTGGCCCAAGCCTTATCCGAAGGCAGGGAGGCCGTAGCAGGCTCACTGAAAGCTTCTGCCGAGGCGGCCGCCGCGCGCGCAATGTCTACAAAGGTCCATGATCCGCTCGTCCACGGTCGAATTAGCAGCATTGACGGCGTCATGAAGCAACGAAAGCGCGCATTTGCCAAGCGCTCGAGAGTCCAGGCCGACACGCTCCGCCTGCCGCCGTTCCCGACGACGACCATCGGGTCCTTCCCGCAGACGCACGAGGTGCGCAGGGCGCGCTCCGCTCACGCGAAGGGCCGGCTGAGCTATGTCGACTACCAGGCCTTCCTGAAGAAGGAGACTGAGGCGGCTGTGCGTTGGCAGGAGGAGATCGGGCTGGACGTGCTGGTACACGGCGAGTTCGAACGAAACGACATGGTGCAGCATTTCGGCGAGCAGCTGTCCGGCCTCGCCTTCACCCAGCATGGCTGGGTGCAAAGTTACGGCTCCCGGCTCGTGCGCCCTCCCATCATCTTCGGCGACGTATCGCGGCCCAATCCGATGACGGTCCTCTGGTGGCAATTTGCCCAGTCGCTGACGAAAAAGCCGGTAAAGGGCATGCTCACAGGCCCAGTGACCATTCTTAACTGGTCTTTTGTGCGCGACGACGTACCCCGCGCCGAGGTCTGCCGCCAAATCGCGCTCGCCATCCGCGATGAAGTGGCCGACCTGGAAAGAGCTGGCGCAAGGGTGATCCAGATCGATGAGGCCGCGTTTCGCGAAGGCTTGCCCCTGCGGAAGTCCGACTGGAAACATTATCTCGGCTGGGCTGTCGAATGCTTCCGGCTCGCTTCAACGGGTGTAGCGGACGCGACCCAAATTCACACCCACATGTGCTATTCTGAGTTCAATGAGATCATCGACTCGATCGCTGAACTGGACGCGGACGTGATTTCGATTGAGACGTCGCGCTCCAAAATGGAACTGCTAGACGCCTTCACGAAGTCCAAATATCCGAATGACATCGGTCCTGGCGTCTACGACATTCACTCACCACGTATCCCGGAAGTCGGCGAAATTTTACATCTCGCCCAACTTGCCCGCGCGCGACTGTCGGACGGCCAACTGTGGGTGAATCCGGATTGTGGCCTCAAAACAAGGAAATGGGAGGAGGTCCGGCCTGCCCTCATGAACATGGTCGCTGCCGCATGCGCGCTGCGGGAGAAAGAGCGGGCGCAGGTCGCTGGGCCAGTGTGACCGGCAAACATGTGACCAGCGGGATTCGCGGATCGAATTCAAGGCAGAAGGAACGGCATCGAAAAGCCGCGCACTGCTCGAAGACGCGTGCGAGGCCCCCCACCCTTGTCGTCCAGCCGAAGGTCCGCGCGACGACTCAGCGGCGGGCAGGATCTGGAAGCGCTTCTGGTCGTCCGAAGGACGGATGATTTCGCCACGAAATGAAGGAAGACGGCTTTGTCCATGAGCTGCAGCCTCTCACAGGCGCCAGCGGCCAACAGACACTTCACCGAGGGCCAACGCTTGAGGATGCCGCCTGAGCACCGGCACCATCGAGATAGCGGCCGATCCAGTCGAGTCCGTTACAGCCGGACTCGTCGCTTCGATGACGTAGCTTCGGTTGCACAATGGATGTCCCGGTCGCGGCCCGACGTACGAACCCGGACCTCAGCGCCGACCTAAGGAGACCGACGCACCTTGGGTTGGCCCCTACTGTCGGGTTTGTCGAGTTAGCGACACGGCGATGTTGGGCCCGGCGTGTTGCCGCGCTTTCAGTGAAGCCATTGATAACGTGCAGAACAGTTTTTCTGAGGCGCTTCCTACCCAGTTGGCACGACTCTTGATGTTCTAGTGGTATGGCGGCATACGCGTCCGACCGGTATCACTGATTCATGCTCTTATTCAGCACTAGAATGGGCCAACAATGACGACCGATATCTCAGCCTATGGTGTGACCGAATTGGCTCCCGAAGAAGCATCTGCAATTTCGGGAGGGATGTTTTGGGCAATAGCTTTCGCGATTTTGGGACGTTCGGCCTTGCAGCTGTAAGCATAGGGGCAAAAGTCGCCGACCCAAATCACTGATTCACCCTTACATTTCAAGCTCTAGGAAAGGAGAAAAAAATGAAGACCAATATGCAAGCTTATGGTGTGACCGAGTTAACGCGCGAAGAAGCATGTGCAACGTCGGGAGGGTGGTTCTGGCTGGCGTCGGCAGTATTTAGCGGAGTTGCTGCGTTAGTATTTGGTATAGCAGCCGTGATAACATATGTTAAGCATCATTAAGATCCATAATATTCGCGACTGCTCTGGGGTTGACCTTTGTCATCTCCAGGCAGCTGTGGCCTGGTTTGTCGCGCTGACAGCGTGATGTTCGGCCCGGCGTGCCGCCGCGCTCTCAATTAAGCCGCCGAAACAAAAAAGCATAAGCGCTGTTCCGGAGCTTCCTGTGCAGTTGGCACGACTCTTGATGTTCTCGTTGGACGGCGGCACACGCCGCCGAGCGTGCATTACTGATTCATCGTATTATTTTGAGCTCTGGGAAAGGAGAAAACAAATGAAGGCGGAAATGTCAGCTTATGGTGTGACCGAATTGGTTCCCGAAGAAGCATCTGCAATTTCGGGAGGGATGTTTTGGGCAATAGCTTTCGCGATTTTGGGGACGTTCGGCCTTGCAGCTGTAAGCATAGGGGCAAAAGTCGCCGACCCAAATCACTGATTCACCCTTACATTTCAAGCTCTAAGAAAGGAGAAAAAATGAAGACCAATCTGCAAGCCTATGGTGTGACCGAGTTAACGCGCGAAGAAGCATGTGCAACGTCCGGAGGGTGGTTCTGGCTGGCGTCGGCAGTATTTGGCGGAGTTGCTGCGATAGCACTGGGTATAGCAGCCGTGATAACATATATTAAGCATCATTAAGAAGATCCATAATATTCGCGCCGCCTGGGGTTGACCTCGGTCACCTCCAGGCAGATGTCGCCTGGTTTGTCGTATGCGTGATGTACGGCCGACGCACTCTCAGTTGGGTTTGGAATAAGCTACAGAACGCCTTTTTGGCCTCTATTTGCGTAGTCGGCATGGGTATTGCCGCCTTTAGGCGCGGGGAAGTGCTGCCGAGCTGCAGAATGATCGCCGACTTTCATCGTTGAATTTTGGAAAGGAAAACAATGGATACCGACATATCAGTATACGGCTTGACCGAGTTAACCCGAGAAGCGGGATCATCGACTTCCGGTGGCCCTTGGTTCATAGCCTCAGTTTCTGCTGTAGGATTCGTTGATGTAGTACGCGCCGAAGACATGGTGGATGATTGGCAACATCATAGATCAATATCATTGTGACCAGCGAGACCGTGATCAATATCTCACTTATTCCTGAACTTGCCAACTGCACTGCAGAGAGCATCCTTTCTCGAGGATCAGATAGATCTTTGATCATCTACAAGATTATTTTGCTCTCTGTGGCTGCGGCGCTGGTCTCGCTGCCTTTCATCACAGTAATGGTATCTTTCCAAAGTGCCGGTATTATTCGACCCACCGTCGAGAAGACGCCCCTGGTGGCGCCGGTCTCCGGACGCATCTCCCGCATCCTTGCCGCCGAAAACGATCTGGTTGCTCAGGGGCAAGAGATCCTCGCCCTCGATGATGGGGTGGTTGAGGAAAAGCTCAGGGCGCTTAAAGGCGATATTCGCGCGAAGAGCGATTTTGCCAGTGACCTCGAAACCCTGATCTCCTCCGGCACGCAAGCCAAGGACCCGATCCGCCTCTTAACCGAGTCAGCCACGGCCGAGCGCGCCCATTTCCTCAACCTGCTGCGGGAGAACCGATATGCCCGCGATAATGCGGCCGCGGAACTTGAGCGTGCTAAGCGACTGCTCTCCGCTGCTGTAGCACCGGCAAAGTCCGTTGAGGAAAACGCCTTCGCACTTCAGAATGTCGAGATCCAGGGCGAGATCCTCGCCCGGCGCAAATTGGCCGAATGGAACCAGCAGCTGTTCGACGTTAACCTGCGCCTCCAGGAACTCACGGCCACCGTGCATCAGCTTGAGAGCGAACGGGACCTGACTCTCATTCGAGCCCCCGTATCAGGCGCTCTCGAGCAATTCTCGGGCCTCGCTTCCAGCAGCTACGTCCAGGCCGGGCAAACCGTCGCTTGGGTTTCGCCGGATGGTGAACTGGTGGCGGAAATCTTCGTTTCCCCCAACGACATCGGCTTTGTCCGCCCGGGCCAGTCGGTGCGTCTCCAAGTGGATGCCTTCAACTACAATCAATGGGGTGTCATTGACGCGACGGTGCTCGACGTGGCGCACGACTTCACCCTGCACGACGGGAGACCGGTCTTCAAGGTCCGCTGCGCGCTCTCTCGCCGCCACCTCGCCCTCAAGCACGGGGTCATCGGTAACCTGAAGAAAGGCATGACCGTCCGGGCCCGCTTCCTCCTGGGTGACCGCAGTGTCCTGGGACTCCTGTACAACGAGGCCGACGATTGGCTCAATCCGCTCCTGGCGAGCCACTGATCCTTCATTTTCCAAAAAGTCAGCGAGCCGCTATGTCGAGCAAAGCCATCAAGTTCAAGCAGCGCGACATCACCGATTGCGGGGCCGCCAGCCTTGCTTCTGTCGCGGCCTTCTATGGCTACAAGCTGCCGCTGTCGCGCGTCCGGCAGTATGCCTCGACCGACCGCTCCGGCACTACTGTGCTGGGCCTCATGGAAGCGGCCCGGAAGCTGGGCTTCGTTGCCAAGGGGGTAAAGGGTGGTTTCGACAGCCTATACAAGATCCCCAAGCCCGCCATCGCGCACGTAATCGTCAACGAGGTCCTGCATCACTTCGTCGTAGTCCAGGCGATCAATGCCAGGTGGGTCATCGTCATGGACCCAGCCTATGGTGAAATCCGCAAGCTGGCGCACGAGGAATTCAAAAAGCAATGGACTGGCGCCCTGGTGCTCCTGGTTCCGGCAGACACCTTCAAGCGCCGCGACGAGACCAGCTCACCCCTAGGTCGTTTCGTACGTCTGCTTGCGCCACACAAGGCGGCGATGGCGCAGGCTCTCGCCGGGGCCCTGGTGACGACGATCCTTGGGCTCTCGACGGCCATTTACGTCCAGAAAATCGTCGATCATGTGATTACAGCGGGCAACCGAAATCTGCTCAACCTGATGAGCGTCGCCATGCTGCTGATCTTGATTGTACAGGTCGTAATCAATCTCCTCAGAAACCGGCTCGTCCTGCAAACGGGACAGAAGATCGACGTCCACCTAATCCTTGGCTATTACAATCACATCCTAAGCCTGCCTCAGAAGTTCTTCGACACGATGCGCATGGGCGAAATCATTTCCCGCATGAATGACGCGGTGAAGATCAGGAGCTTCCTGAACGACGTCTCGATCAACATGTTCGTCGACGTGCTAATGATACTGTTCTCGTTAGGACTGATGTTCATCTACTCGTGGAAGATCGCGTTGGTCGTGGCGGCCTCCATCCCGTTGTACCTCTCCGTCTATTGGACCATCAACCGGCTGCATAGGAATCGACAGCGCGCCATGATGGAGAACGCTGCCGAACTTGAAACGCAACTGGTGGAGTCACTCGGAGCTGTCTCCACGATCAAGATCTCCGGCATGGAGAGCTTCGCGAACTTCCAGGTGGAGACCCGCTTCATCAAGATGCTTCATTCCGTCTACAGCTCCGGCCTGATCTCGATCTTTGGAGACAGTACCTCGACTTTCCTCGCAACTCTATTCACCATCGTGCTGCTGTGGTTCGGAACGACGCTTGCCCTCGATCAAACCATCACGCCCGGCGAATTACTGTCCTGCTACACCTTGCTGGGCTATGTCACCCGGCCGGTTGCCAGTCTGATTCAGACCAACCGGATCGTTCAGGATGCTTTTATCGCGGCGGATCGCCTGTTCGAGATCTTCGACCTGGAGCCGGGAAGCGGTGGCGGCATCAATGCCGACAAATCCGACATTGGCGACATCCACCTGGAGAAGGTCACGTTCCGCCATGGTAGCCAGCTCGAGCTTTTCCAGGATCTTAGCGTCACCTTCCGTCAGGGGGAAATGACAGCGGTGGTGGGGGAAAGCGGCTCGGGCAAGAGCACCCTTGCGGCGCTGCTGCAGAATGTCTACCCGCTTGAGGGTGGACACATACGGATAGGCCGCTATGCCCTCCAGGACCTCTCGACCGTATCCCTGCGCAAGGTTGTGGCTGCGGTGCCGCAATCGGTCGACGTGTTCTCGGGCTCGGTGATCGACAACATCGCCCTTGGCGAGTTCGAGCCGGACGTCGAAAAGATTCTCCAAATCTGCGATCAAACAGGGCTGCGGGAGGTGATCGAGCGCTGGCCCGGTGGCTTCCAGGCCTATCTAGGCGAAAGCGGCGTACGCCTCTCCGGAGGCGAGAAGCAGCGCCTTGCGTTGGCTCGGGCTCTGTATCGGGATCCGGAGATCCTGATCCTCGACGAAGCAACCTCCTCTCTCGACTCGGTCGCCGAGGCGTTTGTCCTGCGAGTGGTTGAGGATCTGCGTCGGGGCGGCAAGACCATAGTCATCATCTCTCATCGACTCAGCACCGTCCGTTGCGCCGACAAGATAGTGGTCTTGGACAAGGGGCGGGTTGTTGCGGAGGGAAGGCATGCTGATTTGGTGGCAACTGAAGGCGCTTACGCTCGCTTGTGGCGAGTGCAAACCGAAACCAGCTAACAGCTTCAGGTGAGGACATTGCAGATCCCAAGACCAATCATGGCTTCGCGCTGGTGGGCTCATCAGAACGCCATAGGAGCCGTCGGGAGCGCTGAACCGCCCGTCGGTCGAGCGGTCAAAGAAGATCGGCTCCCGCTAGGCTGTGTAGAAGCGGTGAACCTCCTGCCCTGCCGGTAGCTTCACCAGCTGGGGAAGGCGCCTGCCAGGTCTGCGGGAGGAAGTGGCCCGCTCACGCTCCTTGCTCAGGCTGCCGGCAAGCACGGTGGCGATATGGCGGTCCGTGCGGTCGAGCGGTTGGTCGCACCACACTACGTGTAAGGAGATTCTGATGTCGAACATGATGAAGGCGCTGGTCAAGGCCAAGGCCGAGCCGGGCATCTGGATGGAAGAAGTGCCGGTGCCGGAAATCGGCCCGAACGACGTTCTGATCAAGATCAAGAAGACCGCGATCTGCGGTACCGACGTCCACATCTACAATTGGGACCAGTGGGCGCAGAAGACCGTGCCGGTGCCGATGGTGACCGGCCACGAGTTCGTCGGAACGGTTGCCGATTTCGGCGCCGCGGTCACCGAATACAAGGTCGGCCAGCGCGTATCGGGCGAAGGCCACATCGTCTGTGGCCATTGCCGCAACTGCCGGGCGGGCAGGGGCCACCTGTGCCGCAACACGCTCGGCGTCGGCGTCAACCGGCCCGGCGCCTTCGGTGAATATCTGGCGATACCGCAGCACAACGTCGTGCCGATCCCCGACGACGTGCCCGACGAGATCGCCGCGATCTTCGATCCCTTGGGCAATGCGGTTCACACCGCACTGTCCTTTGATTTGGTCGGCGAGGACGTGCTGGTCACCGGCGCCGGCCCGATCGGCATCATGGGTGCGCTGGTGGCGCAGTGCGTCGGCGCGCGAAAGGTCGTCATCACCGACATCAACCCGGTGCGGCTGGCGCTGGCGAAAAAGCTCGGCGTCCAGCATGTGGTCGACGCGTCGAAGGAAAAGCTGCGCGATATCATGCCGGCGCTCGGCATGACCGAAGGTTTTGACGTCGGCCTCGAAATGTCGGGTGCGGCACCCGCCTTCCGCGACATGATCGACACCATGAACAATGGCGGCAAGATCGCCATTTTGGGCATTGCGCCGACCGGCTTCGAGATCGACTGGAACAAGGTCATCTTCAAGATGCTGCATCTCAAGGGCATTTATGGCCGCGAAATGTTCGAGACCTGGTACAAGATGATCGCGCTGGTGCAGGGTCCGCTGGATGTCAGCGGCCTGATCACGCACCGCATCGGCGTGGACGACTATATTTCCGGCTTCGAGGCGATGAAGAGCGGCAATTCCGGCAAGGTGGTGATGGACTGGCAGGGCGACTGGTCGATGTGACTTTGCGGAGGTGCTGACGGGAACGCCACCCTGGCTGCCGTCGATCTCCCCGCGAGGGGCATCGCTGGTGCAAGGCAGTGGCTCATGCCACCAACATGCGACGCTCAATCGTGCCGCGACGTATCACGGCCCAATCGGACGGCTGCGCTTGTGGCCATTCGCCCAGATCGGTCAAGGAATGCTCATTGGCCCCCGACGCGATCGCCTGTTTTCCCAATGCCTAGGATCGAGGTCGAGGTGTTGTGGGCGTTTCAGTTGGCAAGATGGGATATGTGATCTCCGGTCGCTTTCCGGTCAGCGAATTAAGGTAGGCAACGATCCGATCGATTTCGATTTGCGTTAGCTCTTGGCCAAGCTGGGTGGTGCCCATGATGGCGACGGCCTCGCTCAGGTCCCAGACCTTGCCCGAATGAAAGTATGGCGCGGTGATTGCTACGTTGCGCAGCGACGGCACGCGGAAAACATAGGAATCCTCGGGTACATTGGTGACGGCGAATCGTCCCTTGTCGTTCTCCGGCAGAATGTCGGCGCTAGGCTTCTCAACGAGGCCGAATGGATAATAGCCTTCCCCACCAATATTGACACCGGAATGGCAGGACGAGCAGCCCTTTTCGATAAAAAGGGCCAGGCCCTGTTTCTCTTTGGGACCGATGGCGGTCTCATCGCCATTGAGGAAGGCGTCGAAGGGGGCCGGCGTGACCAGTGTCGCCTCGTAGTCTGCGAGTGCATTGACTAGATTGTCGAGGGTGATGGGATTGGCCTCATCCGGGAAAGCTGAATGGAACAACTCCACATATTGCGGCATCGATTTGAACGTCTCGACCACTCGATGCGGTGTGTTGGCCATTTCGACACCGGCCTGTATCGGCCCTTTGGCCTGAGCTTTCAGGTCTTCGGCGCGACCGTCCCAAAACTGTGATTTGTTGAAGACAGAGTTAAACACCGTCGGCGCGTTGCGCTGCCCCTTCTGCCAACCATGGCCAATCGAAGTTTCACGATTGTCGTCGCCCCCGGTGGCCAGGTTGTGGCACGAGTTGCAGGAGAAAACGCCTGAGGACGAGAGGCGTGGATCGAAGAACAGTGCCTTGCCGAGGGCAATCCTGTCCGGCGTGCTCGGGTTGTTGGCGAGCGCCGGCGTGAATGGCAAGGGCTTGAAGGTGGCCAGTGCCGTTTCTCTGAGGTCTGGCGGAATGGACTGCGCAGCAAAAGCTGTGGCTGCCACAAGCGCAACAGCCACCGCAGGGAATAGAATTTTCATAAATGGAGTCCTTACGATGTGCACGGAAACCATTCTCCACATGCGGCCTGCGAACGCCCTGCGCTAGATCAGCGGATCGAGGGAATCGTGCCTGTCGACCAAGCCAATCGAGCGGCGGAGACATTGACTGCGATTCATCGCCCGACGGCGGATTCAATGGTGGCGCGCGCGCAGTCGCTGTTTGTTCGCCTGAGGGTTTGGTCGGTTCTGTGGCCTGTCGCCACATGCTGGCGCAACGCCAGCCTGTTTCATACGCGCAAGCTTTTCTGCCCCCATCGAGTGCACGGCTCATGGTTTACAAGCTTTCTGCGTCTTCCCTCTGCAATTCAGACGGACGAGATCGGAACGGAAAGGCGGACACTGGCGCAGTTATGGGACAGCGACTACCAGGCAGATCAGTGTCACGACCGCGTGATGTGGTGCTATAGACCTCAATCTTGGACGAGCAACGAACAATCCTGTCGTGACATTTGTTGCTTTCACCGGAAATCACCACTAGAAGCGACGCTCCGCAGACCAATCCACCGGAGAGTTTCATGCCAGAAGAAGACTTCAAAAACATCGACAACCTCATCCAGCTTACCACAGATGTTGTCTCAGCCTATGTTTCCAACAATCCCGTTCCGGTGGGGGACCTTTCAGCCCTGATCGGCCAAGTGCACGAAGCTTTGAAGGGCACGGCGGCCGGTCGCGTCTCGGCACAAGAGCCGACGGTGTTGACGCCGGCGGTCCCGATCAGAAAATCGGTGACGCCGGACTACATTGTCTCCCTTGAGGATGGGAAGAAATTCAAATCGCTAAAGCGTCATCTGTCGACCCATTACGGGCTGAGCCCTAATGAATATCGCGCCAAATGGGGTCTGCCGGCGGACTATCCCATGGTCGCGCCGAACTATGCGGCTGCCCGCTCTGCGTTGGCCAAGACAATGGGACTCGGCCGCAAACCGAAAGAGCCTGAAGTCTCGGCGCCGGAGAAGCGGTCCAGAAAGAAGGTACCAGCGTGACTTCTTCCTCATCCAGACCCGCTGTGGGGCTGGCGGCTCGATCGGCATGATGTGAGCGAAACATCGAAAGGCGGGATCAAATCCCGCCTTTTCCTTGCACGGTGTGATTACACGGCGCGAAGCGGAATGGAATTGACATAGCGCAGAGACACAGGAGATCGCAGGGGTAAAAGGAGGACAGTTGTCAACTTGGGAGGGAAACTGTTGCAGACTTCTATCCTGAAAGAACATCGCGAGGCTCTCCTGCCTTGGTACACCATCTATCCGACTGTGCCGGAGTTCTCCGCAGCGGTCGGCGCAGAAAGCTATGAGGAATGGCTAAGAGGTCTGCCGGCTGACGATCCGGTGTCGCTCTATCTCCACATTCCGTTCTGCCGATCGATTTGCTGGTATTGCGGCTTTCCGACCACGATTGCCCGCAACCATGGTCCGATCCTCGACTATGTGGCCGATCTGCGTGACGAGATCCGTTTGGTCTCGGAGCAAGTGCCGCAGAGGCTCGTCGTGAACGACGTGCATTTCGGCGGTGGAACCCCGACCCTGATCGGGGCAGCGGAATTCTTGGCCATGATCGAACTCCTGCGCCGCCGCTTCGCGTTCAGGGAGCCCGCTACGATCGCCGTCGAAATTGACCCGCGCACGTTCACGCGCGAGATCGCCGAGGCACTGGGAGCAGCCAATGTGAGCCGCGCGAGTCTCGGGGTGCAGAGTTTTGATCCAATTGTTCAGAAAGCGATCAACCGGGTCCAGAGCGAGGCGCAGACGGCCGCTGCCGTCGAAGAGCTGCGCCGGCATGGAGTAAGCGGCATCAACGTCGATCTCATGTTCGGTCTCCCGAATCAGACGGTAGAGTCCTGCGTCCAGACTGCGGCGGCAACCGCCGCCATGCGTCCCAACCGGCTTGCGGTGTTCGGCTACGCGCATATTCCATCGGTGATCAAGAATCAGCGCCTGATCGAGAAGACTGCGCTGCCGGACAGCGTCGCCCGCGCCGAACAGGCTGCGGCCGTGGCAGATACGCTGGTTGCGGCCGGCTACCGAGAGATCGGCCTCGACCATTTCGCCTTGCCGGACGACGAACTTACGCTGGCGCAGACCCGCGGTCGGCTACGCCGTAACTCGCTGGGTTACTCGGCCGACACCTGCAAAACCGTGATCGGTTTCGGCGCGTCGGCTATCGGGCGGGTCGGCGATGGTTACGTCCAGAACGAGGTGACACACGAGTCCTACAGCCGGCACATAGCAGGGGGCCGTCTGGCAACGTCAAAAGGCTACCGGCTCACAGACGAAGACCGCGTGCGAGCCGCAATCATCGAGCGGCTGATGTGCGATTTGGAGGCCGATGTGCCGGCAATCTGTGCGGCCTATGGATTCGATCCAATCCGCTTTCTCGATTCAACTGAACGCCTGGCGAAGCTGGCCGAGGACGGGGTAGTTGACATCGAAAACGGTCTCATCCGGGTGCGGCAAGAGCATCGCTTCGTGATTCGCGCTGTTGCGGCCGCATTCGATGCTTTTCTCGACCGGGTTGTCCCATAAAGCACAGCCAAGCAGCGTGAGGGGCGCCAAAGCGATAAGCTCGTGCCAAACGGCACGCTCGTAAAAATGCCGCAGGCCCCGGTCACGGCGCCCCTGCGCGGATTGAAGTGTTGGACCTTCCCGAATGGACGAGCGTGCCGCCCACAACGCGTCACAGTCATACAACGGTCACTGGTTTTGTGAGATGCCCGGCCGGTCGACATCTGTGCCTATGAATACTACCGTTTCGCAGGCAAGAAACTGGCGGAACGACAAGATCGTCGGCGCGATGATCTCGTCCATCGCTCGCGCATTACGTGTACATCGCATCAAGTTCGATGCGGCAGGCTTTTATTCGTCAGTGATAAGATCAACAGTTTTGGGGTTATGGACGGAAACTAGCCTAGCCTAGCCACAACTAATAGCGACGTGGGTACGATCCGAGAATTCTCAGGCCATCAATCTCCGCCAACGCGGCCAGCGCCGGGTGCGTCAAAACGTGTCCAGCGACATCGATGACATACTGATGGGTGTCTAGCCGCTCGCAGGTCGGACGCTGATAGACATTGAGAACGGCTAAATTGTCATTCGAGAACCTGTTCAGGACACAACCGAGATTTTCCTCTGAAACGCGGAGGTGAAGTGTCGTCCGGTCAAATCCTGTCGGCGCAGGGGTCCTGTGCCCGAGCACCCACCACCGCGTAACGTTATGCAGCCCTTCTTCAATTCCTGTTCGCAATATCTGCAGATTGTACAGCTTGGCACCAAGCGCAGGACCAAATGCCGCTATCGAGGGAGATTTTTGCTTAGCGACGAAAGATGTCGCTCCCGTACAGCTCTCTCGCTCGACATTGGGCATGTTCTCGTCGAGCCACCCGGCCACCTCCTGCAAGGCCACGGGGTGGCCCACCACCTTAGCGATCATCGAGAAACTCGCATCCTTGCTGGCCATGAGGCTGTAGCTCAGGACCTTCGGGTACTCGGCGATAATCGTGGGAGACCTCAAGCTCAAGACTTGGTCGAGGTAGGGAGTGGCTCCGACCAGAGAGGTCGTAGCTGGGACGCATGCAACATCGACGCAGCCATTCTCATATGCTTCGAACAATCCGTCGCTGAACGGAACGAGTTCAACTTGGTCACCAAAGAGGTCCAGCGAGGCTTGATGGGTCCAGGTCCCCTCAGGGCCAATGTACCCTGCCCGCTTGATCCAGGAGGTGTCGATCGCTGGAGGCTGGCTGAATTGCTCGTTCATTTCCCCGGCACGCTCGATCGAGAATGCGATAAGCATCTGCTGCAGAAATTAAGAGGGCTGGGACCCGCCCCTCTTCGCTTGCAACATCGTGTGGCAGTAGAATTTAGCAGCTTGCTACAATCCGCTGCCCCAGTCGGCCGGGATCCGTGTTCTTGCCCGCTCCTATGGCGCGGTCAGTGGCACTTCTGCCCGGCTCTTGCCGGGCAGAAGCAGAAAAAGGTCAGCCAGCTTTGCTGAGACTGCCAGCGGATGATTTGCCAGTACGGCGGTCCTGTTCGACCTCGTAGTTGATCTTCTGGCCCTCATTAAGGGTCGAGAGGCCTGCTCGTTCGACAGCGGAAATGTGGACGAAAACGTCCTGACCTCCGTTGTCAGGCTGGATAAAACCGAATCCCTTAGTGCTGTTGAACCACTTCACCGTTCCAGTCGCCATAGTGTATTCCTTTGTAACCATTCAATGTAGGCAGGCCATAAGCCAGGTCCGCTTCATATCCGAGACTTTAGGGCAGCAAAAGCTAAAATAGCAAAAGCCCGGTCAAATCGCTAAAGCGGCTCGCAAGCTCCATCATGACCGCCTGTCGCGGACAGCGTCTCCCGCGCTGGCGCTTCAAATGGCAAACACAAGTTCTGAAACGCTCCGGTAAATTCCAGAACCGCGTCTATCGCTGGTTTGGAGTCCTGTTAGGGACCTGCGATCGGCCGATGTGAGAAGAGTACGCGGACCAGCAACTACGGGCGCGCGCTAACGCCACCATCTTCGCCGCAGTCCTAAGGGTATTTCACCTAGCCACCTCTTTAAGCGGCAAGGCTCCCCAGTCGGCGGTGTCTGACGTCGGACAATGTCGGAGGTAGGCAACACAGAGTCCGTTGAATCGCATCGCCGAAACGGCTTTCTCATCTGGCACGGTTCCTGCGGGGTCATGCAAAACGCGCAGGAGAGTCGTCCCATGATCCCCACACAGAAAAATGCCGCCCCACCTTTCGCCGACCTACTCAAAACTGACATCCCAGCCGGGCCTGGCAGCATTGTGAGGGCTCGTCTGGACCGGCGCTGCCCACGGATCCACCTTCTCCCAGTGGGGGCGACAGGGACGCAGCACCTTCAAATTGAGGGACAACTCACTTCCCTGCGAACCTTGTCCATCGCCCGGTCACCACAACCGAAGCCACCGTCTGCTTGGCTGCGGGGCGCACTTTTTGCGACCGCGCTGGCATTTCTGACGACCGCGCCGTCTCCGGCGGCCGCCTATGACATAGCGAATTTCCTGCTCGACAACGGCATGGAGGTGGTCGTCATACCCGATCACCGCGCGCCCATCGTCACCCATATGGTGTGGTACAAGGTCGGCAGTGCCGACGAACCTCCGGGCAAATCCGGCATCGCGCATTTCTTCGAGCATCTGATGTTCAAAGGGACGGCCAATCACGGCGCCGGCGAGTTGGACCGCGCGGTGGCGGAGATCGGGGGCTCGCTAAACGCCTTCACCTCTTACGATTATACTGCCTTCTACGAAAGAGTGGCGCCCTCGGCAGTGGAGCAGATGATGAGCTTCGAGGCTGATCGCATGCGCAATCTCACCCTCACGGATGACGTCATCAACACCGAGCGGGACGTGGTCCGCGAGGAGCGTCGCTTGAGGGTCGACAACAATCCGGAGGCGCTTCTCGATGAGGAGGTCGTCACGACGCTCTGGCAGAGCCAACCCTACCGGATCCCGGTGATCGGCTGGATGCACGAGATCGAGAAGCTGGACCGCAACGACGCCGTGGCTTTTTATGACAAGTACTGGCCGAACAACGCCGTGCTGGTGGTGGCAGGCGACGTCGAGCCCGAGGCCGTGAAGGCGCTGGCCGAGAAGACCTATGGCAAGGTCCCGCGTGGACCAGATCTGCCGCCACGCGAACGCCCGTCTGAGCCGGTGCAGAACACCAGGCGCACATTGACGCTAAGGGATGGCCGCGTTTCGGTCCCCATCTTTTCCAGATATTGGGTGGTGCCGTCCTATCGCACCGCCGAGCCCGGCGAAGCCGAGGCGCTGGACCTGCTGGCACAGATTCTCGCCGGGGGCAACCGCAGCCGGCTGTACCAGGAGCTCGTTGTGAAGCAGGGCATAGCCGCAGCGGCCGACGCTGATTTCGATGGCACCATGCTGGATGCTGGCAAGTTCAGCATCCGTGGCTGGCCGCGCGGCAAGGCGAAGCTTGCGGATGTCGAGGCCGCAGTCGACGCCGAGATAGCGAGCATCGCCAGGAACGGCATCACCAGCGACGAACTGGAGAAGACGAAAAACCGCTATATCCGCTCGTTCATCTTCGCCCATGACGAGCAGGTCTCCGTCGCTGGCATGTATGGCGCCACGCTTGCCACAGGCGGCAATGTGAAAGACGTCGAGGAATGGCCGGACCGCATCCGCAAGGTCACGGCCGATCAGGTTAAGGCCGTTGCCGCCCGCTACCTCGTGTCCGACCATTCGACCACCGGCTATCTCCTGCCCAAGGAAAATTGATATGATGACGAACCAATTCCGCAGGGCCATTCCACAGGCATTGCCCTCTCCTTTTGGACAAGGCTGGCGCCTCGCCTCCTGGCTGGCTGTCCTTTGCCTTGCTATTTTCTTCCTCACCCTGCCAGCGTGTACCGCCCGTGCTGCGGCGAACATCCAGGAGGTGAAATCTGAAAAGGGGATCACCGCCTGGCTGGTGGAAGACCATAAGCTGCCGATCGTCACGCTCCAGTTCGTGTTTGACGGCGGCACCAGCCAGGACCCGGCCGGTAAGGAGGGGCTTGCCAATTTGATGACCGGCTTGTTCGACGAGGGCGCAGGCGATCACGGCGGCGACACCTTTCAGGTGCGGCTCGATGATGCCGGCGCTGAGATGAGCTTCCACGCGCGGCCTGACGGCATCTATGGCTCGGTGCGCATGCTTTCCCAGCGCCAGGACGCCGCTTTCGATCTCATCAGGCTCGCGTTGAACAGGCCCCGCTTCGATCAGGAACCCTTTGACCGAATCCGCGCTCAGCTTCTCTCCGGCATTATTGCCAACGAGCGCGAACCTCACGCGATCGGCAGGGATGCATGGCGGCGCAGGCTCTACGGCGCGCATCCGTATTCGAGGCCGCCCGAGGGCACCAAGGAAAGCCTGGCCCGCATAACGCCCGCCGATCTAAGCGCCTTCCACAAGGCCGCTTTCGCCCGCGAGGGGCTGCACGTGGCGGTTGTCGGCGACATCGATGCCAAAGCCCTGAGTGCAAGGCTCGACCAGTTGTTCGGCGATTTGCCTCAGAAGCAGGCGCTCGCCCAGGTACCTGATGTCACCCCGAAGCTCGGCCAGTGGACGTTGGTCGCATACGCCCTGCCCCAGACTTCGCTCCAGCTGGCTTTTCCCGGCGTCGGACGCAGCGACCCGGAATTCTATGCCGCGCAGCTGATAAACGATATACTCGGAGGCTCGCCCTTCACCTCACGTCTGTTCCAGGAAGTGCGGGAAAAGCGTGGCCTGGCCTACGGTGTGTCCTCTAGTTTGGAAGGCCACCAGCATTCCAACACGCTTGTCGTGACCACGTCGACGCGCGCCGACAGGGCGGCGGAGACGCTCGACCTGATTAGACAAGTAATCAAGGAGCTGGTGGACACCGGGCCAACAGCGGCCGAGCTCGAAGCGAGCAAAAAGTATCTGATCGGGGCCTATGCTATGAGCAATCTGGGTTCCTCCACGGCGATTTCAGCCACGCTTCTCAGGCTGCAGCTCGACAAGCGCGGCATAGACTACATCCAGCACCGCCCTGCCCTCATCGAGCAGGTGACGCTCGACCAGGTCAGGGCGGTGGCGAAGAAGCTGCTTTCGGTCGAGCCCGCCATTATGGGCGTTGGCCCGCGGCTAACTGGTGTCCCGTGACAGCGAATAATCCCGCGCTCTAAGAATAGATGCTGAAGAACTCCGCCCACATACGTTTGGCTGATTCGACTATGGTGCGGCAGGATGAACGCCTTTATTTCTGCCTGCTCGCCCGCAGACTAGGCTCTCGCCCGGCGGTTCGATTGCCGAGCAAGAGACCGTCGACGTCCGAGAAGGTATTAACTTTCGCGTATTTGAAATACGTGAAAGTTCAATTCTCTTAACATATGGAGTCAGTATGCTAACTTTCCCGTATTTCACATACGAGAAAGTTAGAAAATGGCCCTTCACCTCGTCGGGGAAAACATCGATAAGACCCGCAGCCACTATCAGGCTGAAACGGGCAAGCTCGTCCAGCTAATGCGCGGCATCTATGTCGATGCCGGGGAGGATATCGAGGCCACGATACTCAAACACGCCGTCCGCATCGCCAAATACCTGTATCCCAACGCTTACCTCTCGGCGGCGAGCGCTGTCCTTCTCGGCCCGACCCGCGATGGCCGTCTGTTCCTGAGCGGGCGACGAATACAGCGCACGCGCTTGCGCTCGCTGGAAATCATTCAGAACGCAGCTCCCGACCACCCATCAGTCGCTCAAGCGAATGTCGATGATGGCATGGGAGAATTCCGGATCGACGTCTCCTCGATGCGCCAGCGCTTCCTCGAAGCTTTCCGCCTGCGCAGCGAACACGCGGCATCCATCGATGAGACGATGCGCGAGACAATCGCGAACCGCCTCATAGAAGAATACGGCAGCGCCCAGGGCGCTGCCGACGCGACATGGGCGCTTGCCCGCGAAAACCAGTGGTATCGCGAAGGCGAGCACGCTGAGCGCTTCCTCCTCCGCCGTCCAGTGACCGCAGAGCCTGCGCGCAATGAAGCCGCGTTCGATCTGATCGTAGCGTGGCACGGCGCTCCGCTCGGCAATCTCAAACATGATGGTTTTGAGTGGCGCTGGAATCCAGACGATCAGGATGGCCCGCCACTTATTCGCCAGACCACGCCGGGCAAGCTCCCTCCTTTCATCCTCTCGCTGCTGCCTGAAGGCTGGCTTGAGTCGGTGTTGAATGACCGCGACGAGCGCGCGACGCTGCGCTCGGGCAAACGCTACATGTCCAACATCACCATCGTCGAGCGTGCGAGCGATCTCTCCGCCCTGCCGCCCGACGTCCTGCTAACCCGGCTCACTGGCTTCACTAGAAATTCTATCTTCACTGGCCAGTATGCAGGGCCGGGTCGGGGCGATCTGGAGCAGAGCTTCGAGCGCAATCTGGCGCAGATTTTCGAGCGTACCGATACGCCCCGTTTATCGGGCGTTCAGATCAAAGCGCCGATGTTCCTCGATATCGACGGTACTCTCTCCCCCAGTACCGGCAAACCGTTCACCCACATCCTCAAGCCTGCCGGTACAGGTGGATTTGAGGCCCTGCCGGTTATCGAATGGCAGTCGCTCGCTTTGGGCAGCGCGGCCGGTTTCAAGACGCCCGCGACGGCGCTCGTCCCCATGCCTGACGGGATGCCTCCGGCGCTCCTCGTCGAGCGGTTCGACATCAGAACGAGCCTTGACGACAAGCACCTTTTGGCGCTTGAGGATTTTTGCTCAGTGCTCGGTGTGCCCACGGAAGCAAAATACGACGGCACAATGGAGCGAATCGCGCGGGCACTAAGACCGCTATCGACCTCCCCCGAAGACGACGTCCTGCTTGTCCTCAAGCGATCCTTATTCGCCTGGCTGATCGCCGATGGCGACATGCACCTGAAGAACATGGCACTGCTGAAAATCGCAGAGCCCGGCAGCGCGCAGTTCAGCTCAGTCCGCATGGCTCCGCTCTACGACGCGGTCACGACTCGCGTGTTTCCACATCTCGAAAAAGACCGGATGGCCCTCAAGCTGAACGACAAGGACGATCGTCTGCGGCGCGCCGACTTCAAGGCTTTCGCGAGCACGGCTGGCCTCAGGGCAGCCGATGCGGATACCAGCATCGACGATCTTGTTGCAGCCCTCTCACGCGCTCTCAACCACCTCGAATTGCCGCCGCCTCTATCAGACGGCTCTCAAGGCGCGAAGATGGCGGAGCAAATGCGCGCGATCGTCCACGAACGCATCGATGGGTTTGCGTAGATATATCGATCTACTGATACGACGGTTTCCGCTCTCAGACCCAAACACCTTATTGGCCGAACCGCCTAGCCATATAGCGTTCGAGCTTGAGCTTGCGCTTTTTCCCAATCCGGCCTCCCATCCGCGTCCAATTTTTTGACCCCTTATGGACTGTGCGACGTCAGCGTTCGCCCGGGCGGAGCTGGTCAAGGTTGCGCAGCCCGGGCGGGCGCGGATCGCGCTTGGCAGCTGAAGGGTGATCAGGCGCGGTTCTTGAAGCGCCAGGACTCATGTGGACAGGTGACAAGTCATCGATGCTGCGGACTTGCAACTTTTCTCTGTCGTGAAAGGACAAGTTCTTTATCAATAATCCAAAATTTCGCATTGGAATCATAATTCTTGATGATGTTCCCATAGTCTTTCTGCGCGAAGGATCGTTACCCGTATGGGCCAAGACTCTGCTTCGCCGAAGGCCACGCAGGAGCTTGGCCTCTACGACGACGCCATGGAAGCCTTCTTGATGGCGCAGGTTCCGGGCCATTGTGCAGGAAGCGGGCTCCCAGCAAAAACAAATCACACTGGGTAGAAGGACTCGGAAACGCCGCAAACCAACCCTGCAAAATCTCAGAAAACGGCAGGAATGCTGGATTCGGTGAAAAACGAAAGCAAACCTCTTCACTGCAGTCAAACCGCGAAGCCGATGGGGCGTCTTTGCGCGCGGCCCTCGATTTCCGCTTGTGCACGGGCAGGCAAGCTGACACTACCGGTCGATCCCGGACCAGCCGCGCCAGGCGCTGTCATCCTGCGCCAAGCGCAATTGGCAGCTAACGGTCGAATTTAATTTGTTGAACCGGGTGCGAGCGGCACCGATGACCGCCCTTTGAATTGCAGCGTGTTCTCGACATGGCAACGGTCGTCGGTGCGCCGGTCGACGTTATTGTCGTGCATTCCTTTCCCGCTTCGTTCCCGATCACTTCGCGGATCCAATGACAGGTATCGGCGAAGCCGCCGACGCGAGGGCTGCCGCGAAGCTGCGCTTTCCACCATTGCTCATCAGTCCCACGGAGATTGTTTCCAAGTTTCATGAACGGCATCCACGAGCGCTGCGGCTAGATCTTGGACATGGGTCTCGCTCATTGGGGTCGAGAGCGCGCCAGAGCAATTCGTCGTCATTAGAAAACTCCGTTCCAGCATTGCAAGGTGCACCTTTGCGAGCGCCGCCTTCTGCAACGCGCTCGGGAACGAGGTCCGGTAGTTTCGGATCACTTCGGTCTTCAGGTGGAGCCGAAAGAGGGAGCTGGCGCCGGTAACCTGCGCTGGGAGTTCGCGCCTTCTGAGTTGCTCGATGATTTCACTACGAAGCGTTTCGCCCATCTGGTTAAGACGGGCCACGGCATCCTTTGTGTATGATTGTAGTGCCACCAGCCCAGCTGTCATGCTGAGCGGGTTTGCGCTGAACGTGCCGCCGTGAGACACGGCTGGCTTGCCCCTGGTGTGATCGAAGACCGCCATGTACGACGCAGGCCCCGCTACGGCTCCAACGGGCAAACCTCCGCCGATGATCTTGCCCAAAGCGACCAGATCCGGCTCAAAGCCGAAGATGTCATGGGCGCCACGGAAACCGACGCGGTAAGAAACGACCTCGTCAACCACAAGCAGGATACCGTAGCGGTTACAGCAATCCTGGATGACCTCCCGCAAATCCGCCTCTATCGGAACCATGCCCACGCGGGGAGCAACTGGATCGAGAAGGATCGCGGCGAGGCGCTCATGGTGTGCACGGATGAGCTCTCTGCACGACTTGGCCTCGTTGTAAGGAAGGACAAGGACATCCGCGGCGGTGGAGGCGGGAGTTCCACTGGCATAGAGCACACTGTTAGGCGACGAATCGCCCCAGTTGTCTGGTGCAGAATCAAGGCTCACTTCCACATAGTCATAGGCGCCGTGATATGCGCCCTCGAACTTGGCAATCATCGGGCGCCCTGTAATAGCGCGAGCGGCCTTGACAGCGAACATAACAGCCTCGGTGCCGGAGCTCGTAAAGCGGACCTGCTCAAGCTTCGGCGAACGCGTCGTGATTGCTTCCGCGAGCCTGGTCTCGCTTGTGGTCGGAAGCCCGAATGCGGTGCCGTCGTCCAGGACCTTGTGCAGCGCCTCGATCACCGGCGGAAAGGCATGGCCGTGAATGAGCGAGAAGGAGTTGTTTGCGCAGTCGAAGACCTTGCTGCCGTCCGCGTCAGTGATCCAGCTGCCCGCTCCTGCCACAGCATATGGCGGGTGGGGAGCGAAGAACTGCGCAGCACGCATGCTGCCGCCGGGCGTGATCTTTAGCGCTCGTTGAAACTCCTCGCGAGATTTTGGCCCAACGACCTCTCCCCGGTTGTGGCCCAGCCCTGAAATGCGCTGCATGTCCGAACTCCTTGACTACCTTTGTCGAGATGGCGAGGCTCTATAAAACTTTGATGCCATTTGGCGCTGGAGCGAGTTCTGATGGAGGTGCTTGCACCATCAACACGGATCGAGAATGCTGCCTACTTTCGTGGCGGAATCGCAGCTCGCCGGCACTGGTGCCGCAACCATCACGCGAAACTGCGGCGTCGGCACGCCGGCATCGCGGGCTAGTCTCTTGGCGATGATCTTGTCGAGCGCTAGCCCATGCCGGGGCGGGCCGGATCCGGTGTACGGGATGCCCGCCGGGGCATGGCGGAAACGTGGGTGAGACCACTTCTCGCCCTGAATACCGTACGCATGTTGAAGGCGATCCCCGAGGGCCGGGCCTGCGGATGGGCGGCATAAACCACACGAGCGAAGCGAGCAGTTCTTTATCGCCGTCGCACCCCGGCGTCTGGTGGCCGCCCTCTCGCAGTACCGCCGTCATGCTTTCGACCTCGCCGCGGTGGTCGACCTCCGGGCGCGGCTGTCCGAACCGATGATCATGCCGGTGTGACCATGGATCTATACGACGACTACTCGCATCAGCTACTCCCTCAGTTTGCGCACCGTCACGTTCTGCGCGCAGTTGGTTGATCGAGAGGAACAATTCGTCTGGGCCCCCCGGCCGTTAACTGTCACGTGCAATTGACGTGCCACCGAGGAGCGCGATCAAAAGGAGAAAAGCACGCATTCGTGCCACGCGGGTGGGATGCCGGCGCGTCTGTTGTGTCGCGTTTCGAAACTAAGACGTCTTCAATCGGACACGGCCGGAAACAGGAAAATCTCCTGGTCTTCAAGGATAGAGGCAGAGCTCGAGGCAACCAAGGAACATGGATCGGCGCCTATGCTATCTACAAACTGGATCCCTCCAGGTCGATTGCAGCCCCGCCCCTCGAATCGCAGCTCGAGAAGCTCGGCATCGACAACACTCAGCGCCGCGCAGCCTGATCGATCGGTGATGCTCGATCAAGTCAGGGCAGCGGCGGAGCTGCTTCCGGCCGAGCCCGCCATTTATGGTCGTCGGCCTGACGCTGGGGGCAAGGATGAGCCCGGCAGCCCAGTTCGCCTTCCTTCTCCCTTTCTCGGGGAGATAAATTCGGTTCGGTGAGAAAGGCCGGCGGAGCTGTTTTCGCGGGCGTGCGAAGCACCTGCCGGGTCAGTCGACCGATCCGCCGAATCGTGGCTCGCCTTCTCCTCATGGGAGCCTCCCTTCCGATGGCAGAGATCGCGATCCGTTCAGGCCACGTGAACTGGCTGCTCGGTCGGAAGCCGATGTCCATTGTTCAGGTTGTCACTTAATCATCGACCACGACAGTTCAAGAATTCTCCCTTTAAGTTGAGTGCAATGGTCTACCAGCCATCAGGCCGAGGCCCTATAAGCATCCCCGGACGCGGAATATACACCGACGCCTGCTGACATGCGTATCCGCAGTGTTTGAGAGGAATTCAGTATTGCCCCTGTGCCTGCCGATGGTCCGCCACCTGAAATCCGCGGACCTGTTTGGCGCCATTGATCGCCTGCCGGCGCTCGGCACGCCAGTTAGCGAGCGGACATTCGAGGTCCTCAACCCGTCGAGCGGCGAAGTGCTGGCAGTACTTCCCGACATGGGCGTGGAGGAGACACGCGCTGCGATCGAAAAGGCCTACGTAGCGCAGCCTGGATGGGCGGCTCTGACCGCCCGAGAACGCAGCGACGTTCTGTGGCGATGGCATGAGCTGATCATCGACCACGCCGGTGATCTTGCCGCCATACTCACTGCTGAGATGGGCAAGCCGTTTGCCGAAGCCAAGTCGGAGGTTTCGCATGCGGCCGCGTATCTGCAATGGTACGCCGAAGAAGCCAATCGCATCTATGGCGAGACGATCCCCGCACCCTCGACAGACCGTCGCATGCTGGTGATCAAGCAGCCGATCGGTGTGGTCGGCACGATTACGCCATGGAATTTCCCAGCGTCGATGGTGGCGCGCAAGATCTCGCCGGCCTTGGCGGCGGGCTGCGCGATCGTGCTCAAACCTGCTGAACAGACGCCGCTCGTGGCAGGCGCAATGTTCGCCCTCGCGCATCAAGCCGGCTTTCCAGACGGTGTCGTCAACCTGATCTATGCGTCCGAAGGTGCTGGCGTTGGACGCGAACTCTGCTCCAATCCCAAGATCCGCAAGATCAGCTTTACAGGCTCGACCGAGGTTGGCCGGCTGCTCATGCGCCAGTGCTCGGACCAGATCAAGAAGGTCAGCCTCGAGCTCGGCGGCAATGCCCCTTTCATTGTCTTTGATGACGCCGACATCGACGCTGCGGTTGACGGCGCGATCCAGGCGAAGTTCCGCAATGCCGGCCAGACTTGCGTTTCAGCGAACCGCCTTTACGTCCAATCGAGCGTTCACGATGAGTTCGTTGAGAAGTTCGTGGAGAAAGTCCGGTGCTTGTCGGTTGGCGACGGCTTCGCCCCCGGAGTGGACGTCGGACCGCTCATCGACTTGAATGCTTTGGCCAAGATCGAGTCCCACATCGCAGATGCCGTTGCCAAGGGTGGGACAATTCGATGCGGGGCCGAACGTATTGGCAAGGATGGCACCTTCTTCAAGCCCACAGTCCTCACTGAAATCTCCAGCATGATGGCGGTTGCGCAAGAGGAGACTTTCGGGCCGCTGGCGCCGATCATTCGCTTCCACGAGGCGGATCAGGTTGTGCGTGAGGCCAACGACACGATCTACGGCCTCGCCGCCTATTTCTATGCCTCGAACCTGAAGCGTGTCTGGCGCGTGGCCGAGGCATTGGAATATGGCATGGTTGGCATCAACACGGGGCGTATGTCTTCGGAAGCGGCGCCCTTTGGCGGGATGAAGCAGTCCGGCATCGGGCGGGAGGGTTCCCGCCACGGGCTCGAAGACTACCTCGAAATGAAATATCTCTGCATAGGCGGAATCTGATCTCTATGTGGATGGACACCTCCGGCTCAGAATGAACCAAAGGGATGATCGAGCGCTTTGGCGAACCTGCTTGCGGCTGGTTCGGGTCGTCTATCGCGACCCCGGCCTGCGCGCCTTAAGTGTGCATCTAGGCGCCCAGTACGTTGAACCGCCTCTGCGGCGACGAGCCAAGGCGCCGGTACCTGACGGTACGTTGCTCATCCTATCCAACCGCGGCAAGCATCTCATCTGTGCGGGGCGACAGCATCAAGAAGTACCCGGAGATCCACGCCGCCGACAGCTCACCTTATATGGATATCCTGATAGATTCGGCCGCAATCGCTCGTTTGGGCCTCATAAATGTCCCCTGGTAAACGACGTATAGCTTCTTCGGAACGGGCAGGTGCCGATCACAGTTCGGCGCCCCAATTGCCTCATTTAGTAATTTTGTCCGATCACGTTCAGATAGGGTTGAGGGGCATTTTCCGACCCACGTTTTCGGCTCGCTGTCGTGAAATTCAAACACGGGATGAGCGCCCTTTCCGACGTGCTTGAATCGACGCTCGCCCTTGTCATAGCGCTGCCCTGTTGCCTTCCCTTCTTTGCAACGCCGGCCGCTGCCATTTTCTATCTTCACTCCTGCCAAGCATCAATACCCGGCCGCCGCCCCCAAAACGAAGTGTCTCGGGCTCTGCCTCAAAAAATGCCCTAAGTCGCAATACCTCCTCTTCTGTTGCCGCGGCCCAAGCTCGGCGCCTAGCAGGCTTTTGAACGGGTCAGGCTCTTCGCGAAGGGACATCGCAGGCGCCCGACTGTCACCCTGACTTGGCGGAAACGCGAAAACAAATGAACGGGTAAACCACTCGCGGTCGGCGTCAATATCGGTACTGAATCACACCTTGGGGGCGCGGGAGCGACTCTCGAAATCGTTCGATAGGCTGTCCGACCATTGGAAAGTCCGCCAAGGCACCGGCGTGTTTGCGTCCGCGGCGCGAGACAATGCTGGATCACTGTGGTGCCATCAATCACGATGGTTCTGCAGAGAAACGTCTCGCCAGGTGGTTCACGCGAACTAGAACGCGATCGTCCATCAGATGCGCTGACACAGCGAATGTCGTCAGCCCAACGGTGCAGCGCGTCCGCACGGCGAGCGGTTGCGGACACTTTTTACGCCGCAACCTCCTTATTGCCGCACAAGCAATTGAGCGCCCTTCGCGCATCGCTCTGAATCGCTACAGTCGCCGGCATTCTCGCCTGGACAAGATACAGTGACACTAGACGTGCCCAGGCCGCACATCCACGAGAGACATTGAGGGGTGAGATCCAATGATTATAGCGCATCTGCTCGACATGGACGGGGTCCTGGTCCGCGGCGGCCAACCGATTGCTGGCTCGGTCGACTATGTCGCCGGGCTAGTCGCCAAGGGTGAGCCGTTTCAGATCTTCACCAATAACTCGCGCTTCACGCCCGAAGATCATGCCGAGCGTCTAAGAGCGCTTGGCTTCGCCGTGCAGCCAGAGCACATCTACACGTCGGCGCTCGCCACTGCGCGGTTCGTGGAACTGCAAAAGCGCGGATCATCTGCTTATGTCATCGGCGACCACGGTCTGGTCGAGGCCCTGCGGCAGGCAGGCTGCCGGATAACGGAGTTTGCCCCCGAGTTCGTGGTCCTCGGAGACACCACTTCGTACCACTACGAGCAGATCGCAACTGGCGCCGAGCTTGTGGCGAAGGGCGCGCGCTTTCTCGCCACCAATCCGGATGCGACTGGCCCGACCGAGCGGGGCTCCCATCCGGCATGCGGTGCAGTCGCAGCACTAATCGAGAAGGCCACCGGCCGTCAGCCCTATTTCGTCGGGAAGCCGAACCCGTTCATGATGCGCAACGTGCTCGACCGGCTCGGAGTGCGAGCTGTCGATACCATCATGGTCGGTGACCGCATGGACACCGACGTGCTCGCCGGGCTGGAATCGGGGCTGAAGACAGCCCTTGTGCTTACTGGGGTCACGAAACTGGCTGACATAGAGCGGTTTCCATTCAGGCCGGACCACGTGGTCGAGTGCCTTGCCGATCTGGGCCAGATCATCGTGAACCAATAAGCCGAGGGCACCACTACACGAAGACCAAAGGCTCCCTCTGCGTTCCGCATGGCGGCCGTCAACCTGGGCAATTATCGGCAGGAACAGCTGGCCGCATCCAGAAAAGAAGTGATAAGCATGACAACTTAGTCGAAAATATACCCATGTAGACCAATGCAGGCCGGTCTTGGCTTCTATGAAGCAAGAGTCTTCGACCGAAGAGTCTCGCGCGCCGAAGTAGGCTACGTCCAGCGAATGGGTCAGGTCGGATCAACCAGATGCGTTCGCTGCGACACTCACGCCCGACACCGCCTTCGTTTCTGTGATGGCTGCGAACCACGAGATGGGCGTCGTTTAACCCATTGGAGTTTAGACCGATATGCGCCTCGCTCCGGAGGCGATCCTACACGTGGACGCCGCGCAGGTTGTTAGTCGTATACCCATAGATCTGACAGACGAGTTCGTCGAAGTCGATCTGCTCTCCCTATCAGCGCATAAATTCCAGGGCCCGAAAGGCGTTGGCGCGTTATACATTAGGGAGGGGTTGCGCCTCGAACCGCTTTTTTATGGTGAACAGGAGGACGGGCGACGGCGCGGGGACGCTGAACAGCTAAGCAGCCGTCTGACTGGCCGTTGCCGCGAACAGGCGGCTCGGCGGCTGCGTCTAGCGAGTGGCATCGACGCGCTTCGAAACAACTTTGAACGGGAGTTGGCAATCCGCCTGCCGCAAGTACGTCTTAATGGGATTCAAGCACCGCGCCTTCCAAATACGTGCTCTTTGACCATCCCGTGGTGTGAGGCCGATGCGAATGTCGAGCGCCTGGCGATGCGCGGAATCTGTCTCTCCACAGGTACCGCATTGCGCCTCTAATTTGAAGTTCTGAACGCGAGTACATCTGAACACGGATGCCCGGCAGGAGACTGAGCTCGCTGCCGGGCCGGGTACGCCTTGGGAGGTGGCGTAATTCAGCGACTCTCGTGGAGGTGGGAACCACTCAGTCCGCGTGTTTTGCTGAATAGCATGCATGTACCGTGCCAGGTCAAAAAGCGCTTAAAAACACCCGAGAGTCAGGTTCCTGTACCTTGCGTACTCGACATTGTCGGCTATCGGACAATACGAACGTGCCTCTTGGCATCGAGGATGCCTCAACCAGAGCGCCCTCGAAGGCCGTTCGCTGCCATGTCGAGCGGGCCAATCGGTGGTAACGGGTTTTAGCTCCGAACTGTTCGCCCGCTGACGCACAGGGCGGACTGTCACTTTTTAAAGAAGGAAATCTCTGTACCCTCCATTGATGAGTGCGCGGCCACGCGAGACGGCACGGCGAATGCGGTCGCGCAGATGATCGCGAGGATCCCTCCAGTCGGCATGGACGCGCCGTTGACCAACCAGCGCTTCGGCGAGCTCACGATGTGACGCTCCAGCAAGTGAGCCGTCGAGCGCACGAAGAATGAAGGTCAAACGCGGACCGCGTCTTTCCGGCGGAAACAAGCGGGCGGGCAGGTGTTGACCCAGACTTAGAGCATTGAGGCACTCGAGCGCCCTCAGACGGGGCTTCGAAAGCATCGCTGGCCAGATCGCCTCGGTGCGGAGGCAAACAGGGCGCAAGATATCCGCGCCAGAGACGGCGAGCTGGAGCGTATGTTCCGCATTGCGAAGAAGAACATGCTGGCCCTTGTCGGGCGCCAGCAGGACCGTCGCACGACATGGCAACGCCGAGAGCTCGAACGGCAATGTCGCCGAGGATGCGGACAGCTGTTCTGCAATGACCGGCAGCACATGGACGCACCAGAGCGGAGACCAGAATACGAGCGAATTTCGCCCATAAGACTCGGCGAAACAGGAGACCCCATTGTGACAGGTCGCCGGGCGACGCGACCACGTCGAGAAAGGGTTGGTGCGACAAAGTATTGGCCTGCTGGCTTGCAGCCGTCAAATCACGCTGGAATGCTGGATTGCGGCGCAAGAACTCCCAGGCCCATTCGCGCGGCGTCAGACCAGCGGTGTAATCGTACGATCTTTCATCGCGCCAATCAGCCTCATCCGCGCCAGTCACGAGAACTGTAGGCATCACTGTGCTCCCCTGCCCGCCCCCAGGGAGGCCGAAACATCATGCCACCTGGCAAAGCACCGGCGCCGGGGCCACCAGACCCCGATGACGCCATTTGGTCGAAGAGTGTGCCATTGGCACCTTGGAGGGCAGAAGGCGCGCGCAAATGGCCACCAGACCGTCGAACCCGCGCAGCGACAGCCAGCGCGGCCTGAGCACGCCAAGGGAGCCGGTTTGATGGCGGTGATCGGCTCCTGCGTCGCGTTCCAGACGTTCCTTGCAGGCGCATTAGCGTGGCGGTGGATTGCACGCTGCTTGTGGGAAAGTTGTCGTAGCGCCGGCGCTATAAGCTCAGTCATGGAGGTCTCCTCGGGGGAATTTCCGCCATTGGAGGCCAAGTTCCGCGCTATGGCAGCCTGTATAGTTGTACAGGTTAAGCCGACAGCTCAGTGGACCGCAAAACGAACCGGCGAGGCGCGCAGATCGCTTTTTGCCGGTGCTCACGCCGGGGTTTTGCGAGCGGCATGGAGATGGAGCGGCCGGGGCTCACTAGCGCCTGCTGCAGCTGATTCTTCCAAGCAGACTTGCCCCGCACTGCCCTGTTGCCGCGGCACACCAATGCGTAGCGTCAGGTAGACATCGTCGACCATTAGGCGTCTCGTTGAGATACTACGCCGAGCCCGAGCTCCCCCAATCCTAAACCCTCATATCGGACGGCGGCCCGACATCAGCCCAGGTTGCCATAGGGACGAGTCCCATGCGTTCGCCCGAATGCAGCTTGGTGACTTGATCGACAGACTTCAAGAATGCAACCAAGGGAACGGTGCAGGCCAAGATTGCGGCAGGGCTTGGGCACCATCAGGTCGCCCAAGCGGCGCCAGCCCTTTCCTCGAATCTCCGGTTTTTTGCCGCTGGACCACAGCCCAGCCACTCCTGCTTGAGTGCTGCACGGTGTCACCGCTCGCGCCGGAGGTTGATCCGGTGATTACGGGGTACGCTCGTTGTCGCATTCGCGACGATGTCTGACATCTGACACAGCGCTGCCAGAGCGATCCCATTGTTCCGTAAGGATTTCCCAGTTGGCACGACCGTTGCGGTCCTATGCGCAAAAGCACTGCGACGCCGCACCGACTGGGAAGAACTCATCCATGATCACGCTTTTCGAGCATGCGGGCGACGCCGCAAACATTGATCCTTCTCGAGCAGGCGAGAGCCATTGCGCCTTCATTCCTCAGGTCTTTCGCACATGAGCGAATTCGATTTCCGCCCAACGCTGAATGCGCCCGACGATGACCCTCATCTTTGGCTTGAAGATGTAGAAGGCGAACCGGCACTTGCGTGGACCGCCAGCCAGTCGGCAAAGACCCTGAAGCACTTCGCGGGAACGCAGTTCGAGCGCGACCGGGCGGCCCTGACAGCGATTTTCGACCGTCCTGACAAGATTCCCACCATCTGGCGCCGTGGTCAGTACCTCTACAATTTCTGGCAAGATGCCGGAAATCCGCGCGGACAGTGGCGCCGGACCACCCTTGCCGCCTACATGAAGGCGGATCCCCAATGGGAGCTACTGGTCGATCTGGACGCCCTCGCGGCTAGCGACGGAGAAGACTGGGTCTGGGGCGGCGCGTCGATCGAGCCGGAGACGCGCGAAAGAGCCGTCTTGCGCCTGTCGCGCGGCGGCAGCGACGCGGTCGTGCATCGCGAATTCGACCTGAGCTCTCTGAGCTTTGTCGCCGACGGTTTCAATCTCCCCGAGGCCAAGGGTGACATTGATTGGCTCGACCCCAACACGCTTCTGCTTTCCAGTGCGCTTGGTCATGGCATGGCCACCCGCTCCGGTTACGCGCGCACCGTGCGACTGTGGAAGCGTGGCGCGGATCCCCTCACCGCGCCGGTAATCTTCGAGACCGGTTCCGAAACCCTGGGTGTGTCTGGCCATCTGGACCGTACCGCCGAGAGCGAGCGCGTGTGGTTCATCGAGCAGCTGGCCTGCTTCGAGAAGATAGTCCGCATTGGCGATGAAAGCGGGCCGAAGATTGAGATCGACCTTCCTAAGGACGCCTGGTGGGGTAACTTCGGCGATTGGCTGGCGGTAAAGCCGCGCACAGCATGGACGGTTGCCGGGACGACCTATCACGCCGACGCGCTGATCGGCATCTCGCTTTCCTCTTTCCTGGCCGGCGAACGCCGTTTCAGTACCCTGTTTGAACCGGACGAGAGGCGCTGTCTGCAGTCATTCTTCTGGAATGACGGGAAGCTCATTATCGCCTACCTGGCGAACCTCGTTCCTAGATTCGAGGTGTTCACGCCGGGCCCGCAGGAATGGACGCGCCGAGCCCTGGACACCGTTCCCGTGCAAGGGACTGTTCACCTCTGGTCACTCGATGCCGCAGACCACGAGACCAATGGGGAGGTTCTGGTCGGGGCTCATGATCCAATCACCCCGCCGCAGCTTTTCCTATTCGATCTCAATGCCGCGCCGCCTGTCAGCGCTTCAGTAATCCTGAAGCGCAGCCCGGAGAATTTCGACGCATCCGGCCTGGTGGTCACGCGCCACGAGGCAGTATCGATCGATGGTGAGATGATTCCCTATACACAGGTCGGCCCGGCGGATGGGAACGGGGATGCCCCGGTTCATCTCAGCGCCTATGGCGGGTTCGGCATATCGCTCCTGCCCTCCTACAACTCCTCGCTCGGCAAGCTGTGGCTCGAGCGCGGCGGCACGTGTGTGGTGGCGAACATCCGCGGGGGCGGCGAGTTCGGCACCCGGTGGCACGATGCCGGGCGGAGGGAGGGCAAGCGTCTCGCCCATGACGATTTCGCCGCCGTTGCCGCCGACCTCGTGCGAAGGGGCATTACGCTGCCGAGGCGGATTGCCGCCGAGGGCGGCTCAAATGGCGGCCTGCTGATCGCCAACATGCTTACCCGCTATCCTGAGCATTTCGGCGCGCTGTTCTGCACGGTTCCGCTTATCGATATGCGCCGCTACACCAAGCTCCTGGCGGGCGCGAGCTGGATCGACGAATATGGCGATCCCGACAAGGCTGACGATTGGGCTTTCCTGAAGGAAGTCTCCGCCTATCACGCCGCGACGCCCGGACAGCCCTATCCGCCTATCCTGCTCGCGACCACGAAGCGGGACGACCGCGTCCATCCGGGCCACGCGCGCAAGATGGCGGCAAAGCTGCAGGCCCTTGGCTATCCCGCGTACTTCTACGAGCCCGGCGCGGGCGGCCACGGCTACGGCAAGGACAATCGGGAGCGCGCTGCATTCATCAGTCTTGGCATCCACTTCCTTCGCAGCGCGATCGGCTGGCACGCCGATAGCTTTCATAGACGACCGGGAGCTCGAGAAAGGCGGGCGTCGAATGAGTGAGTAGAGGTCGAGGACTGCGATAAGGTGCAAATAATGCGAGCACGGTTTGCGCAAATGCGCGCCCCGCACGCTGTCGATATCAATCAATACTGCAGGACTATTGCAGTCTACCATTTCTGAAGAGCAAGGAGAAATATCATGGCAACAAATCGAGTGAAGGTGGCGCGGGGAGTAACAGCGGCCGTCGTCTTGATGCTGCTGGCACAGCCGGCTATCGCGACTCCAAAAGCCCCCTGCGCCTCTCCGCCTCCCCCTCCGCCGCCCCCCGAACCCAGCCCCGCAAACACACCAAACAAAAAACCAAAAAAAGGGGGGTTACCCCAGACCCCCCCCCGGGCCAAAATATGGCTAAAGTAAAAAAAAT
>NZ_JBVVQV010000016.1:0-13752 GCF_055811235.1 Mesorhizobium sp. WSM4810 | reverse complement strand
CCCCCTCCGCCTCCCCCTTACCCGTGCCCGTCTACGACACCAATCTAAGAGCCAAGCTCTGGGGAGTTCCGCCTGCGCCGCCTCGGGGACATATTCGGGCTACGTTAATACGATGCCTATCCCGCTTACTTCTACGGACCAGCGCAGGCGGGCACAGCTACGGCAAGGACAATCCGAGCGGGCCGCATTCATTGCCTTGGCGACAATTTCCTTGGCAGCGCGATCGGCTCGCACGCCGATAGCGTTCATTGGCGACCGGCAGGTCAACAAGGGCCAACTTCGACGAAGTGAGTACAGGCCTAACAATGCGCGCACGTATTCTGTTGATAGCAATCAACACAGCAGGACTATTCACAGTGAAGCCTAACGAGCAAGGAAACAACATTATGGCAACAAAGCGAATGAACGTGTTGCGGGGACTCACAGCGGCCGTCGTCCTGTTGCTGGTAGGACAGCAGGCGGCCGCGGCAGACCTTGCAGAACCGTGCGACCCGGATGAGGGTGCCTTGTTCAGGGAATGGCCAAGCCCTTGGCAGATCCGCCTGCGCGCGTTGGGGGTTATCACTGAGGATTCGGGCTACGTTAACGCGGTGCCCGGCTCCGGTCTTTCCTATTCGAACACCGTAGCGCCGGAACTCGATATTTCGTATTTCTTCACGGACAATGTCGCAGCCGAGCTTATCCTCGGCACCACCTATGCCAACATCACAGGCCAACGCTCGATCGGCGGGCTGGGGAATATCGGCAAGGTTTGGCTGCTGCCACCCACGCTGACATTGCAGTACCACTTTACCGATTTCGGCGCCTTCAAGCCCTATGTCGGCGCCGGCGTGAACTATACGATCTTCTATCATCAGCAAGCCGGCAGCGCCGATGATCTCAAGGTCAAGAACACGTTCGGCACCGCGCTGCAGGTCGGGTTCGACTACATGGTCGACCAGCACTGGGGCGTCAACTTCGACGTGAAGAAGCTTTTCCTGAAGCCAGACTTCGACGTCACCGTGGCCGGCACGAAGCAGACGGGGAAGGCGGAGCTCGACCCCTGGCTGATTGGCGCAGGCGTCACGTACCATTTCTGACGCCGGCGAAGTCGGCTTACGCGCAGCCCGAGTCGAATGAAGGGCGCCTCGTGCGCCCTTTTGCCGTCGGCCCGACGGTCCACTTTTGTCAACCGACATACACCCAAGGTCATGTGACTTGGGGTTGTCCGAGCTGTCGGATATGCGACGTTAAAGTCGTTCACCCGACACAGACAGTCCGATCGATGGCCATGATCTAAAAGGATCTCCTTTGGCGCGCATATTGCATCGTTCATCCGGACACGGATCAACGGACTGACGACAGCCATGCAGAGAATGTCCATAGCCAACACTTTGTGCCGGGCCCAATTCCGGCCCTTCCAGGTAAAGAGAAAGGAAGGGAGTGTGATTGCAAGCGTCATCGGGCTTTGAATTTTCCATCATTGTGGAAATGGAAAATACCCTGCTGGCTCGGCGCCAACTCTTCAGTCTGCTTCACCCGGCCAGTTCCTGGATATCCGCGTAGGGTGCACGGGTCATGGTGACTGCCGTCTCGGCTGCACCCCGCGTGCTGACTCCTTCGAGCAACGCTCAACGCTGCTGCACACCGGCGATGAAAAGCCAGATCCAACAATGCGTCTCCCGAAAACCGAAGAGGTGAACAGATATGGTCAAGATCGGCGCTTCGGCGCTCTCGTTATTAATTCAAGAGGCATCGGGATCGGCAACCGCTGGGGCGCTGTCCAACGGTTCAAACGGTGCACATCCACCGCTAGCGCTGAGCGATTTGGAGCGGGCACTGGCGATCAACGATCGCCATCGCGGGCTCACCGTGAATGTCCCCGAGGGGCCGTTCTGGCTGACTGGAGCCAACACGTTCGTATACCGCCGGACTATCCACGGCGAGCAGCAGTTTATGCGGGTCGATGCTGCCACGGGTTTGAAACGGGCCGCCTTCGACCATGCCCGTCTGGCGGCGGCGCTAAATGAAGCGAGCCATAAGAGCTATCAGGCAGGCGATCTTCCCTTCGACCGTTTCGAACTGACCGAGGATGGTCGCAGGCTCGACTTCCTGATTGAGCAGGTCCGGTGGAGCTGCGACGTTGCAAGCTATGCCTGCACCAGCACAAACTTGGATGTGGACGCGCCGGACTTTCAGCTCCGCCACGACTACACCCCCCCGGCTAAGAATAACCCCGACCAGAGGAGCGTCTCGCCCGACGGCAAATGGATCGTCTATATAAGGAACCACAATGTTTTCCTGCGCAGCAATGACGGATTGCAGGATGTTGCGGTGAGCCGGGATGGATCAGAGGGCAATTACTACGTCTTTTCGACACTGAGCTGGTCGCCGGACTCGCGCCATCTCGCGGCCTACCGCGTTCGCCCCGGCTACAAGCGGGTGGTCCCCTACCTCAATTCGTCGACGGACCGGTTGCAGCGCGAATATTCGGCAATGGTCTATCCCAAGCCGGGCGATGTCCTTCCGCTGCCCCAGCCGGTCCTGTTCGAGATTGCCAGCCAGCGCCAGATCGTGATCGACAACGCCCTGTTCTCCAACCCCTTCAAACTTTCCGCTCTCCAATGGTGGGCAGACGGTCGCGGCTTCACTTTCGAATATAACCAGCGCGGGCATCAGCTCTATCGGCTGGTCGAGGTAGACGCCGCCACGGGCCGCGCACGCTCGCTGATCGAAGAGACCAGCACGACCTTCGTTGATTACCGGCCGCTGGTGATGAACCAGTACCGTACCGGGAAAATCTTTCGTTACGATGTCGACGACGGGAAGGAGATCATCTGGGCGTCCGAGCGCGACGGGCACGAGCACCTGTACCTGTTCGACGGCCAGACGGGCGCGCTCAAGAACCAGATCACCAGCGGTGAGTGGGTGGTCCGCGCGGTCAACCATGTCGATCCGGTCAAGCGCCAGATCTGGTTCGAGGCGAGCGGGAGGAACCCGGGGGAGGACCCCTATTTCGTCCATGCGTACCGCATCGGCTTCGACGGTGAGGGGCTGACTGAGCTCACGCCCGAGCCGGCCAACCACCATGTCGAGTTCTCTCCCGACGGCCGCTACTATGTCGATCTCTGGTCACGCATCGATCTGCCGCCCCGCATGATGCTCTACCGCGCCAGCGACGATGTCAAACTCATGGAGGTGGAGACCGCCGACATATCCGAGCTCGTCGCCGCCGGCTGGCAGCCGCCACTCAGCTTCCACGCCAAGGGGCGCGACGGCAAGACTGATATTTGGGGCGTGATCCACCTGCCCGCCAATTTCGATCCGAAGAAGAAGTACCCGGTGGTGGAGAAAATCTATGCCGGGCCCCAGGGCTCCGGCGTCCCGAAATCCTTCTCAACGCGGACAGAGCCGCTCACGCAGCTGGGCTTCGTCGTTGTGCAGATCGATGGCATGGGTACCAACAACCGCTCGCGCGCCTTTCATGACGTTGCCTGGAAAAATCTGAAGGACGCAGGCTTTCCCGATCGCATTCTATGGCACAAGGCGGCCGCCGCGAGGTATCCGTGGTACGATATCTCCAATGTCGGCATTTTCGGCGGGTCCGCAGGCGGCCAGAACGCGGTGGGCGCGCTGCTCTTCCATCCCGAATTCTATAAGGTCGCGGTCGCCAACAGCGGCTGCTACGACAACCGGATATACAGGATCAGGTGGAGCGAACAGTGGATGGGGTGGCCAGTCGGCATTGAATATTCCCAATCCTCCGCCATCGACAATGCTTACAGGCTGCGGGGCAAGCTGATGATCGTCGTGGGCGAAATGGACCGCAATGTCGACCCGTCCTCCTCGCTGCAGTTTGCCGACCGACTCATCAAGGCGGGAAAAGATTTCGACATGGTCTATGTGCCTGGTGCCGATCACAACGTGCCAGGCATCTACACTGAGCGCAAACTCCTGGACTTCTTCGTTCGCAACATTCTTGGTCAGACCCCACCCGACTGGAACGCTAAACGAACCGAGCTGCAAAAGAGCAAATCGGATGATGGCTTCGGCAGCTTCTGCCTATAGCAATCCTCGCCCCTGTTTTGTTGGCTGTGGATCGAGGCGGCGAGCGAGCGGACAACCGCTCGGACGAGGGCCTGCGCCGATTCCTGCGCAACGGGCGTTAGCAAGACGGAAACAGGACGATTCCGACGCTCGACGGCCGCAAAGCGGGAATCGAGGACATGGGCGCTCCCGCCTCTGCCTGCCTCTTCGATGACGGCACGCTTCTATCTTGCATGCTTCGTTTTGCCTCCGCTCGCCAATCGCGGCTTTCCCCGGAAGCGGGGCGGGCGGCGAGTTGCGACCGGAAGGGCCGCCGTCCAGGCGGACCGCATCCGAAGGACCGGAACGAAGAGAAGGACCCGAAGCGAGAGCGAAGGGTTGCGGTTCGACTCCAGAGCCTCGTAGGTGGCGATGATATCTTTCACGCTTGGGCCGAGCGGGACGCTCCGGCCGACCTTGGGGATGGCTCGTATCTCTTGAATCATCTTTTCAGCGAGTCAGAATGTGGATGCGTCTTCGGTCAGTCCGCTGGCCGGCGGTCAGCGCATCATTTCGAACGACGAACGTTGCCGCGAATGGCCGCTATCGCGTGTCCCGCAAGACCGCTTAGGAGACAGGCCGCGCGATCGGTTGACACGATGCCAGCGGCGTCGCGGATATCGGGCTTGCGCAGGTTCAGACAACGTCGACCAGGGGCGGACGTGGCTATATCCGCGTTGCGCCTCGGCAAGCATCCCGGCGCGGCGCAGGCTGGCGAAGGCGATGAGTTGGCGTCGGGATTTCGCGTGCGGTGCGCGCCGGAAAAGCCGCAAAGGTGCAGCCGGCATCGCCCGAGAGAGGTGCCAGGCGGCGGCACTCGAAATCGCCTCCGCCTGGCTTGGCTGGTTCATTCTGCCATGAACAGCGGCTGAACTCTGGCCCATTGATCGGCGGTGCGGAAGCCGCCCTGGGTCGTGTAGCTTTCGGCGGGGAATTTCATCCAGCGCGGCAGCCATGCGTCGACTTTCTCCCTGCTGTTCTCGCCGAACAGGAAGTCGCGGATGGTTGTCTTTTGCGTCTTCACCTTCTCGAAACACTGCCGTGGGCGACATGCTTGCCGCCGATATCGGCGAGTATCAGATTGGCAATTTCCTTGTCGCGCAACAGGTCGAAGAGGGCGTCGTCGGCTTGCCAGCAACCGGCCATATCGACATTCAGGTGATTGCCAAGCGCCTCGATGACGGCGCTGCCGGCTTCGACCGTCTCGGCCATGACGATGGCGAGAACCCGCAGGACATCGTCGTCGGACAGCGTCAACAGCCGGGCGAAGACGCGCGCTGTGGCAAAGGCATCGCCGTTGCCGCCGGCGACCGCGCCATCCTCCTCCGGTTGCCCCAGCAGCGCCAAAACCTCGCGCCGCCTTCGCAGAATACGGCTTCGGCCTTGCAGGCTGCGAGGCTTGCCGCCACCGCTTCATTGGCGGTGCGCTGCGGCTCGCGGCGAGCCTGCCACAGGCCCGAACCTGTGATGGGATGCGCCCCCATCAGGCGCAGCGCGATACCCGGACGGTCGAGCATGGCCGCGCGCACCGCGGCATGGCAATGCAGATCACATAGTTCTGCATCGGCCCGGTGAGTTCCGGTCGCGACGGCTTTGCGGGGGTTTCTCCGTGCTCGCCGCCCTCGTCTTGCGCGCGGGCGCGGCGGGCATCCTTGCGCGACAGCCAGCCCTCGTGGCACTCGACGGCGCCGCGATGCGAGACTGGTATGAAGACCTTGCCGGTCCCAAGACTGGAAATACTGCCCCGGCTCCAGCATGGCCACGTCGGCCAGCCGGCTTCCAGATAGGCGTCGCGCTTGGCAGCGATCGCCTCGTTCTGCTTTTGCCAGAACAGGTCGGCGTCGGCGAAATAGCTGTCCTCGCCGAACAGGTCGCAGACGATCAGGCCCGGATAATCCTCGACGGCAAACAGCGCCACCTCTGAGGAAATCGACTGGCCGCCGAACAGCCATTGTTTCAACTGGTCGCCGCGCGGCGCGTATTGCTCCGGATCCGCATAGCGCCAGCCAGTCCTTCTGCTTCGCCTTGGAGGCCATGTCGGATGGCGCGCCGTCTCGGCTTCGATTTCCTCGCGCCGATAGGCCTCGCGGATTTTCGGCAAGAGGTCGCCGAGCGCCAGAATGCGTTTGACCAAAATCTCGGTGATGCCGAAAGTGGCGGCGATGTCGGCAACGCTGCAGCCCTACTTGATCAGCCGCGAAAACGTCTCCCGCTGCGACACCTCGTCGGGATCGAGGCGGACGAAGTTTTCGATCAGCGAGGCCTCGAGCGCATCGGCGTCGTCGCCGTCTTCCATGATGGCGCAGGGCAAGGCATCGCCCTCGCCGCGCTCGTCGGCGAGCGACGTCGCGGCGAAATAGCGTCGCCGTCCGGCGACGATCTCGAAGCTTTCCGGCGAGCCGTTGGGCCGCACCAGAAGCGGCACCAGGACGCCGCGCGCGCGGACAGACGGCAGAATGTCCGACACGTCGGGCGCGCTGGAATGGCGCATGTTGAGCGTGGAAATGCTGAGCCGGTCGAAAGGAATGTGGGCAAGCTGCATGGTTCGTCTCCTTCGTTGGGGGTGGAATTGTGCCCGCCGCAAGAGCCGAAGGCCGGCGCGGCGGGGACGGTTTTGCGCCTTATCGGCGCTCTTGCTCCGCCGTGTTCGGCGGAAGCTTGGAATGGGAGTTGCCAAGGGCTTCTGCCGCCTGTCGCAGCAGCCGCTCGGCTTCGGTGATGTGGCCGGCGCTGCACGCCGCTTGGGCGTAAACGGAGAGCGGAAAGCGCGCCTTGAACCAGAGGTCGCGCTCGATGCCGAGGCCAAGCCGCCCCTGGGCGCTTGCAAGCTCGGCAAGGCTGACGCTGCCGAGTTCAGGGGAAGCCGAAGCCGAGGTCGCAAAGGCCGAACATTGTGTCGCCGTCGGCGTCGAGTTCGGTGAGAAGCCAGGTTGCTGGCCCGGTCGGATCGAACAGTTTTACCACCGGGCCATGGTCGATCTCGATGTCAGTCGCGCCATTGGCGAGCAGCTGGGCGCGCAGTTCGTCGGTGATCGAGATCATGGGAAAACTCCTCTCAAATCAGGTCGAGTTGATTTCTGTCGGCTTCATCGAGCAGCCCGATATCGAGCGGCTTCTGCGCCGCGCGCGCGGCGCATCGGCGCGTGGGCCAAAGGGCAAGGCGGTCGCGCGTGGTGACCGGCCGGACACGGGAATGAGCGTCTGCTCGCCTTGCGGCGTCGGTTCGGTGCGCAGGCTGTCGCGATCGCGCGCGCTCATGCCGCGATCTCGTCTTGTTGCGCGCCTTCGGTCTCGGCGTTAAAACCAAGAAGAAAATCGGCGGCTTTGGAGGCAAGGCTGGCGGCGCGGAAGATGGCGCGATTTTCCTCGCGCAGCACCTTCAGCCATGTGCCGATATAGTCGGCATGGCGCGGTCGGCTCGATGCCGAGCGTCGAGCAGACAAAGGCTGCGGCGATTTCGGCAACCAATTCCTCGCGCGCATAGGTCTTGGAACCGAAGGCGCCGGAGAGGTCGCGCGCCAGCCGCGCCGGGTGGCCGGTCCAGTGGCCAAGCTCGTGGAAGCAGGTGCGGTAATAGTCGATCTGCTGAAAGAATGCCGGCTGCGGCGGCACTGAATGGTGTCACTGCCCGGCATGTAGAAAGCGCGATCGCCGCCGATGCGGAAATCCGCGCCGCTTCCTCGAATAAGCGCCTCGGCCTGTGGGATGATCTCGCGTTCGGGCAGCGGTTCGGCGTTGCCGTAAAGGTGCTCGGGCAGGCCGTTGCACTGCGCGACGTTGAAAACGGTGAAGCGCTTCAAATACGGCACCGTCTGCGGCTCGTCGCCGTCCTGTTTTGGCGCGCTCCTTCTCGTTTTTGGGGACAAAGCGGTCGGCATGCACTATTGTTATGCCGCGCTCGCCCTCCCTGACATTGCCGCCAAGAGCAAGCGCCTGCCGGAAGGTGAGCCAGTTCTGGCCGGGATAACTGCGATCGATGACGGCGCCCCCAGGATCAGGATGTTGATGCCGGAATAGCGGCGCCCGGTGGCCGCATTCCGCGGCAGGCCGAGGTCGGCGTTTGCGCTGCTCCATGGCTTGACCCATGGCACGGTGCCGCGCTCCAGTTCGGCAATGATGCGGTCCGTGATCTCCTGATAAAGGCCCGCGCCCAGCCGCCCGCCCTTAGCCGCGCCAGCCTCTGCGCTGGCGCAACGCTTGTCGTTTGCACGCATTCCTTCGTCCTCCGCTAACCACTCGCCGCGCCTTTCCCCGGAAGATCCCATGGGCGGTGGAGGCAGCGCTCGATCCCGATCTCGCGTGCCTGCCCCCGTGAGTGGGGTGGGCGGCAGAACGCGACTGGCTTGGCCCGCTGAACGAGGCAGGCCGCACCCGAAGGGCCGGAACGGAGTGGAGGATGTGAGCGGAGCGAACATTGCGGCCTGCCGCAGCGGGCCTAGAAAGGAGCGTCGCCCACCCCGCGAGCGGGGCAGGCAACAACCAAAACCACATCGCGAAGCGATGACTGCAGCTGCGATCAACTCGCTTTGGCCGGCGTATTGCTCATGAACAACTTGGAGGGATAGAACACATGAAAGCTGAAAACGTGACTGAGATTGAAACCGATGCGGTCCATACGACACTCGGCGCTATCTTCCTGTCCCTGGAACTCAGTCGCTCGAGCTGGTTGGTGACAAGCTTGTTGCCGTGCAACGGAGAGAAGATGTCAAAGCGCGTCGTCAAGGCAGGCGATACGGCCGGATTGTTCGACCTTATCAGCCAGTTGAAGGCGACGGTTCGGCGCAGAACGGGCCGTGACATGCCGGTGATCGCAATCCAGGAGGCTGGCCTGGACGGCTTCTGGATACATCGGATCCTTGAGCGTGACGGTATCGAAAGCCATGTGGTTGATGCAGCATCCATTGCCACGTCACGCAGGAAGCGCCGGGCGAAGACGGACAAGCTGGATGGCTGGACCCTCCTTCGCGCCCTGCTTGCCTACAAGCGCGGCGAGCCGCGGGTATGCGCCATGGTCGTTCCGCCATCGCCCGAGCAAGAGGACCGAAAGCGCAACAGCCGTGAGCGACGCGCTCTCATCGCGGAGCGGATCAAGATCGTGAACCGGGTCAAGGGGCTCTTGTTCTCGCAGGGCATCGTTGGATTTGAGCCGCTGAAGCGGGACCGCCGCACTCGACTGGAAGAACTTAGGACCGGAGACGGTCGTGAACTACCGTCGAATCTCAAAGCGGAGATTGTCCGTGCACTGGACCGGATCGAGCTCGTGCTTCGGCAAATCAAGGACGTGGAAGCAGCACGTGACGAAGTGGCTCGCAATGAAGGCGACCCATCAAAGTCGCCAATGGAATGTCGATGCTCAAGCAACTGCGCGGCGTGGGAGCGGACTTTGCCGAGGTGCTTTGGTCCGAGGGTCTGTATCGCGAATTTGCGAATCGAAGGCAGCTTGCCTCCTATGCCGGTCTGACGCCGACACCGTGGCAAAGCGGATCGATCAGCCGGGAACAGGGCGTATCGAAGGCGGGCAATCCGAGGCTGAGGACCGTGATGGTGCAATTGTCGTGGTTCTGGCTTTTGCATCAACCTCGATCGGCTTTAGCACAATGGTTCCAGGAGAGGGTCGCGCTCGACGGTGGCAGGCGCCGGAAGCCGGCCATTATTGCGCTCGCGAGAAAACTTCTGATCGCGCTATGGAAGTATGTTCATCATGGTGCTGTCATTGAGGGCGCTGTCATGAAGCCGGCATGATCAACGTACTCTTTTCCATCCGCCGGGATTTGATCGCTCCCGGCTGATCCTGGGCGAACGAACCTCCCACCCCACTTGGCCTAAAATGCCGTCCGGAAGATTGGTCGCGTTCCCCTGAGCCTTACCGACGAAAGCGGGATATTGGTGCAGCTGCCACAGCGCAGCGACCGTATGTGAGTTTGGACCGGTGTTATCACCGCGCCAAGACGACAGGCTCGGACCTAGGATCAGAACGCATTGAGGTAGATATGCGAAGACAGCCTTGACGACAAAGTCCCCATGTGAGCGGCGTGGGCGGCGAAACGCGACCGGAAAGGCCCGCCGTCGGAGGCGGACCGCACCCGAAGGACCGGAACGCAAGAGGAGGACCCGAAGCGAAGCGAAGGGTTGCGGGATGCCGCGGCGGGCCTAGAAGGGAGTGCCGCCCACCGCGCCCCGCCGGGAAAGGCCAACAGACAAACCGCGCCGGCCGCCGGCGACCGTCAGCAGCCGACAGGCTGCCCGCGCCAGCGGGCGAAGCCGGATGGCCGAGACTGCCTGAGCCTGCCGAAGAAAAAGCGGGCTCGGTTCACGAGCACCCGGCACGCGCCTTCAGGCGCGCGGGCGCCGTCAAGCTTAGGCCAAATTGGGTTCTTCCGCATATTTGGTGCAGGCACTACCTTTTCGGGTGTCCATTTGTCCGGTTGGGTCAAGCGGCTGCCAGAAGTCGGCTCCGGAGGAGTGGATAGGCGGCGGCGCGCCCGTACATCTGGCGCTTGGTCGTCTTGAGGCGGTTGATCTGGCCATCGACCGGGCTCGTGCTCCAGGGCTGGGTGATTGGCGCCCGGACAGCCTCAATGTCACGGCTGAGACCTGCTGCAAGGGAAGCCAGTTTGCTGTTCATGGCATCGTCTATCCATTGACGAGGCCTGCTTGTCGTCATCGCCACGTATCATCGCGGCAAAGCGGCGGGCCAGGTCAGCCGCGATTGAAAGTTCCGGAGCATGTTCATGCAGATGGTGGAGGAACCGCTCGGTCTGCTCAGCCGACGTCGTGTGCTTCACGCTCGATCACATCGAAAGAATCGGGCCCATTTCCTCGCTGCCGTGAATGTTCGGTGCGACGCGTTCTCAGTGGGCGGTGAACAACACGTCCGTTGGTACCGATCGTCCGATAAAGTTGAACGCGGGTTCTGAGTGCGGCTCGACGTTGTCTGGAAGCCGACGATTGAGGGCTATCAACTCACAGCTGTCGCAATCGGCCTATTCGATGGCCCATCCGGTTTGCATCTCTCCTAATACCATTGTCGGGGACAAGGGCGACTGCTGCAGATCAGAGACGGTCTACCGCGGAACGACAGCTCGGCGAAAGAACGTCGTTCCTATCGCGCCCACAGATTTCTGCGCCGTTGCGGACATCGATTCGGCGTTCCGGTCGAGTTCGTTCGATCAGAACGAGGTCTTGATGCCGACCATCACTGCCGCCGCGGCAAAATCGCCGCCGATCCGGTCGTCGTCGCCGTCCCTCTTTGCGCCGGTCGACATGTCATAGGCGTTGTAGTCGCCGCGAGCGGTGAACACCTTTTCGTAGGAACCGGAGACGAAGAAGCTGGTCCGCTCGTTGTACTGGTAGCCGACGCTGCCGCCGACCATCAGAACCGGCGCCGATTCGAAACCATCCTCGAAGCGCAGGTCACGCAGCCAGTGATGATCGGTATCGCCGGCCGAGAAGGTCATCCCGCCCTTCAGCGCAAAGCCGAAGTTCCAGCGATTCTGGACATAGGTCGCATCTATGCCGGCGAAGGCGACCGGCAATTTCTGCTGGTAGCTGATGACCTTTGCGCCTCCTGGGTAGTCGCCAACCGAATCCCGGAAGCCGGCATCGCTGGAGACGTAAGAGCCGCCATAGGCAGTCCACTTGACCGAGGTGTACTTGAAGCCACCGTTGACGTTGATCAGCAGTTGGTCGCTGACCTGGAAGTCGTGGCCGAGCGCGACGGTTGCCGAATAGAAGTGATCAAGATCGGTCTCGGAAAAGCGCGAACGGTCGCTCCAGTCGTTCCAGCCATCATTGGTCGAGAATCGCGGGTTCCAGTCATAGTCTTCCATGTAGCTGTCGCCGCTGAAGGCGATCTGACCGGAAAGCTTGGCGGTCCAGCCGGCTTCGCTGCGCGCCGTCATCTCGGCTGAAATGACCGGAGAGGTGCTTTCCCAGATAAGGTGGCTCCGCTTGGAGCCGCGGCCGGGAGCCTGATAGACTAGCTCGTTGGCCTCGATGTCGATGGCGCCGACGCCGCCAATGAAAGAGAAATTGGGATTGTAGGGCGCCGGTTCGCTCACCACCGCGGCACTGGCCATCGCCGGCCAGGCAGCGAGCAACGCTGCCGCTCCACCAAAGAATTTCGCATATAATTTCATGAAACTACCCTCATAGGAATGATCCGTTATTCGGCTATACGCTGCGTAACCGGGTGCACGTCAGGCGCGGTCGTCTATGCAGCGCCCCTGTAGGTTGGCAGATTGCCGCCCTCGGCTCGGTTCCTCAACACTCAAGGAAACGCCGTTAGCGTGACCCGATTGACGACGGTTTTTGCCGATGCGTTCCGGGCGGTCGGCGTGACGGGAACCTTGCATTATCTGAGGCACACATTTGGGATGACGATGCTGGTACGATTGCAGCGGCAGGCAGCAACCACGCCGGACCTCAATCCGCTGAGATCGTGCAGGTTGCTTTGAGCCAGTCCACAGCAGACACTCTGAGTCTAGATTATCCGACAGAGCCGAGGGCCGACTTCCTCGAACCCGTTCCGCAGATAGAAATCGAGCGTGCGCTTCCATTTTGGTTGCCCGGGCGCTCCAACCTCAAGTCGCTTCCAACCACGAGCACGGCTTTCCTGCGAGGCGACCTCAAGCAGATGAGGGGCAATCCCTTTGGAGCGCATGTCGGGTCGAACATACAGCTCCGAAATGTAGCCGAACTTGCCTCCTGCATAGATCGCCGTGCATTCATTCAGCACCATGATGCCGACCGGCTCGTCATCTGCACTTGCGATCACAGCGACCCCGCCAGCGTCGGCAAGCACCGTATCCGCGCTTTGTCTGACGACCTCGGGCGTGGGCGCTTTCCCGCCAGTGAGTTCATCGAGTAGCGCGTGAATGAAACGGGCGACCGTCTCTGCGTCCGTTGCGTTGGCGCTGCGAGTAGATATGGAAGGCATATTCTCTCCTGGCAGTGGTCAAAATTCCGATTCCTGCTGCCATCCGCGCAGGTCCGACTCACTTTTAGATGTAATGTTGGGCTAATGAACAGCATTTTTTCATTAAATTTATGTTAAAAAACTACAAAACAAATATTACAAATATGCAGGACTCCGGATGAATTGTGGTAAATTGAGTATATAGGAGACATTCTGACAGAAAAGTGCCCGGTTTACTTCGTTGTCGATGAGGATTTGAGAACGGTGGCCCTCGAACTTGACCTCGTGAGTCCAATCGTCTCCTTGGGGCGGCTTGGCCACCAAGGTGGGCATCATCGGAGAAATGAACTCCAGCCGGCCAGCACCGGCACTCACTCGTTTACGCACGGATCGAGTCTAGGTCCGTCCCATCTGTTGGCTGGTGGAAGGGGTCATGTTTATTTACTAAATTAGCAATTCTGCCGAAACGGCTTATTGTTCGCCCTAGCCGGCGGACACGCCCACACCCCGCCGGTTAGGCCGCCGGTCGGGTGCCTACCCCGCAGCGGCTGTCGGGCCGTCGCCATCACAGTTCGGACAATCAACGTGAGCCGAGATAGTCGACCGTGAACAATCAGGGTCCTAAGCGGCGACCGACTTCGACCGAAGTTGAAGCAGGGCCATCAAGAGCGACAAAAAATCCTTCATCCACCTGAGCAGGAGGGAGAAGTTGTAGCCGGCGGCGGCCAGGATGGCGTTGAGGGCGTCGCCCTGCTGGCCGGCGAGGTAGT
>NZ_JBVVQV010000015.1:0-182175 GCF_055811235.1 Mesorhizobium sp. WSM4810 | reverse complement strand
GAAGATCTTTTCCACGACGGACTGAAGGACGTCTACTACGCTGAGCGCAAAATCCTGGCTGCGCTGAAGAAGATGGCGAAGGGTGCCGAATCCGACGAACTGACCGCCGCATTCGAAAAGCACCGCGACGAGACCGAAGCTCAGATCGAACGGCTGCAGCAGGTCTTCGAGATCTTCGGCAAACGGCCACAAGCAAAGACTTGTCCCGCGATCGACGGCATCATTGAGGAAGGACAGGAGATACTTGAGGAATTCAAGGAAGCTCCAGCTCTGGACGCTGGGCTTGTGGCGGCGGCGCAAGAGGTTGAACACTATGAGATCGCCCGCTATGGCACCCTGATCACCTGGGCCGGACTGCTCGGCCTGAAGGATGCCGTGCCGCTGCTCGAGGAGACGCTCGAAGAGGAAAAGGCGACTGACGAAGCGCTGACGCAGCTTGGAGAGACCAGCGTCAACGAGAGAGCGATGCAGGAAGCTGCCTAGGTAATCGGCGCTTCGACGGAATCAATGAGCACGTCATGAACAATAGAGAGAACGCGCCTCCGGACGACGGCGGCGCGCCTTTGTCGCCGGTGCCGGCCGGCCGGGCGCCAAGCCTGCGGCAACTCCTTTTCGAGCCTAACATCTCTGTCACGTGAAAATCGATTGAACGAAAGCACGATCGCGTTCGTGCGCTTTGGGAATGGATGTAGCCCGTGTGGGAGGAGGCGGCTGTTTTTTTGCTTCCGGGTGGAACCCGATCTGGCGACAATGGTTCGGTGCGGCAACAAAGCGCTGTGCTGTCGGATCGGGGAGATCAATGCGGGAAAGACAAGCATTCACCGACAAAGAAAAACAAGACAGAAAAGAGCGCACGTCGGATGCTGCGCGAGAATTGATCGAGGTCGAGCGCGCGGCACGAGACGCAAAGACGGCTCGGCTTCGGGAACAACGACTGAGGACTGAAACCGCTCTTCCTCCGGCACCGAAACCGAAGAGGAATTGGAAGATCAAGAAGTCGTAATAGCCACGCTGCACCTGGCGCTCTTCAATCATCGGCGGCTGTCTCAAGGCGCAGTTTAATTACAGGCTGCAGCGGCTGGTGCTCGGTCCACGACCACCCTGATCCGATCCTTCGTTGTAGTCGTAGGCAGCGTCAGATAATTCGCTACGTTTGGTCCTCGCGAGCCCTGCCAATTGCTCTGGACTTCTCTAAGCCGCGGGTGGCGGATTTGTTCCGAACGTGCCTACCCTGGTCTTCAGGAAAACCGATGCAGATTGGGCGCGCAAATACACTGCTCATCGAAGCCGCCAGTGAGCTTGAGATCGAGAATGCGATTATCGACGGTAAGGCTTCCGGACAACGCCGGTCTACCGCCCAAAGAGTTGAAGAAACGGCCGGCGAAGCAGTGGGCCAGAGGCGTTAAGCTGCATATTAAGCACCTCCGCGACGAGCATGGCCATTATCCGACATGATTCTGCGCCGTGTATCAGCTACGAATCGGAACCGGTAGTTGGGAGCATTGGCGGGCCAAAAGGTGCTGCGGCTCTACCTACCTCCTTGGCCAATACACTTCACGTGTTCGGCGGCTGCTGCCGTTGGCGCTCAGCTTCGGCTGCATGCCATGCTCGGTCGATGGAGCCTTCCTCAGCCTTGTGGAAGTACTGCGAGCAAACTAGCCAGCCTTTGAGCGGTCTTAGCAATGCAACACACGCGCCAACGGTGAGGGGCAAGGTGGTGAGCGCATGCATCCAATAAGACGGCTCATACGTGAGCTGAAACCATAGTGCGAAAGCCAGCGCCGGGAACGCCACGATTGACATGGAAAAGAAGGCCGGGCCGTCAGCCGGATCGGCGAACGAGAAATTCAATCCGCATACATCGCAACTCCGCGCCAGCTTGAGATAGGTGCTAAACAGATGCCCCTGTTGGCAGCGCGGGCAACGGCCCCTGATACCAGTTAGGACGGGGTTGGTCGTTTCGTTGTAGGTCATCCTCAAAACCACATCACCGCGGCATTGTTACGAGGCAGGCTGCGTCCTCGTTGGATTTCGGCGACGAGAAGTAACTGGTTTTGCTCGCGCCAATGTCGCGTAGATAGCGCAAGCTTTAGGGGCTACCAGAACCCCTTAGGTCCGCTCGCCGAACTCTCTCCCGTTTCCAGGCGTCGGACGACGATCGTCGCGTGGAATCTGGATGACCTCCGCCTCGATGCGGCCGAACTCACGGCCAATTTGAAATGCCGCGTACAGCGCGCCAAGACTGATCAAGAATCGAAGCATTGAGATCTCCTTCGGCGGTAGAACTACACGGCCGGCAGTTAGTTCCACGGGTACGGAACCACAACGTTCAACATTCGTTGCCACTGACCTTGGGCCAAGGAGGACGCAACAGATGGCGGTCAAGAGTACGAGCGACGCGAGCCGAGTTAAGAAGGGTGCAGAACTAGAAGTTGAGCACCTCGCGGAGGTGACAGGCGTGACGCCCAAACAAGCGCGGGCATTGCTTCGCAAGCACGGCGCAGACTGGCAGCGGCTGAAGGACGAAGCTGAAGATTTGAAGAAGGAGGACTAGTCGGGTCGATCTTCGGCGCGATGCCCGCCTCCAAGCATGCAGTCGACAATCCGCGCCCGACGTCGATTTCAGTGATCTCCCAAGGCCTGGAGTCTCGTGCCGGCGATGCAGCCTGTCGCGAGGAAGGCGCATTGCAAACGCTGGAGTCGTTTTAGGCGGTGAGCCCGCCGCTAATAATTGTTGCGCGGTGGTTGCGATGTGAGGCACGCATATCCAAGGCGCAGGTAGGGCAGGGAACACATGGCCTGGCCCGAAGTTGGGGGTGCCAAAGGAGGAGAGGGATGGCGACCACGGCTTCGCAGCATCGCCGTTTTCCGACGTCCGCAGGTATTCTGCTGGGGCTTGGCCTGGGCGGGTTCTTCGATGGAATCGTGCTGCACCAGTTGCTCCAGTGGCATCATATGGCGACCAGCGCCGGCTATCCCGCCGACAGTGTTGAGAAGCTTAGGTTCAACACGCTTCTCGATGGCCTGTTCCACGCCGGCACATACATCTTCGTCGTGCTTGGTTTGGCCGTGCTTTGGCGCACCGCTCACAAATCTCATCTCTGGTGGTCGGGAAAGATGTTGCTTGGGACGATGCTCATGGGCTTCGGGATGTTCAACCTGGTCGAAGGGGTGATCAATCACCAGCTTCTCGGCATCCACCATGTCAACGAAACCGTCCCGCCGGACCAGTGGATCTACTGGGACATCGGGTTCCTGGTTTGGGGTGCGTTGATGCTGATCGGCGGCCTGGCGCTGGCTAGGCGGGGCAAACGGGAGACGCCAGGCGAGCCTCGCTAGTTTCCGGCACTGCACGCATGCACCGAACTGGTCGATCCGGATGCGCCGCTCGCTGCGGGAACAAATCACGCGCAGCGCGGTTCGGGGCACTTCAGCCATGGAGGGAAAAATGCGCAGAGTGTTGAATGCAGGCATTCCGTGCGCTCTTGTCGTTGTTGCCGCCAGCCTCAGCGCACTGTCGGATCCACTGCCGCCCGATACAACCTACCGACCATTGCCCGCCCGTCCATTCTCCGCCGTCAAGGCCGACGACGAAGCGCAGAAGCCGCGCGTGATGGCGCGCCAGAGGGCTTTGCTGGAGGAGCGATACGATTTGTCGGATCGCCCCATGCCAGGCGCAATGATGTCGGGCGGGACAAAACCTGTCCAGCACGGCGTCCGGGTCAAGCTGGCGAAGGGCCAGACCTGGCAGGGCCTGGCAGAGATGAGCCCTGGCGAGATCCGTGACCGCAACCTGCTGCCCAACGGTCTTCTGCCGCTGCCGCATGTCAAACAGGCGACCGGGGGACAGGTTTTTCCGGAAGAAGAAATTCGCGAGATCGGCCGGCAGGAGGGGCGTGATCTCCGACGCTTCGACGTCGATTTCGATCTTCCCGATCACCTTACGCCAGAGTTCCCGTCACCGATTTTCCTGACTACCCATCCGGAACTGGGCGACGTTTCCCGCGGCGAGTTGCTGACGATCCGCAACTACTATGAAATCATGAACGGCATCATCACGCCGGTTCAGATGGAAGGGCTGCGGCTTCTCCTGACGCCATTCCCGCAGGAGGAATTCAATCAGACCGAGGACCGCAAGGTGGCGGCGCAGAGCCTGGGCGTAACCTGCCTCGATTGCCATGCCAACTTCAACACCAACGCTGCCTTTCATCTGACGCCCGATGTCAGACCGCAGGCCGCGCGCTTCCGTCTTGACACGCCCAGCCTGCGCGGTCTGTTCAACCAGCAGATCCATGGGTCGAAACGGTCGCTGCGCTCGGTCGAGGATTTTACCGAGTTCGAGCAGCGCACCGCATACTTCAACGGCGATCATGTCAGCGCTACCAGGAAGGGCGTCAACCTGCCCGATCGTACAAACCAGGTGGCGATGATGGCGCAGATGCAGAACATCATCGATTTTCCGCCGGCGCCGAAGCTCGATCCGTTCGGCCGGCTCGATCCCGCCATGGCCAGCGAGCAGGAACTGGCAGGTGAGCGCGTGTTCATGGGCAAGGGCCGCTGCGCGCAATGCCATGTCCCGCAAACGTCGTTCATGGACAACAACATGCACGATCTGAAGCTGGAGCGCTTCTATAGACCGGGGCAGACCTTCAACGACATGGTGGAATTGCCGGACGGACCGATCAAGACGTTTACGCTTCGCGGCATAAAGGACACGCCGCCGTATCTGCATGATGGCCGTCTGATGACGCTCGCCGATACGGTGGAGTTTTTCAACCTGGTGCTCGGCACCAAGCTCACCCAGGACGAAAAGAACGACCTCGTTGCCTATATGCTCGCGCTTTGACACCCGGCTGGCCGACCGATCCCGGCACATCTTCGATGGAGGTTCTGATGCGTGTCTTTGCAACTGCTTTGGGATTGGCGGTGTTTTGCGCATCGCCTCTCTCGGTATCGCCCCTTTTGGCCCAGATCGGAAACCCGGCCGGCATGGCCCCGGATACCAGGATGGAGGCGCCGGGACAGCCGGCGCCTCATCAGACCAACTACCAGGACCGGCTGTTCGCGCAGCTCGCCGCCGCCGGCGGCGCAGCCGAGGTCGAATTCGGCAAGCTCGCGAAAAAGTCCGACAACTCCGCCGTCGAGGCATTTGCCGGTCGCATGGTCGACGACCACTCGGCGGCGAACGCGAAACTGAAATCTCTCGCTGAGACCAATAAGATCCCGCTGCCGGAAGAGCTCGACGAGGAGCACGAGCGGCAGCGGGCCGAGCTTGAAAAGCTCGACGGGGCGAAATTCGATATGGCCTATATCAGCGGGCAGATCACCGATCACCAGAAGACGGTGCAGCTGCTTGAATGGGAGATCGGGTCGGGACAGGACGCCGACCTTCAGCATTTCGCCTCGGAGACTTTGCCGACAGTGCTCGAGCATCTGCAACTGGCGCGCGACATCAAGGCGGAACTGGCAAGCCAGGCGATCGCCGACGACACCACGGCGCCGACCAAGCAGTAGCCCGCCGGCGGCAACATCAAGCTGTCTCCTGCATTATTCCTCGGCCAGTCCTCGTCGCGTTTTCTTGCGGCGAGCGGCCGCCCACTATCCCGCGCAGCGGTAGTCGGGAACAATCGAGCCAGACTGCCGTTTCGCAGTATCATCGCGGGAGGAGCTTTTGCAGCGGGTCGTATCAGGAGCTCTGGCAGGACTTGCGGCCACGCTGGCGATGACCATCGCCATGCGGCACCTTCATCCGTTGCTCGACGACCGGGACCGTTATCCTTTGCCACCGCGCGAGATCGTCGAGCGTGTCGCCACCGCCGGTGACGAGCAGGACGCGCGAACAAGCACGCTGCTTGCCCATTTCGGCTTTGGAGCCCTGACCGGCTCGATTTTTGCGCTTCTGCCCATGCGCCGTGGCAACGGCATCCTTTATGGCCTCGGCGTGTGGGCGCTCAGCTATCTCGGATGGATTCCCGCCGCCCATATCCTCGCGCCAGCCTGGCGGCACCCCGCCTACCGAAATCTTCTGATGCTGGCTGTCCATGTCGTCTGGGGCGCGACCCTCTCCAGATCTCTGAGCGAGCTCGAAGCCGCAAGCAGCGAAGTGTTTGGTCGGCCCGCCGGCCCAAGGGCGGCGATATCGGAAATTCGTGAGGAGCCAGGCTGATGGCTCCAGGGCAGCGGCTTGTAGATGCGACGGATATTTCTCGTTTTCCGTCCGGGCTCATTCGCGGGCCTACGCGTAGCGGTCGTGGCGGCGCACCCAGTCCATTCCCTCAGCTTCGTTGCGGCCCTTTGGCATCAGGTCGAGCATGGCGTAGGTGCCCATCATCACCTCCACACCGCGGCCGTAGGCGGAGTAGGTGTGAAAGACGGTGCCAGCCTCATCCTTGTAGAAGGCGCTCAGGCCAGGCCATTCCTCGCCGGTTTCCCGCCATTCGCCGTAGTTGTAGTCGATGTGCCCGGTGGCGACCTCTTCGGGCGTGAAACTGACCCGGAAATCGTAGTTGAACGGACTGCCGTTCGAGGACACCCATCGGAACTGCCAGCCCATACGTCTGCGGTAGCGCTCAATATCGGCCAGCGGCGCGCGCGAGACGGCGATCATGGTTACATCGTGATGCGCCAGATGCTTGTTCATGCCGTCGGTGTGATCAGCCATGAACGAGCAACTCGGGCAGCCTTCCTTCCATCCCGGCGCGAACATGAAATGTTGCACGAGAAGTTGCGAGCGGCCGTCGAAGAGATCGGCGAGCGCACGCGGACCATCCGGCGTGTCAAACAGGTATTCCTTGTCGATACGCACCCAGGGCAAGGCGAGCCGCTCGCGTGCGACCTTGTCGCGAAGCTGCGTGAGTTCCTTCTCCGCTCGCAGGAGGTCCCGGCGGGCGGTCAGCCAGTTATCGCGTGAAACGACAGCGTGTTGCATTGTCAGTCTCCTTGGGTTTGGGCGACGGAAGTGTTGCAGTGCTGCGAACGGGCGGAAAAGAGCTTCAGCCACGGCGATAGGTGAAAGAGGCTCATCAGCAGGTCCATCAGGGCCATGTCGTTGATCGGCATGAAGGCGAGGCGGCAGAGCACATGGTCATGCCCGCCGAGCCGACAGCAGAAATCCAGGCCATCAGGGCAAAGGTCGGTGCGGCGGCGAGCCCGAGCCGGCCGGCAAAATCGACCGCCTGCCCGAGCAACGAAGTGGCTTTCTCTTTTGCTGCAAACATCGTCATTTCCGGTCCTGCGGTCGAATTCGCCGTTTCCACGTTTTCGATAAAAAGACGCTATCTCGGGCAGCCGGAGAGGTGAGAGTTACAAGTGTGACGGGATTTCAATGTGGGGCTGCAAACGGACCTGCAGCAATCGCCTACCGCAATAATCGGGAGCGCGCATTAGCCCTCAATCCAACGCAATCTCACCGCGCTTGGCCGACACGGAAACGAATGAGACGACTCCCGGTTGTTGGCAGGGTTGACCCAATGCAGTCTTTCAGCGCGAGCGTCGCTTGCTGGAGCTGCGTTGGTCGGTCGGAGGCCAATGGTGTTTCTAATGGAACGCTAATATACATGGACGCTCGAACGAGCAGCGCCTGCCAAATACCTGGGGAACGCCATGCGAAGCCTCGTCTTCACGATGTGTATCGCCACCGCAACTGCCGCCAGCGCCCATGATTGGTACGAGGACAGGATTGACCCACTGACGAAATTCAAGTGTTGCGGTGGCTCTGATTGCCGCGCCATACCTCGGTCGTCGGTACGGTCCAGGATAGACGGTGGTTACACTTACTTGCCGCATAATTTCAACATCCCACGGGACCGTGTGCAGGAATCGCCGGACGGCCAATACCACATCTGCGAGAGTACCTACGTCGTCACTAATCAGCTGTATTGGCGTTGCTTTTTCGCACCTCGCGCAAATGTCTCTCTAATTCTCCCACATTAAGACACTGCCTGAATTCCTTGCCGCCCGGACAAGTGTAGCTGGACCAGTCCCAGCGCTTCGGCCGGAGAAGCAGCTGTTGTGATCGATCATCCGGGGAACATTTTCGTCAACCTTCAATTAAGCAGAGAAGCTGGTTTGGAGCAGATCAATGGGCATTTTTTCCGACCTTGATAAGAAATTGACGGAAAATCTCTACGCGCACGGTAACGACCTCGTCGATCCTGCTGCGGATCTCCCAGAGAGCGTCGAGGAACGGGTCGAACTGTTGATGCCGTTCGTTCAGCCCGAGGCTCGCGAGTTGGTCCGCTCGCAAATCCTTGGTCTCATTCATGAGTACAGGAATGAGGATTCCGCCCCATCGCGTTAGAGACCTTGGTCATGCGGCGCCGGGAGGACAATCGTGTGGGAGCAACGCTGCAAGCGCGCACCATGGACAGCAGTAAACGTCGCCACCTTCGACTTGAACGCCTATGGTCATCATCAACCTTGAGCAGCTGGCCGAAAGACGTGTGCTTTCGCAGCGCCGGAAAAACATCGACGGCGTGGAGGAGATACGCGCCGAATAGAACGGCGACGATCTCGTGGCTGCCGGAGATCGGGGTCCGATGAGAATTCTCGTTGTTGGAGCTACCGGCTTGATCGGCGCTTCGATCTGCGCCCGCCTCGTCTCCGAAGGACATGAGGTGGTCGGCATCGCGCGTAGCCCGCGGGCAAATGCCGCCCGAGATTACCAGACATTGGTGCTGGATATGGCAGCCGCGCTACGCCCTGAAGATTGGCTGCCGCATCTGACTGGCGTCGATGCCGTGGTGAACTGCGCCGGCGTTCTGCAGGACAGCCCGCGCGAAAAGACCGGGCAAGTCCATCGCGATGCGGCGGCGGCTCTTTTTCTCGCCTGCGCGCGGGCCGGCGTTGCCAAGGTGATCCACTTCTCGGCAATGGGAGTGGATCGGGCACAGCCTTCGTCGTTCTCGGCGACGAAATATGCCGGGGATCAGGCGCTGATGGCGCTTGACCTGGACTGGATAATCCTTCGCCCTTCCGTGGTGCTCGGCCGGCCTGTGTTTGGAGCCAGTGCATTGTTTCGCGGTCTGGCCTCGCTGCCGATCCTGCCGTCAATGCCAGATACCGGCCGGCTGCAGGTCGTGCAGCTCGAGGATGTGGTCTCGACGGTGCTCTTCTTTCTCAATCCCGGCAGTCCGTCTCGTCTGGCGCTGGAACTCGCCGGTCCCGAACAGCTGACCATGGATGAGATTGTCGGTACTTTCCGCCGCTGGCTCGGCTGGGCTCCTGCAGCCAGGCTGGTCTTACCGGGCTGGGGTGCGCGGCTTCTCTATCGCCTCGGCGATTTTGCCGCGATGCTCGGCTGGCGGCCCCCAATGCGCACCAATGCCGCCAGGGAGATCGCACGGGGGGCGCTCGGAGATCCGTCGGACTGGATTTCCCTGACCGGCATGCGGCCACAAAGCCTGGCGCAGTTCCTCGCGCTCAATCCTGCGACGGTGCAGGAGAAATGGTTTGCCTGGCTTTATTTCACAAAGCCTGCAATTTTCGTCGTGCTGCCGTTCTTCTGGATCATGACAGGGATTGTTTCGCTGACCACGGGCTACGGCAACGGCATCGGCCTCATGCAAAGCACGGGGGCTGGCATGTTGTCGGCGCCTGCCGTGATCGCCGGCGCTCTTGCCGACATCGTCGTCGGCGCACTCATAGCCTGGCGGCCAACGGCGCGAAAAGGCCTCTACGCCGGCATCGCGCTGTCGCTGTTCTATCTGGTCGTGGGCACTTTCCTGCGCCCGGACCTGTGGAACGAACCACTTGGGCCATTCCTGAAGGTCTTGCCGATCATCGTCCTTCACTTTGTTGCCTTGGCGATCCTGGAGGAGCGCTGATGCTTTATTTCGTGCTGAAGTTCCTGCATGTCATCGGTGCCAGCGTGCTGCTTGGCACCGGCGCCGGCATCGCGTTCTTCATGCTTCTCGCCCACAGGACCGGCAATGCGGCAACAATTGCGGCAGTGGCGCGCATCGTAGTGGTCGCCGACTTTCTCTTCACGGCAACTGCCGTCGTGGCGCAGCCGATAACCGGCGTCGCGCTCGCCTGGCTGGCGGGCTACTCGCTCTCCGAAGGCTGGATCGTGCTGTCCATCGCGCTCTATATCGTCACCGGTGTGTTCTGGCTGCCGGTGGTATGGATGCAGAGGGAAATGCGCAATCTGGCGTCCGAAGCCGCCAAAACGGGGGCCCCGCTGCCGGCCCGGTATACCAGGCTTTTCCGGCTGTGGTTCGCCTTCGGCTTTCCCGCCTTTGCTGCCGTCCTCGGGATTTTCTGGCTGATGATCGCGCGGCCGACGATCGAGTGGTAACGCCTTGCCGCGACAGATGTCGTGGCTTCGATTTCGGCGCTGGAACATCTTTCCCATGAATGCGTTCGGCGCGGATGGATCAACCCGCGCGCAAACGCCGACATTCAGCCTCGTCCGCGACTGAAGCGGATGTTCTCATCGTTGGCGGTGGACCTGCGGGGCTGGCGGCGGCTATCTATCTCGCCAGGTTCCGTCATCGGGTCGTCGTGGTCGACGCGGGTGAACCGCGCGCGAGGCTGATTGCGGAAAGCCGCAACTGTCCGGGATTTCCGGAAGGGATCAGCGGCCCCGATCTTCTGCAGCGGCTTCGTTCCCAGGCCGCCAAGTTCGGAGCGACACTGATCCAGGATCACGCGTCATCGGTCGAGCCGACCGTAGGCGGGTTCGGCGCCGAAACCAACGGCGGGCGGATCGTCGCCCGAAAGGTATTCCTGGCGACAGGTATCGTCGATGTCGTGCCTGCAATTCCGCGTCTGCGCGAGGCCATCGCCAAAGGCAGCGTACGCCTTTGCCCGGTTTGTGACGGCTACGAAGTCATAGATCGTCAGGTCGCGGTCATCGGTCACGAGGCGCAGGTGCTGCGAGAGGCCTTGTTCCTCAAGCAGTATACGCAGCACGTCACAATGATCGCACGCTATCTTCCAGATTTTTCCGCCAGCACACGACGCGTGGCCACGGAAGAGAACATTGCTATTTGCGACGCATTCAAAAAGTTTGTTCCCACCGACAGCGGCTACCAGGCCATCCTCAAGGACGGCGAGGTGCGCCATTTCGACGTCATCTATCCGGCGATGGGATGCCAGGTGCGTTCCGACCTTGCGCTGGCAATGGGCGTCAAATGCTGCGACGAGGGCTATGTCATCGTCGACAAGCATCAGCGGACTTCGGTCGAGGGGGTGTATGCCATCGGCGACCTGGTCAAGGCTCTGAACCAGATCGCAGTCGCCTTCGGCCAGGCTGCGATCGCTGCGACAGATGTTCACAATGACCTGGCCCTCGGCTACGAATAAGGCCCTGAACATTAAAGGGCACAGATATACGGTAGGCGGGGCGAGCGGGATGGCACCAGCTATTGTTGTGGTGCTGGGTTTCCCAGCCCCTCCAACAGTGTGCTCAAGGCCGCATCCAAGGGGGCCGATCCCACCTTCTCGGGCACCAGGAGTCCATCGATCGCAAGCATGGTCATGCCGTGGATGAGCCCCCAGCCGGCTGCCGCCTGACCTTCTATAGGCCGCTTGCGAATGCTCCCCGCAGCCTGGCCCCGCCGGAGGATTTCGACGAGAACGTCGAATACCGCCAGCGCCCGCTCATTGAGATGCATTCCCACCGCTTTTCCCTCCTCCGCGCTAAACATCAGGCGGTAGAGAGCCGGATTGTCCGTTCCGAACGCGACGTAGGCTCGAGCTATCGGAGTAATTTCGTCGCGCAGAGTTTTCGGCGCTTCAGACTTCGCTGCCGATAGGGACTCGCGCAGCCGGTCGAACCCAATCATAGCGATCTCCGCAAGCAGCGCGGCCTTATCGGAAAAGTGCTTGTAGGGTGCCGCGTGGCTTACGCCAGCCCGGCGGGCGACTTCCCGCAGGGTGAACTGCCAGCCCTTCTCCTCCCGAAGCATATCCAACGCCGTCTCGATAACCGCACGGCGGAGATCACCGTGGTGATAGGGGCGGCTGGGTGCGTCCTGCATGGTACCTCAAAGTTTCTTGTGAATACATTGTTGACACTGGCTACTTAAGGGGCTACATCAGGGCGTAAGTTTCTTCTGTCTACATCGGAGTGGACCATGAACGCAATCGCAAAAATCAAAGGGATTTATGAGCGGGGCCGTTGGAACCTCTCCAACCTTCTGCGCGCGCCCTTCAGACAGCCAATCGATACCATCTTCAACATGATGCTCCGGTGACCAGCATGCCGTCATCAAATCGAGTTCAGGAGCATCAGCACATGACGACCGACCCATTGTTGCCACTGCACGGCTCCTGCGAATGCGGCGCTTGCTCGTTCGAGGTGCGTACTGCCCCGAAGGGTAGATTCCGGTGCCACTGCCTGATTTGCCAGGCGTTCAACGGCAAACCGTTTGCGGACGTGGCTGCCGTTCGCGCCAAGGGTGTCGTGCTGAAAAACGCCGGCAATATTTCATTCAAGAAATACCGTCCGCCGCCGAACTTCAATCGCGGGGCCTGCCGGACCTGCGGCAAGCCGGTTGTGGAGGTTGCGGGCTTTGGGCCGTTCAAGACGATGTTCATCCCGGCCAGCAATTTCGAGCCCGGGGCCCGGCTGCCGCCGGTTCGGATGGATATATTCTATCACCGTCGTGTGCTGGACATGCCCGGCAGCCTGCCCAAGTACAGCGGCTATTACCCGAGCCTTTTGGCAGTCGGGAAAATGATCATGAGTGGCTTGTGAATTGGTGAGTCGATTTACTTGGGTGCCATCGACGTGATGGTCTCGGCGCTGTCCGGCATCTACCTGTCGTCATGCGGCATCATCGGCTCGATCTTCGGCAGATCGGCCAGGTTCATCACGGCCTCACCGAACTGAACTATGCTTTTGGGCGTGACATGGCGGCGCGGCCAGATCCTTACGGAAGTTACGGGGGATGGCTCACGTATATCTGTGCCCGTTTCATGTCCGGGGGCCGATAAGCTCTCGAAACCTATCTCGCTAGCGCAGCATGGCTGCCAGCACGAAGGCCGCGGCCGCTACGAGAACGACTGCGGCAATCACCAGCACCGGCCAGTTCTTGCCAGGCTGAAGACCAGGCTCGCTTGCTGCCGGCCGCATCGCATCGCCGAAGCTTGCTTCATTCGTGAACTCAGGCTGTCGCCGTGGACGAGCCTCGGCGACAGGATTTGGCATACCGGCCGCTTCGGCGTCGGTCTTTTCAGGTGCCGCGGCAGGGTCGAACCCCGGGGTCTTGTCCTGTGTCGCCCCGGCCTGAATATCGCCTCTCGCTTTGGTCTGATCTCGTCGGACGGCCATCATGGTCTCTCCCCTGACACCAAACTTCGATCTGGCTCAGCGGTTCCAGTCTGCGCCGCATTTGCTGAACACACCCGATTTTCCGAACAGACCCGGTTTCTGAACAGACTTGGCGCTGATCCGGCTTCTGCGGAACAGAGGGCGGCTTTCGCAGTTGTGTTTGGATCATTGCCTGGTGAGTTGGCCATGCCGTCTGCACTTGAGCAACTGGCTCAATCCGTGAAAGAGCGACGAGCGATCTTGTTCGTTGGGGCGGGTGTGTCGATGAGCGTCGGCCTGCCATCCTGGGAGACGCTCATCGAGCATATGGTGGATGAACTCGGCCTCGATCGAGACGTGGTCGACAGGCCAGAGTCCAGTTACCAGGCTCTTGCCGAATATTACCGGCTAAAGCATGGCAGTCTCGGCCCCTTGCGCAGTTGGATGGATCGCGAATGGAGCGTCTCGCGGGAAAAAGTCAAGGGATCGGCGATCCACAAGCTGATCGTGTCACTCGATTTCCCGATCATCTACACAACCAACTATGATCGAAACCTTGAGGTTGCGTTCGAAGTCCACGACCGCGCGTTCGTGAAAGTGGCCAATGCCAAGGATATCCCCAAGGTGAACGGCGAGGTTACCCAGATCATCAAATACCACGGCGATTTCGACGACGACGCGTCTCTCGTCCTGGCGGAGTCCGACTATTTCGAGCGGCTGTCGTTCGAGTCGCCGTTGGATGTGAAGTTTCGCGCCGACGCACTCGGGCGCACTGTCCTGTTCATCGGCTACAGCATGTCCGACATGAACATCCGTCTGTTGCTGTATCGGCTTTGGGAAACCTGGCGTCGGTCCGGTTATGAAAGGAATCGTCCGAAATCGTTCGTCTTCATGCCGCAACCGAGCGTCGTCCAGGAAGCGGTCCTCGGACGCTGGGGTATCGACATGCTGACCGACGAGGCCGATCGGCCGGAGGATGCTCTGGTGGCATTCCTGAGCAAGCTCAAGGACGCGATAGACCAGGCTTAGTGCCGATGCGTTCGGCCGGCCGGGAACATTGTAGATCGTTGCGACGTTCATAGCTGCGAAGGGATGCTGTTTGCGGAGGCCTATGATGGGCCAGTTCCAAATGATCGATCTCGTTTCCGTCATCGACGCCTGCACCACCGACCGCGCCGCAGGGCGATTGGTGTCGATGGCCAAAGCCGTCGAAGAGTTGCGGGTGCTGACCGGTGATTTCATCTCGCCGGACGAAATCGTGGCCAACGCACTGTCGCCGGTGGCGTGGGCGCGCGGCTGCGCGGTTCTGTTCGACGAGCAGCCGGGCGCCGATATCCTGCACACGCCATGGCAGGATGCCTGACTGAGGACGCCTGAGCGTGCCGAATATCGGCAGCCGCGCCGGCCGGGCGCTGCACGCACTGAATATGCCGCCGTCGGGAGCGCTGGCGGCGGTACCGCAGCAGGAGCGTTTAGCCACAATCCGTGAAACCGGAGAAATGCTATGAACAAAAACGAGACCCGTTACGAACATGGCGCGACCAAGTACCCTCCCAAGAAAGATGCCGACGCGTCGGATCAATTCTCGCAGGAGGCAGCCGGCAACAAGAAGCCTGTCGGCGGCATGGGCCTGACCCGGTCAAGGGACGAGGTGGAGGACAAAACCCATCAATCCGAAGGGCAGGACCCGCCCAGGCGGTCCACGCCCAGCGCAGCGACCGAAAAGACATCCGGCGCCGGTCCGTCGATCGCCGAGCGCTCCAAGGACGCCAAGGCTCCGAAGAGCGGCCGCCAGCCAGGCGCCTACACCAAGGACTGACCGGCCAGGGAGCTCAGCCCATCATCGTCTTCAGCGGCTCCCTAGCGAGGTTTGCTTCGATCTCCTTGCGGCCCGGCGTTTCCCGCAGGGCTGTGAGCATGTTCTTGCGATATTCGTCCGGCATGCGCGGCGGCAGCATAGGTTCGTACGCGTCGACGACCGCCTCTATGATCACCGGGCCTTCCGCGGCAAACGCGGCATCAAGAACCCCATCGACGTCTTCAGGCCGGGTGACGCTGTAGCCGATGCCCCCCATAGCCTCCGCGGCCAGGGCGAAATCGATCGGCTGGAGTTCGCAGGCAAATTGCGGGTTGCCAAGGAACATCATCTGCTCCCAGGCGATCTGGTTGAGCATGTTGTTCTTGATCACCAGAAGCTTGAGCGGAATCCTGTAACGCACGGCCGTCGAAAATGTGTCGACAAGGATCTCGGCGGTGTTGGGCATGGTTGCCTCCAGTGTGTTGTCCCGGGCCAATGACCGCCCCAGGCCAAGGACAACCGGGAGAAGCAGGGCGAGGGCGCTTATAAGAAGCGGCGCCGAGATTGACGCCTCCGGCGTGCACGAGGTGCGGGGCCGCTCCGCCTGTGGAAGAGCTGGGTGAGATAAAGCCGTGCGTGCCCCGCGCAGGGGGCGACCACCCACAGGTTGGTTAAGACGTTGTCGCCGACACCCCAGCGCCGTAGAAACCGGTCTCCCGCATGACGCCGTAGTGCAGGGCCACGGCGTTGAAGTTTGCGCTGCCACGTGTGTAGGTTGCGGCAAACATCCCGGCCGCTGGCGCGGCGTATGGGCCGAGCAATTCGCCTTACCGGCAGAAGCAGAAAACGCTAGAATGAACTCCTGCGACGGTTCCAACTGCGCCAAAGACGAGCGCGATGAGCGCGGCGCTCGCCCGAGCGGATTCTGGTGCAACTCCTACCACGTTGCGCTCATGCACCCGGAGACTTGACTGCGAGGGAACGTGGGGATTCCGCTCACCCGTCTGCTGACACTTTGACTTCGCTTGGTGCGCGTCAGGCCTGACTTCCGGCTGATCTTCAGATAGCGGCGATGTCCAGCTTCGAGCCGTCGACCAGACGCGACAGGCGGAACGGTGAAGGATCGACGCAAGGCGTGTCGTTTACGACAAGCTCTGCGGCCAGATAGCCAAGCCCCGGGCCCAAACCGAAGCCGTGGCCCGAGCAGCCCGCCGCGAGGACGAGGCCTTTCACCCCGTCCACCTGCGACACCACAGGCACTGCGTCCGGCGTGCAATCGACGAAGCCGCCCCAGGCACTATCGATCTCTATATCGCCGAGTTGGGGGAAGGTCTTCCGGACACTCTCCACCACTTGGCTTACCAGCCATTTTAAGGGTGGAGGATCCAGCACCCGATTCTGTTCGAAGATCCGATCGTCGCTGGTCAGCAGCGCCGGCATTGAATCCGGCCCCGAAAGGAACGATTGGCCGATGCCGAGCCTGACGTTCTTCAGGCGACGCAAGAATTGCGGCATGAATTCCCGGCTATACCGGATAGCCTGGGGCGTGATTTCGAGGTTCGCCTTGCCGCTGATCGCAAGCGTATAGCTGCCGTCCAGTCGGCGCGTGATCGTGCAGTAGGGTGTGGAGACCGCCTCGCCTATGTTGATTGTCGGGGTGGAACGCAGCGCGGTCTGCCGGATGCTCGCTTGGGGGAAACTGATCCCGAGCGGCCTAAGGAAGCGCGAGGACCAGGCGCCAGCGGCGCACAGCACCGCGCTGGTTCTGATGTAGCCCTTCTCCGTGTGCACGCCCGCAATCTTGCCATTGGCCAAGTCGAGCGCCCGCGCGGCGCATTCCTGGTGGATGGTGGCGCCCAGAGCTCTGGCCCCATCGGCGATAGCCGGCGCGGCGAGCGCAGGTTCGGCCTTACCATCCCGGTCCGAATAGGTCCCGCCGACCCATTTGTCGCGCGCTTCGGGGACGCGCTCGGCCACCTCCGCCCGGCTCAGCATGCGGGTGTCGACCTCGTACTCCCTGGCGACCTCGCGCCACCTTTCCCAGCCGGCGAGCACAGCCTCGTCGTGAGTGGCATAGACGAGACCGCAGCGTCGAAATCCAAGGTCCCGATTGATATCGCGCGTCAGCTCGTCCCACAGTCGCATGGAGATCACCGAGAGCGGCAGTTCGCGCCGATCGCGGTTCTGCTGGCGGCACCAACCCCAGTTTCGGCTCGATTGTTCACACGCGACGTGGCCCTTCTCGAGCAGAGCCACAGAGAGGCCACGCTTCGCCAGGAAATAGGCGGCCGCAGAGCCGAGGATGCCGCCGCCAACGATGACGACGTCGACCTCGGCCGGGAGACGCTCATCGCTGTGAATGCGTTCGACTCGGGGCGACATGTTCCAACCAACCTCGGCTGCCAAGAATGCGGAAGCAAAGTTCCGATCAGCCCTTCATCGCATCGTGCGCTCGAAAGAATGTGCCGAAATCATCCAGGACTTCGCCAGATGTGCGGGTTTTTGATCCCTTGATCGATACGAGCTGCTCAAGCCCGACCGAGTTCCAGTTCGGCGCAGGGCGGCGTAACCTGCTCGCGAGTCCGTTGGATCGCGCTTGACGGTCTTGAGCCTGCGAGCGAAGTTGTAGGCGGCAACGAAGTCGGCGAGGTGGTACCTGAGCTGATCGTGGCTCTCGTAGTAGAAGCGTTTGACCGTGGCGTCCTTGATCGTGCGGTCCATTCTCTTGCAGCTTTACGCGCTCGCTGCGGCGGGGCGTCAGACGTGGACATAGGCGATCAGTCGCCGAACGACGGAGATGCTCTGATGTTCCATCGGAACACCGCGGGGAGAAAGACTGACGGATCATGGCAAATGCGGATAGCAGCCCGGAGCAGATGAGCGAATAGACGGTTTATTCGGCCGCCATCTCGGAACGATCCCGCCGCCCTGCCATTATCGCCATAAGGACAGGCTCAGATCGTGGTGGCGCACGATTGGTCCGCTTCGGCAAGGACTGTGGCCAACTGCAATCACCGGAAGTGGACGGTTCCGCCAGCGATCTGGGCCTCAAAAAATCGAACGCAAGGCACCTTGGAGGAAACCAATGGCTGGACGCAGAACCCATGAGCAGCAATTGCGCATCATTGAAAAGCGGGAGAACACGAAGGGCGCCGGCAAGGATTTCGACGCAGAGGCTGACCTGAAGCGATCAGCAGCGGAACGTGAAGCGCGGCGCAAGGGGTCGGAAATCAGGTCCAAGACACCCGACCTCGTTGACCCTGACGATCGCAACATCCTTCGCGGAGAAAATCAGGAGAGCGTTCATCACAAGAACCGTCCCGACGACTAAGAATTGGAGCAAGCCGATGGCAAAAGGTAGCAAGAAGCACATCGGAGCGGGTGCGCGGGGAAAGGGTTCCGGTGCAGGCGCCATGACCACCACCCCAAAGGACAAGCTCGAGGAAAACAAAGTCCTGTCCAACCGCGACAAGGCCCAGCACACGAAGCAACGCGGTCTGGATTCCAGGCAGATCGCGACTGAGCAGCGCCAGGATCACGCTGCCAATCGTTTGCGCGATTGACGGCTCAACCGCCGCTGGCGCGCGGTGTCGCGGCCCTGACCGGGGCCGCGCTTCAGGTCGGCTGCTAGCGCAAGGCCGTTTGGCTCAGGCCAGGCCTATTCGCCACTGAAGAGCGGTTCTATCGGATGGCGCGATTTGGTCATTTTGAGTTCGCGCAGAAATATCGCCGCGCTCGACGATCGCCATCGGTTGTCGGTCCTTGCTAGCCATGGCGTGCTCCTTCGACAGATCGCGTCGACGACCTGCTCTCAAACTGCTCTGCCTCACGCAGCAGCCGGATCACTTCCGCGTCCGTGGTCTGTTCAAAATCCTCATAATACCGGCTCACCGCAACAAACGGCTCAGGCGTGGCGAGACAGACCACTTCGTCCGCATCGGCTTTGATCAGGTCCAGCGTGTCCCGAGGTGCGACCGGGACGGCCAACACGACATGCGCGGCGCGATCCTTCCTTAGCGCCTTGAGCGCCACTCTGACCGTGCCTCCAGTCGCAATGCCGTCATCGACGACGATGACGGTCCGGCCCAGGACCGAAGCCGCAGGCCGGCTTCCGAGATAGAGGTTTCTGCGACGTTCGATTTCGAGCAGTTGCCGCCGCTTCTCTGCTTCGACGTATTCGTCTGACGGCCGGACCAAAGCCATCGCCTCCTCGTTGAGGACGAGCTGCGGATTTTCCCCGTCGATGACCGCGCCGATGCCATATTCGGAATGGCCCGGCGCGCCGATCTTGCGCACAAGCAGCACGTCGAGCCGAGCACGGAGTGCCTTCGCCACTTCGAAGCCAACCGGCACGCCGCCGCGCGGCAGCGCCAGCACCAGTGGATCGGTTGCCGCGAACCTGACCAAAGCGGCGGCAAGCTGGCGCCCCGCATCCGTTCGATCTTTGAATCCCAAGGCGTCAAAGCGCATGGTCTTCACCCTTTTGACCCTGGCATCGCGCTGCTCAGGCCCGGATTGTCGAAAACACCCCGGCCGGTCGCGCTCCTCGACCAAAATTCCTTACTGGCGAAACGACGATAGGAGGCAATTGTTTCGTCTCACCTTGGTAAAAATTTGCCGAACCATGCGATTGGCCCCGGTTCTGCTGCTGGCCCGGAGGGCGTCTCAGGCAATGGGCTAATGCCGTGGCCTTGGCGCGCGAAAAAAACGCTGCTGGAACAATCGATCGCCCTGCTGCGTTCGACTGTTTTGCTCCTTCCTGTCAGGGATGCTCGATGGCGCCACGACCTTTCTGGAAAGGCTATCTGAAGCTTTCGCTGGTGACCTGCCCGGTGGCGATGACGCCCGCTACCACCGAGAGCGAGAAGGTCCGGTTCCATACGCTCAATCGCAAGAGCGGGCATCGGGTGGTCAGCCAATATGTCGATGCCGTCAGCGGCAAGCCCGTTGCTGAAGACGACGAGGTCAAGGGCTACCAGCGCGGCGAGGACGAATACGTCCTGCTCGAGGACGACGAGATCGACGCAGTTGCGCTCGAGAGCACGCGTACCATCGACATCGACATGTTTGTCGATGCCGACAGCATCGGCTGGATCTGGTACGACAAACCGCACTATCTCACCCCTGACGACCCGGTTGGGGAGGAGGCATTCTCGGTCATTCGCGACGCGATGCAATCGACAGGGACAGTCGGAATATCGCGGCTGGTCATGTACCGCCGCGAGCGCGCCGTCATGCTTGAACCACGAGGCAAGGGCATTGTGCTGTGGACACTGCGCTATGGCGAAGAGGTTCGCGATCCCGAGAATTATTTCGGCAAGATCGATGACGTCAAACCCGACCCGAAACTGATGGATATGGTCTCGACCCTTATCGATGAGCGAACCAGGCAGTGGGATCCCGCCATGACCGGAGATCCCGTCCAGGCGCGGCTGCTGGAGATCATTGCCTCGAAGAAGAAGGGCAAGAAGGGCCCGGCCAAGGCGAAGGCCAAGGCCGAGCAACCGGCCAGCAACGTGATCAACATCATGGATGCGCTGCGCAAGAGCATCGGCTCGGAGCCCGGAAAGCGGAAATAAACGCCTGGGAGCAGGCTGGGCTGGGGGACAAAGGCAGCACAATGAAGGTCATACCCCGCGATCCTGCTTTCGACAGCACCCGCCGATCCAGCGATTTCCTCCTGCCGCTCGATACGCCTCCGATGGAGGCAAAGGCGGCCGATGCGATTCCCGAAGGAGAGGGATGGCAGTATGAACGCAAATGGGATGGTTTTCGCTGCCTGGCATTTCGGCAGGATGATGCGGTCGAGTTGCGCGCAAAGTCAGGCAAGCCGCTCGGACGCTATTTTCCCGAACTCGTCGCGACATTGAAGGAACTGCCGTCGCGCCGTTTTGTCGTCGACGGGGAAATCGTCATATCGGTCGACGGCAAGTTTTCGTTCGACGCGCTCCAGATGCGGCTTCATCCGGCCGAGAGCAGGATCCGCAAGCTGTCCGCCGAAACCCCGGCTAGCATCGTCCTGTTCGACATGCTCTGCGATCAGCACGGAACCGTCTGGTTGGCGCGGACCCTGAAAAAACGGCGAGCGATCCTTGAGGCTTTCGTCGCTTCGGCAAACCGCAGGAACATCGTGCTTTCGCACTGCACGCGCGATGTGAAGGAAGCCCGCTCCTGGCTAGGGGATGCCGGACATGGGGCGACAGACGGCGTCGTCGCCAAGCGGCTGGACGGTCCGTACCAACCGGGGGTGCGCGCGATGGTGAAGGTGAAGCGGCTGCGGTCGGCCGATTGTGTGGTCGGCGGCTTTCGCTATCTCAGCAGCAGTCGTCAGGTCGGATCATTGCTGCTGGGTCTGTACAACGAGGCCGGCAAGCTCGACCACGTCGGTTTCACCTCGACGATTGCCAAGGAGGACAGGGCCGAGCTTACCCGCAAGCTCGAAGCCATGCGCGAGCCACCGGGCTTTACCGGAAAGGCGCCGGGCGGGCCGAGCCGCTGGAGCACCGAGCGCAGCGGCGAATGGGAGCCGGTGCGGCCCGAGCTGGTGGTCGAGGTACGCTTCGATCACGTCACCGGCGACCGTTTCCGGCACGGCACCAAGTTCCTGCGCTGGCGGCCGGACAAGGCTCCGGAGCAATGCACGTTCGAGCAGGTCGCCTGATTATTCCGATGCATGCACTTCGTAGTGCCGTCCTCAAGCCGCTTTCTTGCGCCGGTTTGCACGGTCTTCGATTGGCGCCGCGGCCGCGCGGAAATCCTGCCAGGGGTCCGACGACAGCGAGGCAAGCCGGGTCGGCGTGTTCTCGACGGTAAAATAGGCCGGTCCGATGCCGGGGCCGAGCTCGTCCCAGGCAAGCGGCATCGACACCGCCGCACCCGGCCGTGCTCTTGTCGAATAGGGTGCGACTGCGGTCGCGCCGCGCTGGTTGCGCAGATAGTCGACAAGGATTTTCCCGCGCCGTTTCGATTTTGTGATGGTCGAGACGTAGCGGTTGGGATTGTCGGCGGCCATGGAGTCGGCAATCGCCTTGGTGAAGGCTTTTACAGCTGGCCATTCGGCTTTCGGCTTCAATGGCGCCACGACGTGCAGACCCTTGCCGCCGGAGGTCTTGATGAAGGGGACAAGCCCCGCATCCTTCAGCCGGTCGCGGGTCTCGACGGCGGCTTCGATCACCGCCTCCCAGCTCACGCCTTCGCCGGGGTCGAGATCCATGATGATCGTGTCCGGACGCTCCCAATCGCTCACCGTCGAGCCCCAGGGGTGGATCTCCAGCGACGCCGACTGGACGAGACCGATCAGCCCGTCGAGATCATTGATGCTGATCAGCCGCTCGTCGGGCGGATCCTTGGGGTCGTGGACCAGTACGATGTTGGGGTTCAGCCCCTTCCAGGCATGCTTCTGGAAGAATTGCTCGCCCGAAATCCCGTTGGGACAGCGCACCAGCGCCAGCGCGCGGCCGACGATGTAGGGCGACACATAACGCCAGACCTCGGCATAATAGTCGGCGAGGCCTTCCTTGGTCACGCCCTCGTCCGGCCAGTAAAGACGGTCGGGATGGGTGAGCTTGACGGTCCGGCGCTGAGGTTTGGCCACCTCCTTGCTCGTCTTCGGCGTCTCGCGCGTGATTTCTTTCGCCGGCTTGTCTTCGCGCAACCCGCGGAACGAGGCGTGGCGCAGATGGCCGTCGGCGGTCCACGCCCGGAACTCGACTTCGGCGACGAGGTCCGGCCTGACATAGCGGACTTGCCGAGCCTCGTCGGCGCTCAGCCGTTTTTCGAACGGGCTTGACGGAATGCGTAACCGCTCGAGCTTCTTGAACAGGCTCTCGGCGACCGCTGCCGTGTAGCCGGTGCCGACGCGCCCGACATGATGCAGCTTGCCGTGGTCATAGACACCCAAGACAAGCGAACCGATCGCCTTGCGCGACGTTGTCGAGGGGACATAGCCGGCCACGACAAATTCCTGCCGCGCCGAGCATTTCGACTTCACCCAGTTCTTGCTGCGGCCGGCGCGGTAGGGCGCATCGCGAAGCTTGGAGACAATGCCTTCCAGGCTCAGCCGACAGGCATGTCGCAGCACCAGGGCGCCATCCTCCTCAAAATGGCCGCTGTAGCTGATGATGCCGCTGTTACTGCCGATGATTTTTTCCAGCAATTCCTTGCGCTTGATTAACGCAACGTCGCGCAGATCGTAGCCGTCGAGATGAAGCAGGTCGAAGACGTAGAAGTGAAAGCGATCACTGCGGCCCTCGCTGAGATCGGCTTGCAGCGCGGAAAAATCCGATGCGCCGGCTGACGTCTCGACCACGAGTTCACCGTCGATCAGCGCCGTCCCGACAGGGATATCGGCCAGCGCCGAAACGACCGCCTTGCCGAATTTCTTCGTCCAGTCGAGACCGCTCCGCGTCAACAGTTTGACGCGGCCGGCTTCGATCCTGGCCTGCAGCCGGTAGCCGTCGAATTTGATCTCGTGCAGCCAGCGCTCGCCCGACGGCGCTGACGAGACCAGGGTCGCCAGCGTCGGTTCGACGAAATCGGGAAGCGCCGCCTTCTTGGCGCCCTTGATCTTTGACGGTTCGGGAACGCTGATAGTGGCGGGGGCCTCTTCCGCTGGAGCTGGCCTGGTGCTGCCGCCGCGGCGCCTGCGAATGCGCCCTGTCTTAGACGACCAGCCGGGCTCTTCGCCGGCGACGTCCTCTATCTTGCGGCCGGTCGCGACGGATTCCGGCCGCTCGTCCAGAATGTCGGGATCACGTTCGGTGCGCGCGGCGTCATCGTCGCCTTTGATCAGCAGCCAGTTCTCGCGCTTCTCCCGGGGCTTTCCGGCCATCCGCACAAGATGCCAGCGGCCGCCAAGCTTCTCGCCGTGAAGTTCGAAGTCGAGATGGCCTTTCGCATAGCCGCGATGCGCGTCGCCGATCGGCGCCCAAGTGCCTCTGTCCCAAAGGAGGACGGTGCCGCCGCCATACTCGCCCTTCGGGATTGTGCCTTCGAAGTCGCCATATTCCAGAGGATGGTCCTCGACGTGGACGGCAAGACGCTTCTCGCCGGGGATCAGGCTCGGCCCTTTTGTGACGGCCCAGCTCTTCAGGACGCCGTCCATTTCGAGACGAAAATCATAATGGAGCCGGGTGGCATCGTGCTTCTGTATGACGAAGCTGTTGCCGGTCCTCGGCGCCCTGCGGCCCTGCGGCTCCGGGGTAACGGAAAAATTGCGCTTCTTGCGGTAGGTCTCGAGCGCCATCGGTCAGCCGGCCTTCCGACGCGGCGCTGTCTGCTTCGCCTTGGCATGGCGCGCTGGCTTTGACTTTGCCGCGGGCTTTCTTGTCGAGGGCTGCTTCCCGCCAACGCCGGCACTCTGGCGCAGCGCATCCATAAGGTCGACGACCCTCTCCCGCTTGGCCGGCTTCGGAACGGCGATCTTCTTGCCCTCGAGCTTTGCCTTCACAAGCTCGGCCAGCGCCGCCTCATAACGGTCGTCGAATTTGGTCGGATCGAATTTGCCTTTCTTGGTCTTGATGATGTGTTCGGCCAGTTCGAGCATCTCGCCCTCGATCTTCAAGTCGGGGATGTTGTCGAAAGCCTCCTCCGCCGAGCGCACCTCGTAATCGAAATTCAGCGTCGTTGCGACCAGGCCTTCGTCATAGGCGCGGACGAGCAGGGTCCGGACGCGCCGAAACAGGACGGTCTGGGCGATGGCGGCGACTTTCTTCCTGCGCATGCCTTCGCGGATCAGCCCAAACGCTTCCTCCGCGTGTTTGTCCGACGGGGCCAGGTAATAAGGCTTGTCGAAATACACGTCGTCGACATCGGAACAGCCGATGAAGGCCGAGACCGACAGCGTCTTGTCGCTCTCGGGAACAGCGGCTGCGACCTCATCGGGTTCGAGCACGACGTACTCACCCGAGCCGATCTCATAGCCTTTGACCTGGTCGTCCTTCTCGACCGGCTTGCCGCTATCGCTGTCGACGAAGGCGCGATGCACCCTATGACCGGTGGCGCGGTTTATCGTGTGGAAGGCGATCCGCTCGGAGGTTGAGGCAGCCGTATAGAGCGCCACCGGGCAGCTGAGTTCTCCGATTTTCAGAAAACCCTTCCAATTTGCTCTCGGCGCCAAGACGATAGCCTCACTGTCACAAGCGTTGCACAGGAAATGCAACGTGGCGGCGCCGAGATTTGTTCCTTTGGCGCCTGCTCTGCGATGATCAGAAGGGTCCTGGGCCAGCAGACAAGCCATTCCGCTGCAACCAAATTCACCACCCGTCGTTGTCGAGCAGCAAGGGAGCGGTTGGCCATGACGGGATTATCCATGAGGAGACTGTCGTTTTTGTCGGCGCTGGTGGCGACTCTGGCTCTGGCGGGTTGCAGCAACGAGGCCGAGCCGACACAGGGCAGCACCAGCAGCACTGAGCCGACCCAGAGCAACACCAACACCGTCGATCAAAATCCCGAAGTCGACAAGGACCCGACGCCGAAGACGACCACGGGCGGCGATCAACCCGGAACGCCGCCCGCGCAATGAGGGATCGGCCGACCGACCGGATTCTCCCGGATGCATTACGCGCGACAAGGGCAAAAGATCTCATCCCGACGGGCTCTGTTCGACCAGATGGTAGCTAATACCGGTCGCGAATGAAGGCGTTGAAAAACCGGCCTTTTGACCAGGCCTTGCGGAATGCCGCATAAGTTTGCGGCGGCACGTCGTTGAAATCGTAGCGATTTCCGCTTGGGACAAACCATACGGAGAGGGTCCTCGTCGCCGGGTCGTAATTGATGCTTTGGATAACAGTTGAAGGCATTTCCCAACACTCGACGCGCCTGGGCAATAACCCGCCCCGGCAATCCGGGTTCCATCTCGCGCATGTGGAGGCAATGATCCGGCGGGCCCCAAGGCCTTGCCGCCACGGGCCGGCTTCACCAATTAGGGTTGATGCCATCGCTCAAAACCAGGCAGCCGCAATCCGCTGGCCAAGGCGACCTGTTTCGCGCGCCTGACTTTCTCGCGCCCGACTTTCACGCACGTGACGACCTGCCGGAAGGATTTTGCTACCGGCCGGAGCTGATCACGGCGGAGGAAGAGGCCGAACTGGTGCGGCAGCTCAAAAGTCTCGCCTTCCAGCCTTACGACTTTCATGGCCATCTCGCAAACCGGCGCGTCGCCGGTTTTGGCCTGCGCTACGATTTTGACCAACGCAAGGTGGTCGAGGCGCCGCCGATCCCTGCTTTTCTGATGCCGCTCAGGGACAAGGTGGCGGCATTTGCGCGGCTGCCCGCCGATGCTTTCGTGCACGTCTTGATCAACGAGTATCGGCCCGGCGCGGGTATCGGCTGGCATCGCGACAAGCCGCAGTTCGATGCCGTGGCCGGCGTTTCTCTTCTTGCGCCATGCAGCTTTCGGCTCCGCCGGAAGAACGGCACGAGATGGGCTCGCGTGACCGTCACCCTCGAGCCAAGGTCGGCTTACCTGATGAGGGGCCTGGCGCGCACCGAATGGGAGCACAGCATCCCGCCGGTTGCCGCGCACCGTTATTCGATCACCCTGCGGACCCTGCGGCCGCAACGGTCGCCTCGATCAGAAGCGATAGTTCGATGACCAGAATCGAGACCGGCTCCTGTTTTTGCGGTTCGATAAGTGCTGAGATGCATGGTGACCCGTTCTGGATTTGCTCCGATCACGATGACGATTGTCGCAAGGCGATAGGCAGCCCGTTGACCGTCTGGGTCGGCTATCGACCGGCCCAATTCAGATTGCTCACCGGCGCGCCAAAAAAATTCTCAAGGACCCGAGGCGTGCTCCGCACCTTCTGCGCCGATTGCGGGACATCCATAGCCTACCTCGACCAGGGGCTTCCCGAGGAACTTTATCTGACGATCGGCTTCTTCGACCACCCCGAGCACTTTGCGCCGCAGGCTCATGCCTACTGGGACATGAAGCTGCCGTGGGTGGAATTTGGCGACGATCTGCCGCGTGTGGGAAGATATTCAAGGCGGCGCGATCCGGCGGTCGGAAATCCGGCCGACCGGTAACCGGCAACGCCGCCGATGGGACCCGAGTGGCCCAGCTGAATTGAATTGCGATCAGTTTGTAATCCAAACGGACCGGCATCATCGCTTCTTCACGCCGCTTTCTATACTATCTGTTGAGCGCAAGGCATAGGTCGGAACAGGCAGAAAAATTTGGCACAACGATCGGGAAGCGCAGACCTTCCACTTCATGGCGGACGCGTGCCGAAATGGCTCGGCGACCGTATGACGCGCCTTGGAGCCGTCATGTGCGAGGCGATCATTCACCATTACGGTCGCGAAGAGCTGCTGCGCCGGCTGGCGCATCCCTTCTGGTTTCAATCGTTTGGCGCCGTCATGGGAATGGACTGGCATTCCTCCGGCATCACGACCAGCGTCATCGGCGGCCTCAAACGTGGTTTGGCTCCGCTTTCCGGCGAACTCGGTATTCACGTGTGCGGCGGCCGCGGCGCGCATTCGCGCAAGACCCCGCATGAGCTTGCCGCCATCGGCGAGCGCGTCGGCTTCGACGGAACAGGCCTGGCGATGGCCAGCCGGCTTGTCGCCAAGGTTGACAGCGCCGCCGTCCAGGACGGCTTCGACCTTTATCTGCATGGCTTTATCGTCACCGATGACGGCGACTGGGTCGTGGTACAGCAGGGCATGAACGGCGACAGCAAGGTGGCGCGCCGCTATCACTGGCTGTCCGAAGGCCTGAAGAGTTTTGTCGACCAGCCGCATGCCGCCATCGAAGGCGCCAACCAGGGCGAGATCGTCAACCTGACGGACCGCCGGGCCGATGCCTCGCGCAAGGGACAGTTGGATCTCCTGCAGGACCTCGGACCGGATCGCATTCTGAGGGAGTTCGCCGCGCTCGAACGTGACGTGGCTGCCGCACCGGAGCCCGACCAGCCAATGCTGCCGCACCTGGTCATGCCGGCGCACCACGACGTTCGCGAAACCGATGTCATCATGCGTCGTCTTCATGGCAACATGGCGGCGGCTGCCGAGCGTGGCCCCGCCGATTTCTCCGAACTTCTCCTGGTACCCGGCGTCGGTGCGCGCACGGTGCGGGCGCTGGCGCTGGTCGCCGAGGTTTTGCATGGCGCGCCATGCCGGTTTTCCGATCCCGGCCGCTTCTCGCTGGCACATGGCGGCAAGGACAGGCATCCGTTCCCCGTGCCGCTGAAAGTCTATGACGAAACGATCGGCGTCCTGAAGTCGGCCGTCCACAAGGCCAGGCTCGGTCGCGACGAAGAACTCGGCGCCTTGAAGCGGCTGGACGAGCAGTCGCGGCAGGTCGAACGCTATGTCACCGGCCCGAGCCTGAAGGAAATCGTCGCCGGAGAGTTCGATCGGTCGCATCAGCTCGGCGGCCGCAGCGTGTTCGGCTGGGAGGCCGCACCCGAGCCGCCCGCGGATGCTAAACAAATCAAACAAAAGGGATGATCGGACCGGAACGCAGTTCAGCGGACCAAGTGGTGAAAATCTGACGCTTGATACCCAAAACGAAATACCGATTTCGACCCTTCTCTGCCCTTCTGTCGGAGAAATTGAAGGGAAGCCTTGACCCGTAACGACCTTCCTGACATCGCGCTTCAACGTCCGCACAGGGGGTGAATGCTGTCATTGTTGCGCAGTCGTGGAGCGACGAGCCACTGAATCACGATCTGCGAGCAGGTAACCGATCGGCCAGCGCCGTGATCACTCGGGGTCGGTTCGACTCGCCGCCGCGGGGACAATGAGACCTTGGCATGCGACATGGCAGATACTGTGGGCTGGACAAATCATGGGCCGGCCGCATTCCGACCCGACCCGGAACTCGGATTGGGACGCTTTGACAAAGCGCACGTGATTTCGTCGCGCGAGATACCAATGTCGTTAAGAATGTCATCCGGTGACCGGCTCAACCCGTCCGTTATCATCCACATAGCTTTTCGCTCGGCGCGAAGGCGGAACCATCCGCGAATGTAGCCAATGGTGCCATTATGAAAACTCGTCCACATCGAAGTCATCTTAATCATCGGCTCGAACACACGGCACGGAACGGCACTGGCGGTATTCACCGCGAGAAGGACCGGTTACGTAGCGTCTGACTCGTCTCAATTCCGAACTTATCGGTCTCGTCCGGCTGGGCGCACCGCGGCGGCAGCGACTGCAACCGCGCCGGCGAGGGTTGAAATGCTGATTGTTTTTCGTAACATAGTTCTGTTTCCTTTCAGCGATGATGGTTCATCAAGCGATCAAGATGACATGCATAGGTTGTGCCGGCCGACAACATAAGGCCAGAACCATCATCTTCTTCTACAAACAATTGCTATGCTAAGTTTACGGTGCGTGAGGTTGCGCTCGAACACAACGAATATATATTTCAAAGCTAATTTTATAGCTTTAGCAAGCTATATTTTAACGGCAAGCTTGACAAATCCACCGCTAACCTCTCGGTGCTCCACCCAGGGTGGTCAAGAGACGTTCGGCAAAAACGGGTTTGCGGGCCAGGGCCGCTTCGGAGCGGCGGCGGATGCTTCGTTCCTTCTCTCACCGCTTGCGCATGGGCATTTGTCGCTACGCTATCGGCCTGCGTCGTGCTATACTTTTTGTTTGGCTTCCTTCGACGGGATGGAGAGATGTTCGCCCTGTCAACCTTGACGCGGAGAAGCATTGGCGTTGCTCTTGTCGGTTGCGCTTTCCTCGCGTCGGCTGCCATGGGAGCGGGAGATACTGAAGATGTCGCGATGGGAATCCGACTTGCGGAATTGCTTCGCGCGGGGCGAAGCGTTGTCTCCAACTATCAGACACTAATCAACGATCCAGCACTTGGCGACAAGCACCTCGACAGCGAGCGGTTCGCGAGCGAGGCCATCGCCGTTTACTCAAAAAACACCGGCCAGGACCCGTTTTCCGGCGAATTGACCAATCGCGACCGGCGTCTGCTTGAGGCCCAGATTGGGGCTATGCGGGAGGTGGTGGACGAGCAGCAAGATGACATCAACCGCGCTGGGATCGGGTTCAAGGGCTTCGTGCCGGCCGTTTTCGCGCGTCTGTTGAATGAGAAATTCGCCGCCAAGGTTGGCAACGAAGCTCTGGTGCGCGTGACAGCGCCCGAGCAACTCGTGCGCAACCGCAAATCTCTTCCGGACGCTTGGGAAGCCAGCATCATCGTAAGCGTCTTCTCAGATCCGAAGAAAGCAAAGGGCGAAGCCTACACGGATGTGACCGAGGTGGAGGGACGCCCGGCATTTCGAATGCTCCTGCCCGAATACTATACGGAGTCGTGCCTTTCCTGCCACGGCGAGCCGAAGGGCGAGATCGACATAACTGGATATCCCAAGGAGGGCGGAAAAGCCGGCGATTTGGGGGGCGCAATCAGCATCGTCTTGTTCAAATGAGCGTCCTGGAACAGACACCCCACGAGGTGGAAGCCATACCGGCGCCGTCGAAATCCCTGGGACGTCGCCTTGCCAGTCTGCCGATCGCGGCCCGCGTAGCTGCACTGACAGCGGCCGGCCTCATTAGTCTCATCGTATCTTCCATCCTTCTCACGCAGGCGCTTTATCGCAGTGCCGACCGCACCGCAGACACTAAGGCATTGTTCGATCTCGCGGCGAATGCGGCTGCGGCGCACGTGACCTTCGGCGAATTGCGATACTGGCTCACCGATTTGTCGGTCAGCTTGCTAATGAACTCCCAGCGGAATGCCGAGCAGGCGCGTGAGCGACTGCTGGACCAACTGGACGGCCTTTCGAAATCATCCCCCGATGCAGTGAGGGAAATCCGTGTCGAGATCGATGACTATGTCAAAAGGGCACTAGAGGCGGCGGACAGCTATACTCAGGATAACCGCATCATTGGAAACGCTCTCCTGGCGGAGGCGCGAACCCACAGCACGAATGTCGATGCCGCCCTTAACGAACTTGTCGAGGAAGTGAGCGCCGAGGCAGAAGCTGCTCGCAACGAGGCTGTAAGGCTAGCCCAGAAAACCGCGACTACCGCTGCCATTCTGGTGATCATCGTGCTGTTGATTGGGTCGCTTCTTACAATCCTTGTTCTTCGCTCGATCATTGGCCCGTTACGGCGGCTGAACCGGGTCATCGGCGAACTGACGCAAGGACGCTACGATATTGAAATACCGATTGAGGGAGGCGACGAACTCGGCGCAATGTCGCGGACGCTTCGACTTTTTCGCGCGGGCGCGATTGAAAAGAAACGACTGGAAGACGAGGCGGAGCAGCAAAGACGGACGATCGCAGCGGCGCTTGAGGCAATTTCTGACGGATTTGTCCTATTCGATCCGCAGGACAGGGTCATCCTGGCCAACAGCAAATTTTGCGAATTCTTCCCTGACCATGCGCGAGCTTCTCTTCCTGGGCAAAGCTTTCAAGAAATCTTGGAGCAACGCCTGGCGGGCGGGCAAGTCGACCTTGCGGGCGCGTCGCCGGAGGAGTGGATTGCCCAGCGGTTACACATCCACAAGGACCCGGCGGGCTTCGTCTGTGAGGATCGGTTCGGCGACAGATGGGTTCGCGTAAGCAGGCGAAAAACGCCTGACGGCGGCGCGGTCGCCGTTTACACCGACATCACGGAATTGAAACAGAGACAAGACGAACTCGAGCGCGCCAAGAGCCGTGCTGAATCGACGAATGAAGCCAAGAGCCGCTTCGTCGCATCCGTCAGCCACGAACTGCGTACGCCGCTGAACGCGATTATTGGCTACAGCGAGATGCTGATCGAAGATGCGAGCGACCAGCACATGGTGGAATTCGTTCCGGAACTGGAGAAGATCGCCGCGGCTGGTCGCCATCTCCTGGCGCTCATCAACGACATCCTCGACTTGTCAAAGATCGAGGCGAACAAGATGGAAATTTTCTTGGAAACGTTCGTCGTCGCCGATTTGATGCGCGACGTCCAGGCCACAGTCGCGCCTCTGATGGCGAAAAACCGAAACGGTTTCGTACTGGACCTCGACGACGACCTCGGGAAAATGCATTCGGATCAGACGAAGTTGCGTCAGAACCTGTTTAACCTGCTCAGCAACGCCGCCAAGTTTACCGAAGGGGGTCGTGTAACACTCACGGTGCGTCGCGACAGACGACCAAAGGGCGATTGGCTGATATTCAAAGTGTCCGACACCGGGATCGGGATGACGCCGGAGCAGCAGGAACGGCTCTTCGACGCTTTCACGCAGGCGGACGCATCCACCACTCGCAACTATGGCGGAACGGGGCTTGGCCTCAGCATAACCCGGAGTTTTAGCCGAATGATCGGAGGCGTTGTAAAGGTCGAGAGCGAACTCGGAAAAGGCTCGACCTTCACAATGGAGATTCCAGCCGAGTTCAAAAAAGAATCTGGCGAGCAACACCCCTCCGAAGCTGTGCCGTTGCCGCCACGAGACAAGGCGGTTCTGATCATAGATGATGAACCAGCCGCCCGAACCGTCATCGCCAGGGCCTTGGCGGAGGCGGGACTGGCATCGTTCGAAGCAGCAAGCGGCGAGGAAGGAATAGCCGCTGCTCGAGCGCATCGCCCCGCGGCGATCATTCTCGACATCATCATGCCGCATCAGGACGGCTGGTCAGTGCTGCGATCTCTGAAGAACGATAGGGAGCTTTGCGAGATTCCTGTGATCCTTGCGACGATACTTGCAGATCGCGAACTCGGCCTCTCACTCGGGGCGGTTGAATACCTGACGAAGCCGATCGACACCGAGAAGCTGATTCAAACAATTGAGGCTTGCGGCGGTGGCAACCGCGATGTGCTTGTAATTGATGACGACCAAGCCTCCCGCGATTTCCTTCGGCGTATCCTGATCAAGAAGGATTGGCGGGTTCACGAGGCAAGCGACGGCGCGCGCGGACTTGGCCTGATGAAACGGTTGTTGCCGCGCCTGGTGGTGCTTGATCTGCTGATGCCCGAAATGGACGGGTTTCAGACATTGAGTGAGATGCAGCAGACGCCCGAACTGCAGAATATTCCGGTGGTCGTAGTTACCTCGAAAGATCTGTCGATGAACGAGCTCGAATGGCTCCGCGATAGGGCGGTTGCCGTTGTGACCAAGGGCGCGAACAGCAGGTCTCAATTGGTCAAGGCGCTCGAACGCCAGATTTCCGCGGCCGAGTAGGTTGGCCCGGCATCTCAGTTCGTTGACCCATCGTTAGAAGAGGCCGAAGATGACGAGAATCCTTCTGGTGGAAGACAACGAAATGAATCGCGACATGCTCTCGCGGCGGTTGTCGCGGCGTGGGTTCGAAGTGCTTATTGCGGAAAACGGACAATCCGGCGTGGAACTAACCATTTCGGAAAGACCGGATCTGATCCTTATGGATATGAGCCTGCCCGTGATGGACGGATGGGAGGCGACGCGGCGGATCAAGGCTGATCCGGCCACCTCGGGGATCCCTATAATCGCGCTTTCTGCGCATGCTATGACCAGCGATCGGGAATTGGCGCTTGAGGCCGGCTGCGATGACTACGACAGCAAGCCGGTGGACCTGCCGAGGCTTGTCCAGAAAATCGAACAATTGCTTGCCGCAAATCCGTGAGCCGCCGAGTCGGCGGATTGGAGACATGACTGCCAACGAGTTCCAACGCCACGCAATAGCCGCCCATCTGGCGCAGCGGCTTGCTGGACCGGCACGGGCAATCTCGGGATTTCAGGAACTGCTGCTAGAACAGGTGCAGAACCATAGTCTGGTGCACATCACTCCAGATCTTGAGAGGGTCGGCGCCGCTGCCCGGCAATTGAACAGCCTCATCGACAGCTTGATCCATGGCAAAGCCGACTGTCCGGACCATGCAGGGCGCGAGATCGAGGCGAAACTGCGCCACGATTTGCGAACACCACTCAACGCGATTATCGGCTATTCCGAAATGATCCTTGAAGAAGCCGAAGAATTGCACGAACACGCATTGGACGAAGATGTCAGGGTGATGCTCGCGGCTGCGGCCGAGCTGTTGGCGCATGTCGATGCAATTGCCGGCCTATCGCGCGCCAGCGACAACGAAGCGCTGTGGACGACGGATCAGGCAGAGATCGATGCAGCAGGGCTTGAAAGGGCGCTCGGCAAGACGGAGCACGATGCATTCTCAGGACGCAGCGGTAGAATACTTGTCGTCGACGACATCGGCAGTAACCGCGATCTTCTCTCGCGCCGCTTGCTGCACGACGGTCATCAGGTAGTCACTGCCGAGTCAGGCCTGTCCGCGCTGACCCGCCTTGCGGAATATGAATTCGACCTTGTTCTGTTGGACATACTGATGCCGGACATGAACGGCATCGAGGTGCTCTCGCGATTGAAAGCTGAGCGCCGGTGGCGGCACATCCCGGTCATTATGATCTCGGGGCTGAACGAAGTCGACGCCGTGGTCCGCTGCATCGAGGCGGGAGCCGACGACTACTTGCTTAAACCATTCAATCCGGTCCTGTTGCGCGCCCGGATCAACTCCAGTCTGGAGAAAAAGCGTTGGCGCGACCGCGAGCACCAGTATCTTCAGCGGATAGAGGCGGAAAAGCGGCGGGCCGACTCGCTTCTACATGCCGTCCTGCCCGGTCAAATCGTTGCGCGGCTGCAAGGGGGCGAGGAGATCATTGCGGACCGGTTCGAGGAAGTGACCATCCTTTTTGCCGATATTGTCGGATTCTCGCCTATCGCAGCGAAATTGCCGGCATCCGACCTTATCAAGCGCCTCGACCGGATGTTCAGCATGTTCGACGCGCTGGCGGAGAAGCATTCCGTGGAGAAGATCAAGACAATCGGAGACGCGTATATGGCCGCTTGTGGTCTTCCGGAGCCGGCGGCCGATCACGCCGACAGGACCGTGGCGCTGGGAAAGTCCATGCTGGACTCGTTGAGGCTCTTGGCGTCGGGCAGCGATAGTTTTCGCGTCCGAATCGGCGTACACACCGGACCGGTGATCGCCGGTCTGATCGGCCGACATCGGTTCGTCTATGATGTCTGGGGCGAAACCGTGAACATCGCAAGCCGGCTCGAATCCCAGGGCGTAGCCGACCGCATGCAAATCTCGGAGGCAACCAGACGCGCTTTGCACGACTCTTGGGAGCTAGAACCGCGCTGCACTGTGGAACTGAGAGGCGTCGGCACGATGGAAACCTATCTCGTTCGACACTGATGTCTGATTTCCTCAAAGCGACGCGTAAGCGAGTAGCTTACGGCACCGGCGTTGAGAGGCTATCACTACCATAGCATTCGCGAATCGAAGAGCAGATTAACCAGCGTCCGTGTCATCATCAGCATGACTGGGTTAGGCTCGGCGGACTTGGCTACCACCACCCGTCCCATCCATATCGAATTTAGGTCATGGGTTGCTGGCGAGACTGGAGGCCTATGTCGAGACGGGCTTTCTGTGCTTCCGCCGCATCTCCAAGCGGAAGTTCATCCATCTGTGATGGTCGAGAATAACGCAAGAGCTATCGCGACACGGGTGCTGATCTATGTGGCACGATACGTCCGGAACGTGTCCGAGACGCGACCTCCATAGCGATGGCCGCGCAAGTCCGATTATGGCGCTCTCTGCTCGTTCAGGAGGCTAAACGAACTAGGCTTCCCACCCAAAGCGGTTGTCTAACCTCGGGGACCAAGCGTCAGGTTTTCACCACTAGCCTGATCCGCGCTTGGCTTCAGGCATCCAGATCGATCAAGGCGATGCCGAGTTCCGGACGTTTTCTGCGGCGCAGATGACCAGGCGTTTCCACCAAAGTGACTTCGAGTGTAGGCCGAACAATGCCATCGAGCAGATGTCCGCCCTTCGTGCTGCCGTCGCGCAATCCGAGCACCGCATGGACGTGAAGGCTGGGCTTGCCGTCGTCGCCGATCGCAACGTCGCCGATCGCGCTGAGCACCTCGCACTGTTCCAGCACCGGGATTTTCCGATAAGTTTTTTCCTCGATGTCGAACCAGCCGACAGTCGCCTTTTCGAAGGCGCCGAGCGCGGTCAGCGAGGCGCCGCCAATATCGTTATCGACAGCGAAAGATGTGAGCGCCGCGAACGCTTCCTCGCCGGGATCAAGCACCACAACGAACGTCCTTTGTCCGGCGCTTTCGGCGACGAGCTGCGATTTCATGATTTCACTCCAGACGCTGTGTCGGCTTTGGGTTGTCATTCGATCGAGAGGTTGAACGGAAAGCTGGCTCGCGAGTTCCCAACAGGTTTGGCTTGGCTTTGAACATCGCAGCGCCGTTCGGCTGTGGCGAAGATGCAGCGGTGCGGAACAAGATTGTCCAGGAAACATTGTTCCCCGCAGGCTATCTCTGAGGAGCGGACGTGGCGCCAACCGAGATCATCGTCAGGCATGCGCTAACGCCGCGTGAGTTCTGGATTGGTCTTGGCCGTGCCTTTGCCGGAGCGTTGATCTTCGCCGCCCCGGTGCTGATGACCATGGAGGCCTGGGCGCTGGGCTTTCACCTTCACCCACTGCGGCTCGCCCTGTTCCTCGCTGTCACTTTGCCAATGCTGGTGCTGCTGCACAAGTACGGAGGCTTTCGTCACACGGTGGCGCTGCGCGACCGCATCGCCGATGCTTTTGTGGCGATACTTGTGGCCGCTGTGGCGGCTACGGCGGTGTTGTTTATTTTCGGCATCGTGACCGCCGAAATGCCGCTACGGGAGGTGATTGGCAAAATTGCGGTGCAAATTGTCCCGGGCAGTCTCGGGGCATCCTTGGCACGCGCTCAGCTCGGCCCGAGTTTGTTGGAGGAGGAGGACATTCCCGAGCCCGGCTACACCGGAGAGCTGTTCCTGATGGTGGTCGGAGCGCTGTTTCTATCGGTGAACATCGCACCAACGGAAGAGGTCGTCCTCATCGCCTACAAGATGGAGCCCTGGCAGGAAATCGCCCTGGTGGTGGTCACCCTCGCTCTCATGCACGCCTTCGTCTATGAGTTCGAATTCCGCGGCTCGCACAGTCCCGAGCCAGGCGCTGGATTCGTCAGCATCTTCTTTCGCTATGCGATCGTCGGCTATGTCCTGGTGATGCTTGTGAACCTCTACATCTTGTGGACCTTCGGCAGGACCGATGGCGCCGGCTTTTCGGAGACACTTAGTGCAGTCGTGGTTCTATCGTTTCCTGGCGCGCTCGGGGCGGCGGTTGCGAGGCTCATTCTGTGACAAGGAACCCGGCAAAAGGCGACAAGCAACAGAAGCAGCAGTCCGATAACAAAGCAAAGACACGCAAACCCGGGACTTCGGTCACGGAGTGGGTCGTGGCGGGCATAAGCTCCGTAGTCCTGCTTGCCGTGCTCGGTTATCTTGTCGTCGATGGCGTGAGCACGCGCGATGGGACCGCCCGGATCGTTGTGGTGCCGCTCGCGGTCGCGGTCACCGAGGGGGGCTACGTGGTCGAGTTCGCCGCTGCAAACAGGGCGGGGAAATCAGTTGCTGCTGTCGAGATCAAAGGTGAGCTCCGCAACGGCGATGAGGTCGTCGAGGATAGCAGCGCTACGCTCGACTATGTCCCACAGAATTCCCAACGGAAGGGCGCGTTGATCTTTCGTCGCGATCCCGAGGCCTATGACCTGCGCCTCTTTGCCATTGGATATAGTGAACCCTGACCAGTCAAAACGCCATGGATGAAAGGGAACTCGGCGTGGATGACGCGGTCAACCGGCCACTGCTTCGCCCTGCTGTAAAAGCGACATGGCTGCAGAGAACCAACACGGCCGGTGCCTCCGAGAATGATGTGCGTGGGCGATCCTTTCGCACCCTATTCCTCTCTATTCCTCCGGGGCGGTGGCAGGAGCCGTATAACGGCGACGCACCGCATCCAGAACGTGCTTGCGGCTTTCCTGCGCCGAGAGCATTTCGTCCTTTTCCGCCTCGGCGGTCTCGCGCGCCAGATCCTTGTCCCTGATCTGTCGGCGAAACCATTCGGAATAGTCGCCGGCGCGCAGGTGATGCTCCCAGGTTCTGTCGTCGATGCCCTCGGCAATCTGAGCGAAGATCATCAGGTTGTGGGCCCGGAGGTTCATCGCGTTGTCGGGACCTCTGAAATAGAAGCTGCCGGCCTCGTCGAGTTGACCTTCTGCATATTTGCGGCTGTGACGCTTGAGCGACTGGCGCGGCTCGATCGCTTTGACCATGGCAATTTTCTTGCGGGCTTGCGGCCGCCAGAACAGCACACGCTCGCCTTTTGGCGAGGGAATATCCTTTGGCGGCTTGGTGTCCGTCTCCTGACAAAAGGCCTTGATGACATTCTTGGCCTTGGGACCGAGCGCAATGACGGCAGTGACCAGACGCAGGGCGTCGGTCGAGATCGCTTCCGGATGAACGGTGATCAGGACAGTGCCCGGCAATTCCAACGACAGGATGGCGCGCGTGTCGTCGCGCCTCTTGGGCAGAAGATGATGCGCCTCGTCGATGACCAGCCAATGCGGCCTCGCCGTACGGTAGCGGAAATTGCCAAGACCGGGGAGCAGGTCGGCAAAGAAGCCTGGTCGCTCGTTGACCCGCAACGCCAGCCCGTTGACGACCACATTGGTGTCGGGCTTTTCGATCAGGTCGAGCACTTGTGCCTTTGTCGGTTCGCTTGAGGCATCGCCTACCCGGACGGCGCCTTCGAGGCCATCATAGTCGCCTTCCGGATCGAAAACGCAGAATTGAAATCCGTTCTCGACGAAGCGTTCCGTCAGCGCGGTGGCCAAGGTGGATTTGCCGATGCCGGAGCTTCCGGCGATCAGAACCGTGTCGGTCGGCGTCAGATAGACTTCGTCGCCGCCGACCGAACCGAGAAGGATGCCGTCACGGGCTTTTCGGACAAATTCCCGATCACGCTTTACCAGCTTTTCGATCAGTTCCTCGACGCCCTTTCCACGTGCGCCGCGCGTTACAAGATCCGCTGTATCCTTGACCGCCGCAAGGGCGTTCTCGACAGCGACGCTGCAGCCGCAGGCCCGCAGGAACGCATGATCGTTTTCAGCATCGCCAATACCGACCACATTGTGTGGCGACAGCTTGAGGTCCTCAAGTGCGGCTGCCAGCCCGGCTGCCTTGTTAATGCCGGTGGGCAGCACCATCACCGCGCCCTTGTTGAAGATGATTTCCAGCTCCAGCCCGAGTTCCTTGATGACCTCAAGAACTGTTGCCTGGTGTGGTTCCCAGGTCGCGACGATCGACCGTCCGACTGAAAGCGGCTTGACGCCGCGTTTCTTCAAACTGGCGACAAATTTCGGCGCCGGCGCCGGTGAGATCGCACGTTCTTCCTCGCTGGCAGGCGTGTAGATCAACGCCCCATTTTCGGCGACGACCTTGTCGAACACGCCGAGTTCGGGAAAAATCCGCTTGAGGTCGGGCAGTTCGCGGCCAGTGACGAGGATGAGCTTGCGGCCACTTTTCTTGAATCGTTCGAGGGCTGCAAGCGTCTTTTCGACTACGATCCCATCGTGCGCCAGCGTGCCGTCATAGTCCGTCGCCAAGGCAATGAAATACATCTGTCGACCATTTCATATCTGAGATCGCCGCTACCTCCGCCACAGGCGAGAGGTCCACGATGATCGAGGCAGTGCGGGCGACACGTTCTCAGTAGCCGCCGATGATCGGCAATATCTCGCCGGTGATGTAGCTTGAACAATGCGGCGAGGCGAGGAACACATAGGCCGGCGCGATTTCCTCCGGTTGCGCCGGCCGTTTCATCGGTGTGTCTGCGCCAAATTTCGAGACGTCGCCGGCTTGCTTGTCCGACGGGTTGAGCGGGGTCCACACCGGGCCTGGCGCCACGCAGTTCACCCGAATTCCCTTTTCGATGAGGTTGCCGGACAGCGCGCGCGTGAAGGCATGAATGCCGCCCTTGGTCATCGAATAGTCGACCAGCTGCTTCGAGCCCTCGATGCCGGTTATGGAGCCGCTGTTGATGATCGCCGAACCAGGCTTCATATGCGGAACGGCCTCCTGCGCCATGTGGAAATAGCCGTAGAGGTTGGTCTTCAGCGTCGTGTCGAAATGCTCCTCGGTCAGCTCACTGAAGTCGCTGGAATGGACCTGGAAAGCGGCGTTGTTGACCAGCACGTCGATCCGGCCAAATTCCTTCACCACCTTAGTCACAGCCTTGTGGCAGTGGTCGCGTTCGCTGACGTCGGCCTTGACCAGCGTGCAGCGCCGGCCCTCGGCTTCGACGGCCCTCTTCGTTTCTTCAGCATCCTTGTCCTCGCACAGATAGACGATCGCCACATCGGCGCCTTCGCGCGCATAGAGCACGGCCACGGCTCGGCCGATGCCGGAATCGCCGCCGGTGATGACGGCCACTTTGCCGTCCAGCTTTTTTGATCCGATATAGAATGGCGCGTCGTAAAGCGGCGCCGGCTCTATCGCCCACTCATGCCCTGGCTTCGGCTGGTGCTGCTCGGGAAAGGGCGGCTCGGGATATTTGCGTGCTCCGGCCTGCATGGCGCCTTGTTGCTTGCCGTTGCCCTTCGTTTTGTCCTTGGCGTCGATGCCGCGCTGGATGTGGCGTTGCTTGGCGGCCTCGCCGGCGATTTCCGATTTCCTCTGCATGGCTGTCTCCTTGGCTTGGAGAACGAACAACGCATGTCCGGCGAAAAAGTTTACGCGACGGCGTCATTCCTTCGGCAACGAATCCAAACGCCAGGAAATCGACGGCGTGTACTGCGCAACTGGCAACGAATGATGCGGCCGGACGTTTGGGCACAAGCGGTGTCCGAGAACCTGAAGGCGCGCTGGCCAAGCAGAAGGTATTCCGAGGCTGGTGACCTGACGATTTCCCGCTTGTCGGCCGTACAGGCGATCTTCTGGATCGCGCCAAGGGAGAGGAAAATGGCTGAAGATCATGCCAAACCAACCGGGCCGGATCTGGTCGAGGGTATCGCGTTATCCGACCTTGCCGACGGCGGAAAGCTCCTCGGCCATTGCGACGAAGAGCCGGTGCTGCTGGTGCGCCGCGGGGCCGAGATCTTCGCCATCGGCGCGACATGCACACATTATGGCGGGCCGCTCGTCGACGGTCTTGTGGCGGAAGACACCGTCCGGTGTCCCTGGCATCACGCGTGTTTTGATTTGCGTACAGGCGAGGCCTTGCGCGCGCCTGCTTTCAGTCCACTCGCGTGCTGGTCGGTGGAACAACGCGATGATCGGATCGTCGTGGGCGAGAAACGCAAGCGGACGGCGTCCAAGCCGCGCCCTGGCGGCTCCAGCCAGGCTCCCGAAAAAATCGTCATTGTCGGTGGCGGCGCCGCCGGTTTCGCGGCGGCAGAAACACTGCGGCGCGAACATTATCAAGGCAGCATTGTCATGCTCAGCAACGACGAAGCGCCGCCGGTTGATCGGCCCAATCTTTCCAAGGACTACCTCGCCGGCAAAGCACCGGAGGATTGGATTCCGCTGCGCCGAGAAAGCTTCTATTCGAAGAACGGCATCGACCTGCGCCTCAATGCGGATGTCGCCAGCATCGATACGCGTTCTGGCGAGGTTGTGCTCGCGGACGGGGCCCGGACTGCCTACGACAGGCTACTCCTGGCGACCGGAGCCGAACCGGTTCGCCTGACCATACAAGGCGCCGACCAGCCACATGTTCACACGCTGCGCTCGTTCGCAGACTGCAAGGCGATCATCGAGCGAGCCACGACTGCGCGCCGCGCCGTCGTGCTTGGCGCCAGTTTCATTGGCCTGGAGGTTGCCGCGGCGCTGCGGTCGCGCTCGATCGAAGTTCATGTCGTGGCGCCGGAAAAACGGCCCATGGAACGGATCATGGGTCCGCAAATGGCCGACTTCATCCGCGCCCTGCATGAGGAGAATGGTGTCGTATTCCATCTCGAGGACACTGCGAGCAGCATCGACGCCAGCGAGGTGAAACTCAGCGGTGGCGATACATGGGCGGCGGATCTCGTCGTCGCCGGCATCGGCGTGCGACCGCGGACAGGGCTTGCCGAAACGGCGGGGCTCACCCTTGACCGCGGTGTCGTCGTAAACGCCTTTTTGGAGACGAGCGCACCAGGCATCTTCGCGGCCGGCGACATTGCGCGGTGGCCGGATCCTCACAGTGGCGAGAACATTCGGGTCGAGCATTGGGTGGTTGCCGAGCGGCAGGGGCAAACCGCGGCCCTCAACATGCTCGGCCATCGCCAGAAGTTCCTCGCCGTGCCGTTCTTCTGGAGCCAGCACTACGATGTTCCCATCAACTATGTCGGCCATGCCGTGCAACGGGACGAGATCGCGATCGATGGCGACATCGTTGCCAGGGATTGCCTGCTCCGCTTCAAGCGCGAAGGGCGCACGCTGGCTGTCGCTTCGATCTTCCGCGACATCGAAAGTCTGGGGGCCGAGGTGGAAATGGAGCGCCAGACGACCTAGCCCGGATATCTCGAGCGAAGCGCACGCTGTGCGGCCGGTTCAGTCCCGGCGCGCAAGGATCCAGTCGGTCGCCGCCGCGAGATCGGCGACGGTTGCGGTCGGGCGCGGATCAAACCGTTTCTCGTCGCCGTGCCGGTATTTGCCGGTCCTCACCAGCAATGCGCCCGACAGTCCGGCGCTTAGCGCGCCAGCTATGTCGGCCTCGGCGTCGTCGCCGACCATGATCGCCTGGTCTGGCGGACAGTCCATGCTTGCCAGCGCCGACAGAAAGAATTCCGACGACGGCTTGCCGAGAACGTTTGCGCGTTTCAGCGAGGCAAATTCCAATGCCGCGACGAATGGCCCGGCATCGAGGCTGAGCTCGCCGTCGGCATCCCGAAACGTCCGGTTGGTGGCAAGGGCCAGCAATTCGGCCCCGGCGCTCAGCTCGCGGAACGCGTCATTCAACGCCGCATAGGTGAAGGCGTCTCCGGCATCGCCGACGATGACGGCGCGCTTGTCGCGATCCGGCAGTTCGCAAAAGTCCGGCGCAAGGCCGGGGTGAATCAGCAAATATGGCGCTCGGCCATTGCGAAGCAGCCAATCGCGTGCAGCGTGCGCCGGGGTGAAAACATCTGCCCTGGTAACGGTGAGTCCCATCGCCTGCAGACGTTCGAGAACGCTCTGTTTCGACGAGCGCGTGGTATTGCTTATGAAGCGTATGGCCAAGCCGGCCTGGCGCAAACGCGTGACGGCGTCGATCCCGCCTGGTATGGCGGTCTCGCCATCATAGATGACGCCTGCGAGGTCCAGCAGTACACCTCTTGTCATCGGTCCAGCATGACCACGAGTCTGTCAGGCGTCAAATCCGGAACAGGCCATGGTTGTTCCCCTTGGATCAGGGGGCAGGCACATGCGATAGCCGAGATCACTGCCACCATCCGGGGAGGGCCGTTCGTGCGGCTTGGGCCAGCGTCGCGATCGCCTCGTCGGGAACCGAGCTGTAGGGCCAGAGCAGTCGCGGGCCAAGCGGCGCCCAGCCGCCGGCCGCCGCCATCGCTTTGTCGAGCGCCGCATCGCTGACGTCATAGCGAGCGCGAAAGGGCAGTACGTGGGTGGCGAGAAAGGCCTGGATGCGCGTCTCGACCTCGGCAGCGGCCGCCACGTCGGTGCGGATCGTCTGCCACCACATTACCGCGCCCTTAGGGCTAAGACAGGCGACGTTGGAGTAGCTGCCATGCGCTCCCTGGGCAAATCCCGTCGCCAGCGTATGGCCGGGCACGAAGACCGAAAATCCCGGCAGTTCGCGGCGCATGTCGGCGTACCAACCGGCGTCGCCGCCCGGCAATTTGGCGCCGACCAGCGACGGCACCGCTGCACGCAGCCTGGCGATGGCTTCGAGCGTCAGGCGGCGCTTGGCATGCGGTGGATTGTAGAGCACCAGCGGCATGTCGGGCGCGGTCTCGCAAAGGCCGCCGACGAAGCGCATGACCTCGCCGTCGCTGGGCGGCCACCAGTCGGGCAAGGTGAATTGCACCGCGGCCGGACGAATCGCCGACACCCGCATCAGCCGCTCGCGTGCGACGCGCGGATTGGACTGGCTGATGCCGATCTGGAAGGGCAGGCGCGCGCGGCCGGCAATCGCGGCCACCAGGGCGCAAAGCCGGTCGAACTCGGGCTCGGTCTGGCAGTGGAATTCGCAGGCCGTGCCGTTGGAATAGATGCCGTCGACGCCTGATGCGCAGAGCCGGGCGATCGTTTCCTCCGTCGCTTCCCAGTCGATTGCCCCGCGATCGTCGATGGCCAGCATCACCGCGCCCCAGACGCCGCGCGGCGCGTCTGCGGGCAAGTGGCTCGGGTGATCGTCGAGCTCAGGGCGCATCGGCGATCTCGTGCTCGCGGCGCGTTTCGTTCGACGCAAAGGCGGCCTCGATAATGGCGATGATCTTGCGGCCATAGGCGCCGTCGACCGGCACCGGCTTGTCGTCGGCAATGGCATCGCGCATCGCGCTCCATTCGCGCACCAGCGCGGCATGCATCCAGTTCGGCTCGAACGAGCCGGGCAGGTCGGTCCAGGCCGTGTCGCGGCCAAGCATCGTGCCGCGGTCCATGTCGATGCGCAGCGTTGCCTGCTCGCAGACCAGGTCCATGACGTAGCCGGCCGCGCCATTGCGATAGCCGACGCTCTGCACCTGGCCGAGCCCGCCGCCGGCGAAGCGCAGTCCGAGCAGGGCGGTGTCGTCGGCTTCCTGATCATGGGACATGGCGCCAAGCATGGCGCTCACCGACACGACGTCGTCATCCATGAGCCAGACGAGGCGGTCGAGCGCATGGATGCCGGCCGTCAACAGCATGCCGCCGCCGGTGGCCTTGCGCAGATGCCAGTCGCGGCGATTGTGCTCCATCCACAGCTTGATGATCCAGCTCGATCCGACGAGCGGCCGGCCGAGCGTTCCTTGCTCAAGCATTTGCCTGGCCGCCATGCAAGGCAGCGCGAAATGCATGAGATGGGCGACCATCAGCTTGACGCCAGCAGCGGCCACGGCGGCGTTGATCGCATCGCAGGCCGCCGCCGTCGGCGCCATCGGTTTTTCCAGCATGACGTGCTTGCCGGCGTTCGCCGCGCCGATGGCCATTTCGGCATGGAGATGGTGAGGACTGGCGATGAGGACTGCCTCGACATCCTTGTCGTCGAGCAGCTTGCGCCAGTCGGTGTAGCCGCGACCACCATGTTCGCTGGTGAAGGCGGCCAGGGCATCGTTATTCCCGCGGCACGATGCGACGAGATGCAGGCCCTGCACCTGCTTGATTGCCCTTGCATGGGCGGCGCCGAAATCGCCCGCTCCGATAATGCCTATTCCAATCATCGTCCTGCCTTTTCATACGCGGCGTCGATCAGCGACATCGCCGCAACATAGTCATCGACCGAAGTCGCCGGCGGCGCTTTTCGAGCCAGCCGGTCGAGCGTGTCGCTCATGCACAGGCGGTAGCGCGTCGCCGGCAATTCGATCGGCAATTCGATGATAGCGCCATCGTCGAGCGTCGCACAGAAGGCGCGCTCGCCATAGTCGATGAGGGTCGCATTCTCACTGACGATACGCCATTCGAAATCGCCGCCGGGGCGCATCGAAGCAAAAGTGTATCCGGCCTCGACGACGAACAACGCTCCGGCAGCGTCTTCCAGCACAAGCAGCGCATGGTCCTCGACCGGGGCGCGGTGAATGCGGTTCTCGATCGAAACGGTTTTTAGCCTGAGCGCGCCGGTTGCCAGGCCGAGCGCGGCATTGACGCCGTGTATGCCGAGGTTCCTCAGCGCGCCGCCGCCAATGATCGCCGGATCCACCACCCAGGCGACGCCGTCGGCCGCATAGCGCTGCGGCGGGCCATTAACCAGCCGGAACTGGCAATGCGCAACCGCACCGGCACGGCCTTGGCTGCGCAGCCGTTCAAAGGCAGTGGCGGCCGGCCCAAAGCGGTTGGGCAGGGGAACGCTGACAAAGGCCTGGTGCTGCCTCGCCAGCTCGCTGAGCGCGGCCAACCCTGCGGTGCTGCTGGCCGCCGGCTTTTCCAGGATCAGCGGTATGCCGGCTTCGATCACGGCACGGGCCCGCGCCGGCACCGTCGAAGGGTGTCCCATCAGCAGGATCGCGTCCGGCGGGCCGGAGAGGATTTTCGCAAAATCGGCGATGAACGGCAAATGATGGCGCGTCGCGAAGGCGCGCGCATGCTGCGCGTCCTCATCCCAAATGCCGGCAATCTCGGCGCCGCAAAAACGTGCAGCGTCGAGATGCATTTCGGCGTGCCAATGGCTTGAGCCGGCCAGGACGACTTTCATTCAGCGTGTAATCCTCTCGCTTGCAGGATATCCTACAAGTCGCTATGCTACAAGCATCGACCGCTTTGCGACGCGCCAGCGGCCGCAATTGCAGCGGCGCTGGGAGAAAAATGCCGGAACCCAAGTTGAGCTCGGAACCCAAGTTGAACCCGGACCAAAAAGCGATCGAACCGCTGGCCCGACCGCCGCTGCTTCACGTCAGCGTGCAGGAAAGCCTGAGGAAATATATCCAGAGCAACCAGCTCAAGGCGGGCGACCCCTTGCCTCCGGAGACCTTCCTGGCGCAGCGGCTCGGCGTCGGCCGCAACTCGGTGCGCGAAGCGATCAAGGCGCTGGAGTCGATCGGCATTCTGGAGACGCGTCGCGGCATTGGCGTGTTCGTCAAGGAATTCTCGTTCAAGCCGTTGCTGGATAATCTGGCATACGGCCTGCAGGATTCGCTGCGCGACGTCGAGGAACTGCGCGAGATCCGCCGTGTCCTTGAAACCGGCCTGATCGCAAAAACCATCGAGATGATCAGCGCCGAAGACATCGCCGCGCTGCGCCAGCTGACCGAAAGCATGCGGCGGCGCGCCGAGCGCCAGGAGAGCTTTGCCGAAGAGGACCAACAATTCCATCAGTTGCTGTTCCGCTGCCAGAACAATCACATGTTGAGCGCGCTGATCGACATCTTCTGGGTGGCGTTCAACAAGGCCTCGAATTTCACCAGCCTCGACAATCCGACGCCGCTGGCGACCTGGCGCGACCATCACGAGATCGTCGAGGCGGTCGCCGCCAAGGACGTCGACCGGGCGCGCGAGCGCCTCGACGACCACTACACGGGTATTCAGCAAGTGATCGCCAAAAACCGGATTACCTGACCCAACGCCGAACTACCTGACAATGCCAAGGGAGGAAACCATGCGCATCAGAACTATAGCTCGTCATCTGGCCATCACCGGGCTGCTGCTCGGCGGCATTAGCCTTGCCACCAGCGTCCAGGCACAGGGCGCCAAGACCATCACCGGAGGCTTCGATGTCGGCCCCGGCGGCTTTCCCAAGAACTTCAATCCGTTGGCTGCGACCGGCGGCTTTACCTGGCTCAGCACCTATTTTGAACCGCTGGTCATCTACAACGCCGAACTGACCGAACTCGAAGGCGATCTGGCCAAGGACTACAAGGTCAGCGACGACAAGCTGACCTACACGTTCAACCTTGCCCAGGAGAGCTGGCACGACGGCAAGCCGTTCACATCCAAGGACGTCAAGTTCACGCTTGAGCTCGCCAGGAACAAGGCCTCCGGCAGCCTGTTTGCCGCGCGCCTCGGCGACATCGCGTCGGTCGACGCGCCGGACGATCGCACCGTGGTCGTCAAATTGTCGAAGCCCAACGGCTCCTTCCTGTCGATTCTCTCGCAGGTGATGATCCTGCCGGAGCATGCCCTGGCCGCGATGCCGCCGGAAACGCTGGCCACGAGCACCTGGTGGTCCACGACGCCGGTCGGCACCGGCCCCTTCAAGTTCAAGCGCTATGTCAGCGATCAATATGTCGAACTGGCCGCGGATGACGACTATCGCGGCGGCAAGCCGAAGGTCGACGTGCTCATCAACAGGTATTTCGAGAACCCGGCGGCGGCCGTTGCGGCGCTGCGCGCCGGCGAAATCCAGTTCACCTATGTCGAGCCCGACGACGCGGTAACCTTCAAGAGCGACAGCAATTTCAAGGTGATCGAGGGCGCCTCCTATGTGGTCAACTACATCGGCCTCAACCAGAAGGTCGAGCTCTTTAAGGATGTTCGCGTGCGCCAGGCGATCATGTACGCGATCGATCGCAATGCCATCATCGAGAGCCTCTATGGCGGCGCGGCCAAACCGGCCAATTGCGGCTACGTCGCGCCGCACCTGCTTCCCGAAGGTCTCGAACCCTATGCCTATGATCCGGCCAAGGCCAAGGCTCTGCTTGCCGAGGCGGGCTGGGACAAGATCAACGGCGACAAGCCGATCACCTTGCTGACCTATTACGGCTCGCCGCAAGCCGCCAACGTGATGGCTGCCATCCAGTCGATGCTGGCCGAGGTCGGGATCAATGTGGTGCCGCGCGTCGTCGATACGCCGACTTATAACGGCATCGTCTACAAGGAAGGCACGCCGGACTGGAACGCGTTTGCGATGGTCTATGCCGGCCTGCAGAACGGTCCCAATCCGGCCGGCATCAGCCCGGGTCTCAACAAGTCCCAGATTCCGCCGGCAGGCTTCAACACCATGCGCATCGAGTTCGATGATCTCAGCGCCGCGTTGGACGCTGCGCTCGCCCAGACCGATCCGGCCAAGATCGATCAATCCTGGCAGCAAGTCTGCAAGGCGATGAACAAGGATCTGCCCTGGGCGACATTATGGGTGGCCAACCGCTATGGCGTAGCCTCCAACAAGCTACGTGACTTTGTCTGGACGCCGGCGCCGGGCGGCGGTCCTTATGCGGCTCACCCGGAACGCTGGGACATCCAGTAAAACGGCTGGCGGGCCATTCCGGCCCGCCAATGATACGGGCCGGCACGATGCCGGCTCCGCTCACCATCGCCACGGACAGCCAATGCTGAGTTTCATTGCCCGCCGCAGCGCTACAGGACTGTTGATGCTGGTCGCCCTGAGCGTCCTCATCTTCATCCTTCTGCGGCTGGCGCCCGGCGATCCGATCGATGCCTATATCAATCCGTCCAGCCCGATGTCGGCTTCCGACCTCGAAGTCCTGCGCGACCGGCTTGGGCTCGACCAGCCGCTTCCCGTGCAATACCTCGCCTGGCTTCGCGCTGCGCTCGGCGGCGACTTCGGCTATTCGATCCAGCGCAGCGGCGTTGGCGTGCTGCCGCTGGTCATGGAGCGCATCGGCCCGACCGCGCTGTTGATGGGCACCGGCCTGGCCATCGCCATCGTGCTCGGCATTTCCGCCGGCATCTTCAGCGCCGTCCGCCGTAACACGCTGCCCGACATCGCGCTGTCGGTGGTTTCCTTCGTCGGCATCTCCAGCCCGGCGTTTCTGACGGCACTTCTGGGACTGTACTTTTTCTCGGTGCTGCTGCGCTGGGCGCCATCAGGCGGCATGCAGACCGCCGGCGCGCCTTTTTCTGTAGCGGACGTGCTCGCGCACCTGGTCCTGCCCGCCTGCCTGCTGTCCATCGGACACGCCGCGCTGATCATGCGCTACATGCGCGCGTCGCTGCTGGAAGTGCTCAACCAGGACTATGTGCGGACCGCACGTGCCAAGGGCGTGCGCGAATTCTGGGTGATCATCAAGCATGCAACCCGCAATGCGCTTTTACCGGTCATCACCCTGATCGGGTCGACGGTCGGCATAGCGATCGGCGGCGCCATCTTCCTCGAAAGCGTGTTCAACTGGCCGGGCATGGGCCTGCTGCTGGTCAACGCCGTCGGCACAAGGGACTACCCGGTGATCATGGGCGCCACTCTGGTAATCGGCATCTGCGTCATTCTGGTCAATCTCCTGACCGATATCGTCTATGCCGTCGTCGACCCGCGCATCCAGGTGTCGTGATGACGATCACCGCACCAGCTCCGACAAACGACCCGACAGCCGGGCCGCAAACCAAGGGACCGCTTCGCCGCGCGCTCGGCCGGTTCTTTGAAAATCGTGCGGCGCGCGCCGGTCTGCTTATCGTCGTCCCCATTCTGCTGGCGGTCTCGACCTATTCCCTGTGGTGGCCGTTCAGCCCCAACGCCATCGATCTCAGGGCGATCAACAAGGGGCCGTCCGCCATTCATTGGCTCGGCAGCGACGGCGTCGGCCGCGACGTCATGGCCCGGCTGCTGCAGGGCGGACGGATCTCGCTGCTGGTCGCCGTCTGCTCGGTCGCCATCTCGATCGTCATCGGCTTCCTGGTCGGCGCTGTCGCCAGCTTCGGCGGGCGCCTTGTCGACGGCACGGTGATGCGCTTCGTCGACCTCGCCATGACGCTGCCGCCGGTGATCTTCCTGCTCGTGCTCGCTTCGATCGCCGGCACCGGCATCGCGCCGACCATCCTGGTGATCTCGCTGCTCTCCTGGCCGGTGCTGTCGCGCATGGTGCGCGCCCGGCTGCTCGAGCTGCGCGAGCGTGACTTCGTCGTCGCCGCCCGTGGCATGGGGGCGGGGCTGCCGCATCTCCTGTTCCGCCACGGCCTGCCGAACTGCATCGACATTCTAGTCGTCTACGCCACGCTGCAGATCGCCAATGCCATTCTGCTCGAAGCCGGCCTTTCCTTCCTCGGCCTCGGCATCGCACCGCCCGAAGCCAGTTGGGGCAACATGCTCAATCTCGCCCGCTCCACCGTGGTGCTCGAGCAATACCCCTGGCAATGGATGTTTCCCGGCGCCTTACTCGTGCTCACCGTGCTGGCCATCAACTTCATCGGCGATGGCCTGCGCGATGCATTCGACCCTCGTTCCGATCTCAACTGACCTGAAGGTTTTTGAAAAAATGCCCCTGTTTACCGGTGTCGTGCCACCCGTCGTCACCCCACTCCATTCCGATCTCAGTGTCGATTTTGCGTCGTTCACGCGGACCATCGAAAACCTGCTCGACGGCGGCGTTCACGGCCTGTTCGTGCTCGGCTCGACCAGCGAGGTGGTCTTCCATGACGAGGCCGGTCGCCGGGCCATCATCGAGCACGCGGTCAAGGTCAACAATGGCCGCGTTCCGATCTTCGCCGGGGTCATCGACCCGACAACCGATCGCGTCATCAACCACGCCCTGATCGCCAGATCGGCCGGCGCTGACGCAGTCGTGGTCACCGCGCCGTTCTATGCCCGCACCAGCCAGCCCGAGATCGGCGATCACTTCCGCTACATCAAGGACGCAGTCGACATCCCGATCATCGCCTACGACATCCCGGTCTGCGTCCATGTCAAGCTGGAGCGCCAGACCACCGTCGGCCTTGCCAGCGAGGGCGTTATCGCCGGCATCAAGGATTCCAGCGGTGACGACGGCAATCTGCGTTATGTGCTCAAGGACATGGCCAACGACCCGAATTTTTTCGGCATGACCGGGTCCGAGATCCTGGTCGACAGCGTGCTTGCCATGGGCGCGCATGGGGTCGTGCCGGGCCTCGCCAATGTCGACCCGCACGGCTACGTCAGCCTGTGGAACCTGATGCAGGCGGGTCAGCACGCCGAGGCCCGCCTAGAGCAGGAGCGGCTGTTGAAGCTGTTCGAGATCGTCTGGATCTCGCTCGGCAGGACGAGCGCCGGCTCGGCCGGGGTCGGTGCCTTCAAGACCGCGATGAGGAGCCTCGGCATCATTGCCTCCAACACCATGGCGCGGCCGCAACGCAGCCTGAACGACGAGGAAGGCGCAAAGGTCGACATCATCCTTCGCGACGTCGGCTTGCTGCGCTGACCGTGGACGCTCCGATCCTCTCGATTTCCGGTCTGCGAGCGGTGTTCCGTATCGCCGGACGCGACATTGCCGCCGTGCAGGACGTCGACCTGATGATAGGTTCGGGCGAGACGGTTGCGCTGGTCGGCGAGTCGGGATCGGGCAAGTCGGTCACCAGCCTGTCGATCATCGGCCTGCTGCCGAAGAAGGTCGGACGCATTGCCGAGGGCTCGATCGCGCTGCGGCGCAGGGACGGCACGGTCACCGAACTGACCGGCCTCGATCCCGAGTCGCTGCGCAAGGTGCGCGGCAACGATATCGGCATGGTGTTCCAGGAGCCGATGACCAGCCTCAATCCGGTCTACAGCATCGGCGAACAGATCGCCGAGCCGATCCGCATCCATCTCGGCAGATCGCACCGTGATGCGGCCACTGATGCCGTGCGGCTGCTGGCTCAGGTCGGAATTCCCGACCCTGATCGGCGGGCGCGGCAATACCCGCATGAGCTGTCGGGAGGGATGCGCCAGCGCGCCACCATCGCCATGGCCTTGTCGTGCGATCCGACCTTGTTGATCGCCGACGAGCCGACCACCGCCCTCGACGTCACCATCCAGGCCCAGATTCTCGACCTGCTGGCCGCGCTGCAGGCGCAACGCGGCATGGGCATTCTATTCGTCACGCACAATCTCGGCGTCGTTGCCGAGATCGCCGACCGGGTCGCGGTGATGTATGCCGGGCGCATCGTGGAATCGGGTCCGGTGAGCGAGGTGTTCAACCGTCCGCGTCATCCCTATACCGCCGGGCTGATGCGTTCGGTGCCGCGGCTTGGCCAAGCCACCACGCTCAAGGCAGCAGGAACGCCGCTGCCGACCATCGCCGGCAATGTTCCATCGCTTGCCTTGCTGCCCAAGGGCTGCTCTTTCGCGCCGCGTTGCGCCCTGGCTGTCGATGCCTGCCGCACTGCTGTACCGCCATTGCTCGCGGCGACGTCGACCCAGCAAAGCCGCTGTTTGCGCTGGGAGGATCTCTGACAGTGGACGATCCCTTCCTTTCAGTCAGGAACCTGACCAAACATTTTGCGCCGACGGCGTTCTCGCGCGGTCCTGTCGTCAGGGCGCTGGACGATATTTCCTTCGACATCGCGCGCGGCCAGGTGGTCGGCCTCGTCGGCGAATCCGGGTCTGGCAAGACCACGATTGGCCGCTCGGTGCTGCGTCTCATCGAGCCGACGTCCGGCGAAATAAGGTTTGACGGCGTCGATATCACCAAGCTGAGCGCCGGGCCTCTGGCTCGCCAGCGCCGCAAGATGCAGTATATTTTCCAGGATCCGTTCGCCAGCCTGTCGCCGCGCATGACCATCGGTCAGATCCTGACCGAAGGCCTCGATATTCAGGGCATCGGCAGCAGGCGCGAGCGGCGGGCGAAGGCTGAGAAGGCGCTTGCTGCTGTTGAGTTGCCAGTCGATGCCTACGATCGCTACGCCCACGAATTTTCGGGCGGGCAGCGCCAGCGCATCGGTATCGCCCGGGCGCTTACGCTCGAACCCGAATTCATCGTCGCCGACGAGCCGGTCTCTGCCCTCGATGTCTCCATTCAGGCGCAGATCATCAATCTTTTGCGCGACCTGCAGGTCCGGCTCGGCCTGACCATGCTGTTCATTTCGCATGACCTGGCCGTCGTCGAATATATCTGCGACACGGTGATCGTTCTCTACCTCGGCCGCATCATGGAAGTCGCGCCTGCTGCCGCGCTCTATGCCCGGCCGCAGCATCCCTATACGCGCGCGCTGCTCTCGGCCATTCCGTCGCTCGACCCGCTGGCCAGGCAAGGCCGGCAGGTGCTGAAGGGCGACATTCCAAGCCCGGCAAATCCGCCGACCGGGTGTGTTTTCCGAACCCGCTGCCCGGTTGCCCTCGACGCTTGCGCCGGCATCGTCCCGCCATTACGGGCAACAACGTCCGATGGCCATTTGAAGGCCTGCATTCGCGACGACATCGCTTGAGACAAGACCCGACAAGGCGATTTACTTCGCGTGCTGTCTGAGAGACTCTCCGAAGGAAGGCGAAGAACCGGCCGCCAGCTTGCTGCCCAGAAAAGCCCCCGCCAAGCTCAACCGCCTCAATCCCGAGAGATCGATTTCCGAAGCTTCTCGAAAACCAACAGCTTGCTTTTGCGCACGCCGTCTTCAAGCAGGCTTCCGTTTGCCAGGTGCGCGGCGATGGCGCTGGCCAGCGCGCAACCCGTCCCGCGCATCGATCCGCCAAGACGCGGCGCATCGAAGCGGATGGGCTCTTGATCGGCGCGCAGCAGGATGTCCGTCGATCGACACCCCGCGGCGTGGCCGCCCTTGATCAGCAGGGCCTGCAATCCGGCGGTGAGCAATTTCTGACCTTGTTGCAATGCGCCGTCCTCGTCGATGGCCAGGTCTGAGCCGGCAAGGACAGCCAGTTCGATGAGGTTGGGTGTGACGAGACGGCAAAGCGGGATGAGTTCATGCTTCAGGACGCCGATAGCGCCTGTGTCCAGAAGCGGCCAACCCGAAGAAGAGACCAGCACCGGGTCGATGACTGCCGGTATCTGTGGGTTTTGGCGCAGCACATCCGCGACGGCGACGATGGTTTGCTCCGTCGCGAGCATGCCGATTTTGATCGCCCCGACCGCATTGGCTTGCAGCGCGGCACGCATCTGATCGGCCACCAGACCGGGTTGCAAATTGTGGATTTGCGTGACGGCTTCATGCGTCTGCACCGTCACGGTGGTAATGGCAAGGCAGGTGCGCAAGTCGAGGGCGGAGATCGTCTCAATGTCGCGGACTATGCCGGCGCCGCCGCTGGAGTCCGAGCCGCCGACGACAAGCACATGCGGTTCGCGCCTCAACGCCATCGGCTCGTCTTTTCGATCCACTGGCGCGTTCGCGCTTCCGGATCGGCATCCAATGTGATGTCGGTCATTACCGCGGCGCTGTCCGCACCGGCACCGAAGACGCCCTCGATCCGGTCGGGATTGAGGCCGCCAATCGCGACCAGAGGTGTCGGCGCGATCCGGCGCTTCCATTCGTCAAGCCGTTCGAGCCCCTGCGGCGCCCATTTCATCTGTTTCAGGATGGTCGGATAGACTGGGCCGAGCGCGATATAGTTCGGTCTGGCGGCAAGGGCTGTTTCGAGTTCGAGATGGTCGTGCGTGCTGAGGCCGAGACGGAGACCCGCAGCCCTTATCCGGGTAAGGTCCGCCGCTTGCAGATCTTCCTGTCCGAGATGAATGAAATCGCAGTCCTCCTCGATCGCCAGCCGCCAGAAGTCATTGATGATGAGCTGGCATTTGTAACGGGCGCACAAGGCCTTCGCCTTACGGATCTCGGCGCGCAACGCAGCCTCGTCGAGGTTCTTGACGCGAAGCTGCACCAGCCTGACGCCGAGCGGCGCCAGCCTTTCAATCCAGGCGGCGCTGTCGACGATCAGATAAAAAGGATCGAGTTTCATTGAAAGACTGCCCGGCCAATTGTCGGCGTCGATGGGACGGCGAGGTCGCGCGGCTCGAGCAGGCCCGAGCGATACGCCTCACGGCCGGCATCGACCGCCTTGCCGAACGCGCGCGCCATGCCGATCGGATCGGCGGCCTTGGCCACTGCCGTGTTGAGGAGCACCGCGTCGAAGCCGAGTTCCATCACGAGAGCCGCGTGAGATGGGCGGCCGAGGCCCGCATCCACGATCAGCGGGACATCCGGGAAATGGCCGCGCATCGAGCGGAGCGCGGTGATATTTACCGGTCCAAGCGCAGAACCGATCGGCGCGCACCAGGGCATGAGCACCCTGCATCCGGCTTCCAGCAATCGCTCGGCGACGACGAGATCGTCCGTCGTGTAAGGAAATACAGCAAAGCCGTCGTCGCACAAGATTCGCGCGGCCTCGACCAAGCCGAAGACGTCAGGCTGCAGCGTGTCATGATTGCCGATCACCTCGAGCTTGATCCAGTTCGTGCCGAAGACCTCGCGCGCCATATTTGCGGTCGTGACGGCTTCCTTGACGGAGTGACAACCGGCGGTGTTGGGTAGGACATGCAGCCGCAGCGATTGGATAAGCGACCAGAATTTCTCGCCACCCTTGCCGCCGGCCATTTCGCGGCGCAATGAGACGGTCACCGCGGACGCGCAGGATGCCTTGACCGCATCGGCAAGAATGGCGGGCGAGGGGTACTGTGCGGTGCCGAGAAGCAGGCGCGACGGAAGCTTGGTTCCGTAAAGCTCGATCACGTTGCTAACCTCCTTGCATGGGTGAGAGGATTTCGATCCGGTCGCCGTCCTTCAGCTGGAACAGCGCCCGCTCAGTCGCGTGCACAACCTCGCTGTTCACTGCCGTTGCAAGCCAGTTGCCTTCGTAGTCGAGCGCCGCGAGAAGCTCCGCCAGGGTGGCGGCGGTGATCTCATGCGCTTCGCCGTTGACCGTCAGTTTCATCAGCAAGTTCCACCGGTTTGTCAGAATCGAAAACAAGGTCGGCCGCCCGACGCGCCATGGCGGGGGCCAGAAGGAAACCATGGCGGTAGAGCCCGTTGATCGCGACGGTCCTGCCATGCGCTTCGACGCGCGGCAGGTTGTCGGAAAACGCCGGGCGAATGCCGACGCCCGTCTCAACGATCGCGGCCTCGCCGAAGGCGGGATGAACCGAATAGGCGGCGTTCAGGAGTTCCATTATCGCCCGCACCGTGACCGGCTCCGTGGACAGACTCTCGACCATCGTTGCACCCGCCATGAAATGATGGTCGGCGCGCGGCGCCAGATAGAGCGGCAAACGCGGGTGCAGCAGCCTGACCGGGCGCGACAGCGAGATGTCCGGTGTACGCAGGATCAGCATCTCGCCGCGAACGCCGCGAAGCCTTTCATCGCTGGACGCCATTCCTATGCAGTCGATCTCGCGGTCGAATCCCGTCATGTGCAGGGCGTCCATTCCGAAGCGGAACTCGACGCCGCTTCCGGCGAGTTTTTCATGCAGCGCCGCCATTGCACGGCGTGGGTCGAGATGGGCTTCGCCCGGGAAGAACAGCCCGCGACGGAAGCGGTCGGCGAGATCGGGTTCCAGGAGCGCGATTTCGTCTTCGTCGATCCGCCGATGACCCGACGTGCGGCTTGCAAACCGGTCGAGTTCGCCCGCATCCCGCGGCGTTGCCAGAACGAGCGTTCCGGCCCGCGTGACATGACCCGGCAGGACCGCATCCCACCAGTCGGCGGCATCGCGTCCGAGATCCAGCACCGGCTGCTCGGCGCTTTCGCGCTCGCACCAGGGCGCCAGCATGCCGCCGGCCATCCATGATGCGTTGCCGCCAAGGCCATGCCGGGTCTCGGCAATGGTTACCGCAGCACCGCGGGCGGCGAGTTCGAAGGCGGCGGTGAGGCCGGCGACGCCAGCCCCTTTGACCAGCAGCCTCATGACGGCTCCGGCATCTTCGGCATGGGCGGTTCGCCGTCCACCGGCATATAAAGATTGCCGCCCTCGCGGTACTTCGCGGCCATCGCCGCCATGCCCTCTTTCTGTGCCTCGGCCCGAATGTCGTGGGAGATGCGCATCGAGCAGAATTTCGGCCCGCACATCGAGCAGAAATGCGCCAGCTTGTGCGCCTCCTTCGGCAAAGTCTCGTCGTGGAAGGAGCGCGCGGTTTCGGGGTCGAGCGACAGGTTGAACTGGTCTTCCCAACGAAACTCGAAGCGTGCGCGGGAAAGGGCGTCATCCCTGACCTTCGCCGTCGGATGACCCTTGGCGAGATCGGCGGCGTGCGCGGCTATCTTGTAGGTGACGACGCCCGTTTTGACGTCGTTGCGGTCGGGGAGACCGAGATGCTCCTTGGGCGTGACATAGCAGAGCATCGCCGTGCCGTACCAGCCGATCATTGCCGCGCCGATGCCTGAGGTGATGTGGTCGTAGCCGGGTGCGATGTCGGTGGTCAGCGGCCCAAGCGTGTAGAAGGGCGCCTCGCCGCAGACTTCGAGCTGCCTGTCCATGTTCTCCTTGATCTTGTGCATCGGAACATGGCCCGGCCCCTCGATCATGACCTGGCAATCCTTGGCCCAGGCGACCTTTGTCAACTCGCCGAGCGTTTCCAGTTCGGCGAACTGCGCCGCGTCGTTGGCGTCGGCGATCGAGCCGGGACGAAGGCCGTCGCCGAGCGAGAACGACACGTCGTAAGCGCGGCAGATGTCGCAGATTTCCTCGAAATGCTCGTAGAGGAAGCTTTCGCGGTGATGATGCAGGCACCACTTGGCCATGATGGAGCCGCCGCGCGACACGATGCCGGTGACCCGGTCGACCGTCAGCGGGATGTAGTGCAGCCGCACACCGGCATGGATGGTGAAATAGTCGACGCCCTGTTCGGCCTGTTCGATCAGCGTATCGCGGTAGATTTCCCAGGTCAGGTCCTCGGCGATCCCTCCGACCTTCTCAAGCGCCTGGTAGAGCGGCACGGTTCCGATCGGCACAGGCGAATTGCGGACGATCCATTCGCGGATGTTGTGGATGTTGCGACCGGTCGACAGGTCCATGACGGTGTCGGCCCCCCAGCGGATCGCCCAGACCATTTTTTCGACCTCTTCGGCCATCGACGAGGTGACGGCTGAATTGCCGATATTGGCATTGATCTTGACCAGGAAATTGCGGCCGATGATCATCGGCTCGCTCTCCGGGTGGTTGATGTTGGCTGGAATGATAGCCCGTCCGCGCGCTATCTCGTCGCGCACGAATTCCGGCGTGACGAAGTCCGGGATCGCCGCGCCGAAAGAGTTGCCGTCGCGCTGCATCCCGCCGCGTAAGCTCTCGCGGCCGAGATTCTCGCGAATGGCGACGAACTCCATTTCGGGGGTGATGATCCCGGCGCGCGCATAGGCAAGCTGCGTCACCGCTTGGCCCGTTTTTGCCTTTAGCGGCCGGTGGCGCACGGGAAATTCCGGCGTCAGGCGCTCACCTGACGCAAAGCCGTTGTCCTCCGGCCTGACACTGCGGGCATCGTGGAATTCGACGTCGCCGCGCACCGTCACCCATTCATTGCGAAACCTGGCGAGGCCCTTTTCGATGCTGGTTTCGACAGTCGGGTCCGTATAGGGGCCGGACGGATCGTAAACGGTGACAGGCGGTTCGCCTGCCGTCGGATGGACGGCGATTTCCCGCATCGGCACCCTGATCTGCGGGTGAATCAGGCCGGGTTTGTGGATTTTCCTTGAGGCGGGCAGCGGTCCCGTCGACACGGCGGGGGAAATGGCATTCATTTTGAGGCTCCTTTGCTCATGCATTGGAGACCCAGTTCTGTGCCGGAAGGATGAAAAGACGCTTCTGCCTGCCTGCTTACAGGTTTTCGGGCATGGACTCCCCCAAAGCGCTTGCACCGTCCCTACGCCAGTATGAACTGGATCAGGTTCAACGGGTCACTGCGCCGCGAAAGCCAGCAGTATCTCAGCCCCTTGCCGGGACCCCCCTGGTGAATGGGTCAAATTGAGCGGGCGATCGCCATTTTGTCAAGCGCATTCGGCCCATCAATCGGCAACGCTTGCTGGGCGCGCGCGGACGAACTATTGAGCCTGCGTTAGCCATTTGGGCTGCGGCACCGCCTGCAGCAGGCTTTGCGTATAGTCGTGGCGAGGCGCCCCGAACAGCGCCGCGGTTTGGCCTTCCTCGACAATCCTTCCGTCTTTCATGACCATGATCCGGTCGGCGAAATGGCGCACGATCGGCAGGTCGTGGGTGATGAAGATATAGGAGAGGCCGAGCCTCGTCCTGAGGTCGGCCAGAAGGTCGATCACCTGCGCCTGGATAGAGACGTCGAGCGCCGAAACCGCCTCGTCGCAGACGATCAGTTCCGGCTCGCTGGCAAGCGCGCGCGCAATGGCGATGCGCTGCCGCTGGCCGCCGGAAAACTGATGCGGGTAGCGCTCGGCGTGCTCCGGCAGCAGCCCCACCAGTTCCAGGAGCTCTGCCACGCGAGCCTTCCACCTGTCCTTCGGCAGGATATCGCGGTGGATCACCCAGGGCTCGGAAATGATCGAATAAACGCGCATGCGCGGATTCATCGATCCGTATGGGTCCTGGAAGACCATCTGGACCTTGCGCCGAAACGCCATGAGGCGCTTTCCATTCATGTCGAAGATGTTCTCACCGGCAAAGACCGCGCTGCCGGCGCTTGGCGCGTTCAGCCCCAACAGCATGCGCGCGACGCTCGATTTGCCGGAGCCGGACTCGCCGACGATGCCGAGCGTTTCTCCTCTCCTGACCTCGAAGCTTATGTCGTCCACCGCCTTGAACGTCCGCTTGCTGCTAAAAGCTCCGGAAGCAAGCTCATAGTGCTTGGTGAGATGTTCCACCTTGAGCAGCGTCTCGCCGGCGATCGCCGTCGAACGCCTGTTCGGCGCCTCCGCTGCGTTGCCGTGGGGCAGGGCGGCGATGAGGCGGCGCGTATAGGGGTGCTGCGGATTGCTGAAGACCTCCTTGGCGATGCCTGTCTCGACGACCTTGCCGCCGTTCATGACGATGATCCGGTCCGCCATGGACGCGGCGACTTCGAGGTCGTGGGTGATCATGATCAACGCCATGCCGGTTTCGCGCTGGAGATCGCGCAGCAGATCGAGGATCTGCGCTTGCACGCTGACGTCCAGGGCAGTCGTCGGCTCATCGGCGATCAGGATGTCCGGTTTCAACGCGATCGCCATGGCAATCATCACGCGCTGGCGCTGTCCGCCCGAGAACTGATGCGGATAGAAGTCGACGCGGTTTTGCGGCTCTGGAATGCCGACGCGCCGAAGCAGTTCTATCGTCTTGGCGCGTGCGCCCTTGCCGCTCTCTGCGCCGTGGCTCTCATAGACCTCCTCGATCTGGCGCCCCACCGTGTAGACCGGGTTCAAATAGGCGAGCGGATCCTGAAAGATCATCGCAATCCTGCGGCCGTTGATGCTTCGGCGCGCCTCGGCACCGAGGCCTGACAGTTCGACGCCATCGAAGAGGCAGGAGCCGGCCACGATGTCGCCTGGCGGACAGTCGATGAGATCCATCACCGTGCTGGTGCTGACGCTCTTACCCGAACCGCTTTCGCCGAGGATCACCAGCGTCTCGCCACGGCTGACGTGGAAAGAGACATCGTCGACGGCGCGTATCGGTTCATCGTCCGAAAGAAAATCGACGGTCAGACACTCCACCTTGAGAATGGTCGCGTTGCTCATCGGGCAGCTTTTCGCAATGTCTGAAGGCGCCAGCGTTGCTGCGGATCGGCGACGGTGCGGGCCCAGTTCGAGAGGATGTTGAGCGACAGCGTCGTCAGCATGATTGCAAGGCCCGGCCAGAATGCGATCCACCAGGCGGTGGCGAGATAGCCGCGGCCGTTTGCGACCATTGCGCCCCAGGTGAAGTCGGGTGGCTGAATGCCGAGGCCAAGGAAACTCAGCGCCGATTCCGACAAAATGACGGTCGCGAAATCAATGGCTGAAATCGTCACCAATGTCGGCAGGACCAGGGGGGCGATGTGCCGGATGATGATCCGGGCCGGCTTCGCGCCCATGGCTCGCGCCGCGCTGACGAACATGCGCTCGCGCAACTCCAGCACTTCCGCGCGCGCCGTTCTGAGGTAGATCGGCATGCGCGTCACGGCGAGAACGATCACCAGGTTGGTGATGCTCGGACCCAGCGTGTAGAGCACGATGAGCGCCAGCAGCAGCGAGGGAAAGCTCATGACGACATCGGCGAGGCGCAGGATGAGATGGCTGTACCAGCGCTCCGAATAGCCCGCTATCAGGCCCAGCGTTCCACCGACCAGCATCGACGCGAACACCGCCGCCGCGGCAATGCCGAATGTGTTCTGCGCGCCGACAATCAGCCTGGCCAGGATGGGCCGGCCGAGGGTGTCGGCGCCAAGGACGTAGATCCAGCCACTGGCCAGCGAGAACGGGGCAAGATTGCGCTGGCGCAGGCCCAGCCGCGAAGCGGCATCGCCCACCAGCCACGGGCCGAGGACCGCAGCGAGCACGACGATCACCAGGAAAATGGCGGCGGCGAGCGCAAGCCTGTCGCGCTTCAAATAGGCGAAAAGCACGCGGCCGCTGCCTGGAACGGCCGCCGGCTTGATGTCGGGGGTGATGATCGTCATGGCTCAGTACCGGATGCGCGGATCGAGAACCGCGTAGAGGAGGTCGATCGCGATGTTCAGGATGAAGATGGCGGTTGCCGTCACCAGGATGGTCGACTGGACGACGGCAAAATCGCGCTGGATGATCGAATCGATCATCAACTTGCCGATGCCGGGCCAGCCGAATATCGACTCCACGACGACGGCGCCGTTGACGAGGCTGGTCGCCAGGTCGCCGGCGACCGTGACGACGGGCAGCAGCGAGTTGCGAAGCGCATGGCCGAAGATGATCTTCTGCCGCGGCAGGCCCTTGGCCCTTGCGGTCTTGATGTATGGAGAGGCAAGCGCCGACAGCATGGTTCCGCGCACAACCTGCACCAGGAGACCGAAAGGGCGAAGCATCAGCACGAAGGTCGGCATGATCCAGTGGACCCAGGTGCCGGTGCCCGATGTCGGCAAAAGCCCGAGCCCCACGGCGAAGACAAGGATGCCGACGATGGCGACCCAGAAATCCGGCGCGCTTGCGCCGGCCAGCGAGACGAGGCTGGCGATACGGTCGAAGATGCTGCCTGGCCACGCGGCCGCCAGCGAGCCGACAAGGATTGCCAAGGCGGTCGACAGCGTGATCGCGACGACGGCCAGCTTCAGCGTTTCCGGGAACGCCTCGAGCGCGACCTGCATCGCCGAGCGGTTCTGGCGCAGCGATTCACCGAAATCCAGCTGCAGCAGATCGCGCAGATATCCCAGAAACTGCCAATGGATCGGCTGATCGAGGCCGTTCAACCGCGCGAACGCGGCCCGAGCTTCTGCAGTCGAGTCCAGAGGCAGGTACAAGGCGGAAGGATCGCCGGTGAGCCGTGTCAGGAAAAAAACCAAGGTCAAAAGACCGATGACCGACAGGATGCTGTGCGACGCCCGGCGTCCAAGATAGATTATCATTTCGGATGCCCTTCGGCGGATATCGACGGAGGCAGCGGGTCAGGGGGCGCAGGGCGACGACCGCCTGGCACCCCCGTATCGCTCAGTCTTTGATGGCGATATTGGCCAGCGGTATTTCGCTGTTGGTGGTGATATCGGGCTTCCATTCCAGCCTGGTGCCAACCCGGGTGTAGCCGATCATGTGGAACATCGGGATGTCCGCCACCACTTCGTTGCGGGCCTTGCCGAAAATCGCCTTAAAGCTGTTGGTGCGGGCTTCGCCGGTCGCCGCCAGTGCCTCGTCTATCTGCTTGTCGAATGCCGGATCGGCCAAGGTCGAGTAGCTGCCACTCGATCGATAGAAGATCGGCACCGTGAAGGCCGCATCGCCCTTGTTGTTGTCATGCATCATCTGCAGGAGATTGGGGCCTCGCTCCGCCGGGAACGGCTTTTGCAGATAGCGCAGCCAGTCGGCGACATCGAGCATGGTAAGCTTGACGTTGAGACCGGCGTCCTGCCACATCGTCATCATCGCCTCCATCGCTTCGGCGCCGTTCGGATAGATGCCGTTTCGCCCGATGAGCTTGATCTCGGTGTCGACCGCGACACCCGCCGCGCGCGCCTCTTCGATGAGCTTTTTCGCCTCTTCCGGATCATACGACCAAGGCTCGAGCGCATCGTCATGGCCGTTGATCCCGGAGACGACCATCTGCGACGCACGCTTGACGTCGTCGCCGAACAGCTGCGCAAGGCCCTCCCAGTCGATCGCCAGGTTGAGCGCCTTGCGCACGCGCAGGTCGTCGAGCGGCGGCTCGGCGGCATCGATGCGGATGGCAGTGGTTTCGGAGTTCAGGTAGGCGAAATCCGTCTCCGGATTGCTGGCGTCCTGGATGGCAATCGACGGTGTCAGGTCGGCTTCCCCGGTTTCCACCATGGCGGCTCGAATCGAGGATTCGGGTCGCCAGACATAGGTTGCCTTGGTGATCTGCGGCTTGTTGCCCCAATAGCCGTCGAATGCGTCCAGCACCACGGTCTGCGGGGAAAAGGTCGACAGCGTGAACGGGCCGGTGCCGACCGGATCGTTCACCGCCTGGTCGACCGGCGTCTTCGGCGAGACGATCATGACCACGCTCAACAGCGTCGGCATGATGGGCTCGGGCCTGTCCGACTTTATTTCGACGGTCAGCTTGTCGACCGGCGTCAGCGTCAGTTTGGCATCGCCGAATTTCGCAATGTTGCTGCAGGTAAGCTTGCCGCTGATCATCCGGTTGATGGAGAAGACGACCGCATCCGCATTGAGTTCGGTTCCGTCCTGGAAGTTGACGCCCTCGCGCAGCTTGATCCGCCAGGTGGTCGGGTCCACGCTGGTCCACTCCGTCGCCAGTTTCGGCTGGGGCTGTCCGCTGACCGGATCGATGACGGTCAACGATTCAACCACGTTTTGGCTGAGTATCTGGCCGACATTGGTGATGATGGTGCCGCAGGGCTCCAGATTGGCCGGCTGCTCCGGCAGGACGATACGGATCTCCTGCGCCGCTTCCTGTGCGACGGCCGATGGCGCGGCAGCGGTCATCAATACGACAGCTGCAATCGCATGAATGCTTCTGTTCATGTCACTCCTCCCTTTGAGCTTCCGTTTGGGATCTTCCGTTTTTGGCTGGCGCACGAGACGATCCTCCTCATCCCGTGCGGCCGACAATTTGCCGATCTCGCGGCAGCTAGGCGGCGATCTTCTCGATCAGTCCGCGCAGCACGTCTTTCTCCTGCGGCTTCAGATCGGTCAGCGGCGGCCGAAGCGGGCCGGGTGTCCGTCCGATGAGCTCGACGCCGGCCTTGATGATCGACACCGGATAACCTTGCTCGCGATCGCGCAAAGCCGCGAAGGGGAAGAAGAAGCTGTGGAGGATTTCTTCCATCACAGCGCGATCACCTGTCCGCATCGCCCTGTAGAAGCGCTGGGCCAATTCCGGCACGAAGTTGAAGACCGCGGAGGAATAAGTCGTCACGCCGGCGCCGTTGAAGCCCTCGGCGAAAAGCTCATGCGTGGGCATGCCACCGATGTAGCAGAGCCGATCGCCGAGCTTTGCAGTGACGTGGCGGACAAGATCTATCTTGCCTGTGCCGTCCTTGAACCCGATGAGGTTTGGGCACGCGTCAGCAAGGCGGGCAACGGTGTCGGCATTGGCGACCGAGTTCGCACGGTTGTAGATGATGACGCCGAGGCCGGTGGACTGGCACACGGCTTTGACATGCCGAAAAATCCCTTCTTGCGAGGCCTCCATCAGATAGTGGGGCAGAAGCAGGAGACCGTCGGCTCCCGCAGCCTCGGCGCGGCGGGCGATTTCCGTGGCGAGCGCCGTGCCGTAGCCGCAGCCGGCGATGATCGGCACGTCTCCCGAGGCATCCTTGGCCGCGCGGGTAACGTCGGCGACCTCTTCCGGCGACAGGGAGAAGAATTCACCGGTGCCGCCGGCCGCGAACAGGGCAGCGGCACCGAACCCCGACAGCCATTCGACATGCGCGCGATAGCTTTCGAGATTGAGGCTGAAATCCTCGTTGAAATGCGTGACCGGAAACGACAGCAGCCCTGAAGCGACACGCGACTTGATTTCATCTGGCGACAAAGGAACTCATCCCACAAATTAATATGATGTCATCTAGATTCATATGATGAGTATCCAGACGAGTCAACCGCCGGTGTTGTCCTGATTTGTCGGGCGCCGGATGGTCAGGGCGCGATAGCGCTTTATCCCGGTCACCAAATGGCGGCGCATCGCCTCACGCGCCTTTTCCGGGTCGCGGGCGAGGATTGCATCGGCGATTTCCCTGTGCTCCTGCAGAATCGGATGGTCGCGATTGGGCAAGGGGTCGACGCCGCCCATCATCGTCTTGAACTTCACCCGCGGGATCATCCGCCGGCCGACATGTTCGAGGAAGGCCTTGAACCTGGCGTTATTGGTTGCGGCGGCGATCGCCATGTGGAACTGGAAGTCGGCATCGTCCGTGGGTTGCCCTTGCGCCATGAGGTCGGCGAACCTTTCGACCTGGGCCTCGATTTCGGCCTCTTGCGCCGGCGAGCTGCGGGCGGCGGCAAGACCGGCTGCCTCGACTTCGATGCCGATGCGCAGCTCGAGCTCTTCGATGATGTCCGAGATCTTGTTCGTTTCGTCGGTGAACAGCTTCAATCCCTCGTCGACGGGTTTCGCGCCGAGAACGAAGACGCCGGCGCCTTGCCGCGATTCCACCAGTCCGTCGGCGCGAAGCGCGGCAATGGCCTCCCGGACCACGGTGCGGCTGAACCCGAACCGGTCGATCAGCGCGGGTTCTGTCGGCAATTTATCGCCAGGCGCATAAAAGCCGGCTTCGATCTGGTCGCGCAGCGCATCGGCAACTTGAGAGACGAACGACCGCCGGGACGTTCGATGTTCGGCCTGCTGCATGGGTCCTCCCAACTTTGCCGGATCTGAGGATTCATACTCCCAGTGCGGGCCAAAAGCGAGGTCATCATATGAAAATTCGTCGTTCGATGTCTCGAACTTCTTAAGGTCATCATATGGCTTTTGTGCTCAGTGTCGGCCATCAATTCGCCCGTCGTGCTGGGCACGGCGATCAGCGAAATCCACGCAGTAGCAGCTTTCAGGCTGCGGCCGGCAGGTGATCGCGGACCCACCTGACGATCTGTCCCGCCGTCATTGCGCCGGATGTGCGCGCAACCTCCCGTCCGCCGTGGAAGATGATCATGGTCGGAATGCCGCGGATGCCGAGCCTGGCTGCAACGGCCTGCTCATTGTCGGAATTGAGCTTGATCAGTCGAACATGCGGCTCCAGTTCGTTGGCTGCCGCTTCATAGGCCGGCGCCATCATCTTGCACGGGCCGCACCATGGTGCCCATATGTCGACGACGACGGGGAGGCTGCTTCGCGTGACCTGGCGATCGAAACTCTGTGCATCGACGTCTGCCGGATGACCCGAGAACAGCCTGGAGCCGCACTTTCCGCATTTCGCGTCCCCGGCATCGCCTGCCGGCGGCAGGCGATTGACCCCGCCGCATTTGCCGCAAACCACCAGTTTTTCCTGCGTCATTCCCATTTACCCGTCTTTATGCGCGTCGATCGTCGCCGTCACGATGCGGTCTTGAGTGGAGGATTCTGCGCAAAAGCGACCGCGTCCGAAACCTTGGCCAATTCTGCGGCGATATCGGCGAGCTTTCGATCGGCGTCGACCTTGCGCCAGTTGGACGGGGTAGCCTTTCGCTGCAATTGCCGCGACAAGATATCGACTGTGGCGTCAGAAGGACCGCCACTGCGCTCGCTCACCCGCTGCCAAAGAACGAGCGGATCCGCCTCCAGCCAGAATCCGGCGAAAGCAACGTCTCTGCCGTTTGCAGCTTTCTCGATGCGGTTGCGATCGGCCGGCCGGTCAAAGACGGCATCGGCGACCACCGAACCGCCTTCGGCAATGATCAAGTCGGCGCGCCATGCCATTTCGCGGTAGACGCGGTCCGACACATCAGGTCGATAAGCCCTGTCCGGCAGCTTCGTCTCGGCTGGCACCCCATGCAGGGCTTTGCGGATGCGGTCGCTTTCGACAATGCGTGCGCCGGGCGGCGCGCCAACATGTGCGGCGAGTGCCTCGGCAACGGCCGTTTTGCCGGAACCGCTCAAGCCGCCGATGGCGATCAGCCGAGGAGGCTTTTCCTCGAGAAGTGTTCGGGCAAGCTCGAAATAGGATCTGGCCTCGGCAAGCAGCCCGCTGGAATCGTCACCGCTTTCCTCGATCTGGGTTGCGGTGACATGCGCGCGCACCGCGGCCCGCACTGCCATGAAAAACGGCAGGAGGATGAAGCCGTCCTCGTCGTCTGCTTCGTCGAGATAGCGGTTCATCACCAGGTTGGCGAGTTCCGGAAAGCTGCGATGCCAGAGGTCCATCAGCAGGAAAGCCAGGTCGTAAAGCACATCGATGCTGGCGATCTGGTCGTTGAATTCGATGCAATCGAAGAGGCGGGGCTCGCCGTCGAAGAGACAGATGTTGCGCAGATGCAGGTCGCCGTGGCATCGTCGGATCTTGCCTGCCGTCTCCCGCCGGTCGAGCAACTCGCAATGACGGGCGAGGGCGGTGCGAAACATCCCGGTGAATGCCTTTATCTCGGCTTGCTCGAAAACATGGCTGGTGGCAAAGCCGGCTTCGTTGATGGCGAGCACGCCTGCCAGGTTGCAGGATCCGCTCCCCTTGTGGACCTCCGGCGCGCCACGATGATAGCGCACGATCATGCGCGCGACATCCGTCATCAGCGCAGGCGTCAGTTCGCCACCGACTGCCATTCGGTCGAGCAGCTTCGACTGATCGAAGCGGACCATCTCGATCGCCACATCGACCAGTTTGCCGCTTCCGTCGAAGGCCAGCTCGCCGCCGGCCTCGCGGGTGACGCGCCGCACCCCCAGATAGAGGCCGGGGGCAGTCCTGGAGTTGAGATCGACCTCCTTCTCGCAAGCGGCGAGCCGCAGCGCTGGGGTCGAGAAGTCGACATAGGGCAGCTTGACCGCTCGCTTGATCTTGTAGGCGCGCTGGCCAACCAGGAATATCCGCGAGATATGGGTCTCGATCGCCTCGACCGGTCCGCTCTCGCCATATGCGGCAGGGTCCATCAACATCGCGGCCACGGATTGCTGATCCTCGACGATCATCGGATGCCTCTTTGTTTTGTACCCAACCTGGGGAAGCCAGCGAGCGTGGTCGCTGAAATTCCACGCCATCAGGCCCTTGCTGCCACAGCGCCTGGATATAACCAGCCAGGTCACGAATGCGTTCCGTGCTGCTGCTGCTCCGGTGTTCGGGGCGTATTCTTGGCGTCCTCCAGCGGCCTGAAACCTGTTGGCGTCGGCACGTGGGCATGTTGATACGGATCAAATGATGACCGGCGGCGTTCTTGACTCAGCGCTAGCAGCGCGCCGAGCCGTCTCGCTGTTGTTGCAACGACGATTGGGCTTTGGGGCAAAATCGGGAGCAGCCGCCATGGCTTTCAGGACGATACTTGCCGTTACGGGACCGCACGAGGGAGACGGTGATCTCAAACCTGCCGCCGACCTGTGCAACGAGATCGGCGCCCATCTTGCTGTTCTGGTCGTTGCCGTAGCTGCGCCGCCACCAGTCGGGGAGTATGCCGCGGTCGTTTCAGAAGCCTGGCTGGACGAGCGTCGGGCCGTCGAGGATCTGTTGAAGAAGCGGACTGCTGACCTGTCGGCTTTTCTCGCCGGCAGCGTGCTTTCGGCCGATGTCTCCAGCGAATATCCGGAAGCCGGCTGGGCCGACGACACCATCGGCCGCCGTGCCCGCTATGCCGACATTACGGTCATTGGACCGGAGCTGCTCGCCAACGAAACGCTGAAAAGCAAAGCGATCGAAGGCGCATTGTTTTCTTCGGGAAAGCCCTTGCTGCTCATCCCCGCGGGGGCGCAGCCGACCCTGAAGCCGAAACGCGTGCTGATTGCATGGGACGCCCGTCTGGAGGCATCGCGTGCCGTCCGCGAATCCCTCGGCCTGCTGCCAGGCGCCGATGAGGTGCACCTCGTTATGGTCGATCCGGTGGAGGACGAGTACCGCCACGGGGCCGAATCCGGAGCCGCCGCCGCCGCCTATCTCGCGCGGCATGGCGTGAATGTCACGGTCGACCGGCTGCCCAGCCTGGACCATTCAGTCGTCGACGTGCTTCGCCGGCACGCGCTCGACATCGCCGCCGATCTGATGGTGATGGGGGCTTACGGTCATTCCCGGTTGCGCGAGCGCATCTTCGGTGGCGTCACCGTCTCGATGCTTGAAGACCCGTCGATGCCGATCCTTATGGCGCGTTAGCCGCCGGCGCCCGTCATTGGCATCCCTTTTTAAGTCCCAAGGGACACTGTTGCCGCCCATCTAGCCGTCTCATCGGTATCGGCGGAGCCGCGAATCTGTGGTAAGCCGCCGCTCAACCAACCAAAGGACGACACCTGTGAGCGAACCGACCGTGGCCGAGGCGACCGAAAGTATCTATGCATCGCTGCGGGCGGACAATGCCGACATCGACGCGCATATCGCGACGCTTAAGGTGGCGATGACACGAGAAGGGATAAAACAGGCGGTGTTCGATCCGACCAGACTGGCGCAGAACAACCGTTCGGGCCGCAAGCTGATGCAGGCTTATTTTCGGCAGCGCGGCGTGAGCGTGAGGTTTTCGGCCTCGTAGGGCGCAGGCTGAGGCGCCACGGCCCGCCGGCAACCATTGTGGTCCAGGATCCGCCGGGGAGTTCAGGCAAGTCCGCTTTTGGCTTCTGTAGGCCGACATGCGGCTTCCGGCCCCGCCGACGTGAAAGTTCCTAGGAAATCGGCCGACAAATGGTCAATTCAATCACCTGCGCCGGCTGCCGAGCACATCGGCGACCGACTCGCCGCTTCTGGCCTTCGGATTTGACCGGCTATCGCATGAATCTGCTGCTTTGAGCGCTTCGGCGCGGTAAGCCTTGTCTAACGCTCCGATCCGTCGAACCGACGCGAAGAACCGTGGATAGTCGCCCGAACACAAATCGAACAAGCGGAGAAACGTCGCCACCTGATCGCCGTAGACGGAAGTCGCGGCGAGCTTCGCGTTGTTAATCGGAGAATCGAACCAGACATCGTATCCCTGGTATCCACGCCAGCGACTGTCGCGCATCTCTCGGTAGCGCATCCGCAGCCGTTCGATCGCGGCCATCTTCGCGGCCCGCTTCTGCTCAGAGGTAGCGCTGCCGTCATAGACATGGCTTAGCTCGTCCCGGGTCTGCGACACCAGCGCAAGAAATTGAGCTCTGCGCCTCCGGTCGGCTTTGTAACGGCGCAACTCGCCGGTATCACCAGCCGCGCGCAGCCATTTTCTCACGCCGGTTGTTTCGACGGCGACAGCGAATGCCTCGTTGAATGCGGAATCGTCCTTCACATAGACGCGTTGGTGGGCCAGCTCATGGAAAACTAGCCCCGCAAGATACGTTTCATCTTGGCTGAGCATCGTATTTAGCAGTGGGTCACTTGACCAGCCAAGCGTGGAATATGCAGTGATGCCCGTCACATAGACGTCCAGGCCCTGTCTCTGAAGTTCGACAGCGGTTTCAATCGCAGACCTTTTGGAGAAGTATCCTCGGTACGGAACGCATCCGAACACCGGAAAGCACCATGTTCGTGGCGTCAGCGAGAATTCCGGCGCGGCGAAGACGGCCCATGTCACCGCGTCCCGACCAACGTTAACATAGCTGCGGTAGCTATTGTTGTCCGGCAGCGCTAGTTCATCTATCGCAAACTGTCGGATGGCGCTCGCCGATTCCATTCGAGCGCGTAGTGTCCCAGGGATCGAAGGATCGTCGATCAGCTCTTCGACATCCTGGCGCGCCGCCATGATCTCCACGTGACCCTTCAAGGATTGTGCGTAGTAAGAAATGCTGGTGCAACCGGCCACGCCGGACATCACGATCGTCGCAGCAACCGAACGAAAAAATGCACGCATCACGGTTGCCCACGGCATTTGCTCACACGTCCGGATAGGGCAAACGTCGCAACTACGCCCGGTCCCAAACAGTGGCTCCAATTCGGTTGATATCCTGGGATGAGGGTTTAGGTTAGACGTTCGTCTTCGGCAAGGTTGTCACAATGTGATCATTCGCTGCCAAATTGCCGAATGTCCGCTATAAGCCGGACACGGCGGCATGCGAACTATCCGCCTAGGAGGTCTTTTTCTCCTGGAGCTTCCGGTCGCATCCGGCCCACCGCTGTTGGTCCGCAATGCGCCCAAGCTCGCCGTTGCGAAGATCTTCGCCGCGTCTTAAAAGCGGACGTCGTCGCGACGACGCTGAAGCTCGCCGGGCCATCCCTAACCCGAAGAGGCTCATCATGGGCTGGGTTCCACTCTGACATCTAATCTGTAGAAGGTACGGTTGGATCTATGCGCACCAGAGGACCAGGCGTTCAGACCCTTGGCGGCATCATCGCCTTGTCGATCCTCCGGTGGATGAAGGAGAGGAGCGACAACAGATCCTCTGCGTCTTCCTTCTTCATCTCCCAGTCTTTCCTAGGCGCATGAGCGGTAGGATTCCGGAAGGTGCCGTACGTCCCCTTCAGCAGGTTCACGAAGCCCTTCTGCTCGCTCTTCTCGCTCATAGTTTGAAACCCGTTGATGATGAGCATCGGGATGTCGCCGCCGAAGACGTGGTCGAACAGCACGTTCCCGTCGTCGATGAGGCCAGTCCGATTTCGGAGCTTCTCGACAACGCTCTTCACGGCCTCCTGGACTGCGTGGAAGTAGTTGTCCGCGATCAACTCGGCCCGGCAGAAATCGAGAACGTCAGGATGGGTGCCTCGCGACGCCAAGTCCTTCCTGAGTTCCGACGCTCGGCGTTCAGCTTCTGACAGCGTGGTCGCCGTTCCACCTTTGCCGAGCTTCCCGGACTCGTCGACGTACAACCCGGTGAAGGCCAGCGCACGATTGATATTCGCCCGCATCGGCTCGTACCGCTCTGGGAACCTGACGAACCGGGCAGGCTTGAGAGCCTTGCGGATGAAGGCAAGGATGTGGGTGTTGGTCTGCTCTCGGTTCTGGTACTCGACGAAGGCGTTGTAGATCCTGTCGCGCTTCGTGCCGGGACCGGGATTCTTCAGTTTCGCGCTCTCAAGCAGGAAGTCGATCTCGTTGTTCTTCAGACCCTCGTCAGTGTCGCCCAGCGCGTCCGCGATCGCTTCCAGATGCTCCTGCTTGAACTTCATCGTGCATCCCCCTTCACCGCTTTCTTCATCCTGGCTTTCGCTTCCTCCGGCGTCTTCCGCGCAACTCGCTCCCGATATGGATTAATACTCCCATCGAGCGCGTCGATCATGTTTCTCAGGGAAGAGACATCCGCCTCAAACTCTCCGAGGAAGCCCGTGCACAGGGAGCATGCCCAGAGCACAATTACCGGGTCGGGCACGTCCTTCAGCCTCTTCCACTCCCTCTCAAGCGCATTTTGCATCTCGCCGCTGGCCTCGGCCATGAAAAGTGACCGGAGCTGCTGCAGCCGTGCGTCGCGTTTCTCGCCCGCGAGATTGTGGGCGATCTCGTTGCGCACTGAGTTCACAGCGAGAATCAGGTCCCAGATTGAGTTATCGTCTTTCCGTAAACCGTAGGCGCGTACGACGTGAACTTTTTGTGAGAAGCTGAGGCGTGCTTCCTTGAAAACATGCTCTGGGTGGAAGAAGACTACGGTCAGGATGTTGTCTAGCGCGGTCTCAATGATCAGGTGACCTGTCAAGACTGCCTGAAGGAGCGGATCGATCTGCCCCATCTTCTCGTGAAAAAGTGCGGCGTACTTGTCGAGATGGCTGGCTTTCTTCTTCATGGCAACTCCCCTCCGGTCTTGCTTCGGTACCACGTTCTTACATCTTCGACCTCGACAGTTGCACGCGGACCCCAATGCCGTCCTGGATCTGTGATGCTTGTGCGCTGGACTCCTCGCGTATTCCCCCGCCGCGGGCTTAAACCTGTCAGCCTGTATAGCGAGGTTAAGGCCGCCCCGCGGGCTCGCACAGGGAGCAACGGTGGACAATCACGCTAACGTAGAAGGGCACTTTGAATTTGTCCCGGAACCGGTAGATTGACGATCAAAGCAAATGGGGGCGAGTATTGGCTTGGGATTCAGGACTTGATGAGGGGAGTGTTGCCTACGCGATCGCGTCAGCACCCGAACCTCGGGTGCGGGTGATCGCCGGTCCGGGAACCGGAAAATCATTCGCGATGAAGCGGCGTGTGGCGCGGCTGCTTGAGTCCGGGAGTGCTCCCAACGAGGTATTGGCAGTCACCTTCACGCGCGTGGCTGCAGAGGATCTACATCGCGAACTGCAGAAGCTGGACACGCCGGGCTGCGAGGAACTTCAGGGGCAGACGCTCCATAGCCTCGCGATGCGCATTCTCGCCCGGAAGCATGTGCTCGAGGCGGTTGGCCGCGCTCCACGCCCGCTGAATACCTTCGAGACGAAGGCAATGATCTGCGACCTAGCCGGCGAGAACGGCGGGAAGCGGGCAGTCAAGAGGATGATCCAGGATTACACGGCGGCGTGGGCGCAGAGCCAGGGGGATGAACCGGGCTTCGCGAAAACGAGTGAGGAAAAGCATTTCCAAGCCCAGCTGCTGGACTGGCTCGACTTTCACCAGGGCATGCTGATCGGTGAGCTGATCCCGTACCTGGTCCGCTACCTGAAAGATAACCCGGCCGGGGCGGAACGGAAGGAATTCCGACACCTCTTGATCGACGAATTCCAGGATCTCAACAAAGCCGAGCAGACGGCTCTCGCCTATCTCGGCGAGGCAGCGGAAATCTGTATCGTCGGTGACGACGACCAATCGATCTACAGCTTCAAGAACGCGCACCCCGATGGAATCCGGCAATGGAAGGATCTCCATCCCGAGTGCGCCGACCTCGAGATGGCCGATTGCCACCGGTGCCCGACAACGGTCGTCGGCATGGCGAATGCGCTCATCGCCGTGAACAAAAGCCGCCTGCCACGAGCGCTCAATCCGCTGCAGGATAAGGGGCCGGGGGAGGTAGTCATCGTCCAGGTCCCCTACCTTTGGAGCGAGGGGAAGTGGATCGCCAATAAGGTGTCGGAGTTGCTCGCGAGCGGCGTCCATCCGAGCGACATCATCATTCTTGTCCAGCGCGCCGTCGCGAGCCGTCCCATACTCGAGGCGCTGAAACAGGCGGGTGTTCCCGCCAAGTCCTACTACGAGGAAAGCCAGCTCGACTCCGAGGCGGCGCAAGAGCGGTTCGCGACCTTCAAGCTCCTACTCAACAATGAGGACCGAGTGGCGCTCCGGTATCTGCTAGGCGCCGGCGATGGCGATTTTCGCCGGAATGCTTACGCCCGGGTTCGTGCGCATTGCGAGGCGAGCGGAGACAGTCCATGGATCGCGATGCAAAAGCTCGCGGACGACGTGCTGAAGCTCTCCCACACAAAGCCGTTAGTGGAGCGGTTCAAGGCAATCCGGAACGAACTGGACACCTTGGACGTGCTAAAGGCGGACTTGCCCGCTTTTGTTGATGCGCTCTTCCCGGCCGGTGATGAGAACTTGTCGGAGTTGCGGGGGCTGGCAGTGGCACAACTGGAGGCGGCCGGGACGCCCGAGGGACTGCTCGGCGGCATGATGGAGGAAATCACGCAGCCCGATATCCCTCCCACCGTCCAGGAAGTGCGGTTGATGAGCCTTCACAAGAGCAAGGGTTTAAGCTCGCCCTTCGTTTTCATTGCGGGCTGTGTTGAGGGCATTCTGCCGGCGGCGCCCGATCCAGAGTGGCCGAAGGAGGTGAAGGACGCCGCCCTTGAGGAAGCGCGACGGCTTTTCTACGTGGGGATCACGCGCGTGAAATCCGACCTGGCGAACGGTCGGCCGGGAAATCTCTTCATCAGCTCCGCAGCAGATGACGATCAAGGACGCCTACGGCGCGAATGTAGCTTTCAAATCGAAGTACGGCCCCATGGCGAACCTCCTACCGAGCCGCTTCTTGAGTGATCTCGGACCGGCCGCGCCCAAGCCCACGACAGGAGGCGCGTGACCGAAATTGCCGACGCGAGAGGAACTGTACGCGAAGTTCGGGATCACGGCCGAAGCCGGTCAGCTATTCGAAACAGAGCTCGGAACGTTGCTTCTCTGCTCGCAAGGACTCGAGCATGGCTGGCACCTCGTGCCGAATGGCGAGAAAGCGCGCGCCTTTCTGGATGAGATCGACCGGAGCACGCTCGGGCGCCTATTAAATAGTTTCAAAGGTCCGATCCGCTTTGAAGGAGACCTTGCGGATAGGTTCGCGTCCGCTCTGAGAGCTCGAAATCGTCTGAACCATGGGTTTTACGAACGACACAACTTCAAGATCCAGACCGACGTGGGGCGGGACGCAATGATTGCCGATCTGGAAGCTATCCACGAAGAACTATTCCAAGCATGGCAGATCGCCAGCGCCATTACGTCACAAATATCGGAAATTATTCTACATGATGCATCTTCGCCGCAGCGAACATAATCGCCACTCGAAAGCAATACTATGAGAGCATCTAAAATAACGGCGATAGATTTCTTTGACGACCTGACCTCAAGTTACGCGCGCAAAAGGTTCTTCGGTGGGTTCAGCCTGCTGATAGTGTTCTGCCTGGTCCTCGTCGGCGTTGTTGAAGCATACGTCACATGGCCAATCACCAACGAGATCATCGTCTCCGTGCTGATCGAGATCGTGGCCGGGTCAGTGATCATCCTCGGGTTCTACGCTCTCTATGTCTACTTCATCGGAGCCAATACAGCCGTCAGAGAGGTGAACGTCACCCGTCCGCAGGATATCAGCGAGCGGATGATTGCGATGCCTAAGGACGTCCGGCATTACATGTTCTGGGGACGGTCGGGTTCGTTCTTCAGGGCTTATCCGCTGCTCCAGCTAGACAGGCAGGCCCGCGAGAACAAGCGCAACATCGTGGTCGACGTCCTCCTGCCCGATCCCGACGACGAGCGCCTCGTAAGGTCATACAGGGAGATCCTGAAGGCGCTTGGGGAGGAGCCGGGGGCCAACCCACTGCTTCCCAATGTCTTGGCGACCTGTATGGCCTGCGCAATCGTGTCGTCGAACAACAAGCACCTCGACATCAAGGTTCATCTGTCCCGCTTTCTGCCAGCGTTCCGGGTCGACCTTTCCGACAACGGCGCGATCCTCACGCAGGACGACAAGAAGAGGTCGGCCCTCTATTTCGGCTACGGCTCCGAGTTCTACGACATGTTCCGTAGTACGGTGACGAACGAGCGCGACGTTTCCCGAGAAGTGATCTGGGACAAGGAGCTGTTCGCGGACCTGACGCTGGAAGAGAGAAGTTGCGACGCGAAGACCCTAAGAGCGTTTGGCATCAACGTCGCCGACGTGGACGCGATTCAGCAGGAGGTGGCGCGCCTGATCACGGTCCGGCCCCACCGTTACGGATGAAGGAACTGGTCGAGGCCGCGCAGCGGGCCAGCAATTTCCGCTTGCATCCGCTCGGGTTCTTCTACCTCCAGGGTGCTGTCGTGGAGGGGAGGACGCGCCGCGTCCATGTCTGGCTATCCGACGGTCCGGACCGGCCGGAGAATGACCGTCACCAGCATTCGTTCGACATCGAATCCTTAGTGGTCGCCGGGCGCATGCGCAGCGAACTGTTCCGGTTCGAAGAGGAGGCGGACGGTCCCGAGGCGGAATACGCGGTTACCTACGATGCGCAGGAGTCGATCCTGACGCCATCAGGAAGAAGGGGACGGCTCCTCCCGATCGCGTCGTTCGAGACCGCTGCGGGCGCATCCTACCGGCTTGAGGCGGGCGTGATCCACCGGGTGGCTGTGATCGCAAGGCCCTGCATCACCGTCGTGAGGACACTCGAGCGGCGCGTTCCCATTTTCTCCTATGGACATGAAGACGAGGAGGCGTTCGATCGCCGGCTTTGTACGGAGGGCGAGGCCGAGCAAATACGGCGCTACCTCGTAGCGGAACGACTACAATGAAGTCGGAGGAATAACAGCCGCTTATTGATGACTTCAGCTCGAAAGATGTCCGTCGGTTCACGGCCCCAGATCGGCCACGGGAATTCATTCCCACTTTGGAAGCGGGTGGGCCGAGGTCTACTGCACCTATCGGGGAAAAGCAGAAAGACGGCTTATAGGCAGCCCGGACCGGGACGGCAACGTGACCGGTCGATCCTAGTTGGGCTTGTGCTGATCTATGCTTTTAGCAAGGATTCGGAGCGGATGAAGTTCGCACAGCAGGTCATTCAGACCATCGTGAATTTCGCGATCGGCGTGGTTGCGGGGATATTGGGCACGGGGGCAGCCTGATGGCCAAGAAGAGTCGCCCCAAGAACCAGCGTCCGGCCAGGACTACGACATCTCAGTTCATCTACAGTACGGCCCGCGGCTACCTTCAGTTCGTGGTGGTCGGTCATAACCACCAACCTTTCGGCACCGCTTACGAAATGAGCTTCCATCTTCCCAAGAGGATGCTGCTCGGGTTCGCGCTGGAGCTCTTCCTGAAAGCGTGGCTGCATCATTCCGGAACAACCGAAGGCGACCTGCGGGACATCTACGGCCATGATATCGAGGACCTGCATCAGGACGCGATTGCCAACGGTCTACCACAGACGCCTGACTTTGGCCGGTTGGTTCAGGAGCTCGGCTCCGACCACAAAGACTTCGGGTATCGCTACATGCACGATACCAGCCAGTACAATCCTATGGACTATGTCGCCGTCGTCACCATCCTGCAGGAGCTGGATCGCGTGGTTGATGAGCGGATAGGCGCAAGCGCAGCGTTTGGCTTGCAGCCGGGACACTGAACGGCGAAATTGAGGTCGTGACCTGAAGGCCGCTTTCCTTTGGCTGGAACTCCTAAGCAGACCGACAGCTCGCGGCCCCAAAATGACCATGAACGCCGAGATTTGGTGGAAAACGGAACATCTGATGTCGGCGCACCCTCTAGCAAATTTCCACCACATCCCAGAACTAACGATCGCTTCATCGGGATTGGCTGATAGCTTCGGCACGTCTTGGGATGACAGGACTGCGGGAGGATGCCCCCTTGAGAATGAGATATCTGCTAGCCGCCTCACTCGTTGTGGCAATCGTCCTGACGCTCAGATGGGAATGGCGGGAGCCCCATCACTTCGAGGATGAGGTCATGCGAGCCGCGCTGGCGGAGGAAGTTCGCCGGGACGACACCCGTTGCCCGCTCAGCAGCAAAGCTGTGGAGCAGGCTCGGCCATGGGTTCTTGCAGCCTGCGCGGCAGGCGGGCTCGGCTGGCATGAGGCAGCGGCGAAATATGGCGACGATGCAGCCAGAGTGTTCCTCGTCTATGGCGAGGATGCGGATTTCGTGGAGGTTTTCGACCGTCTCGGCCATCCGGTCGTGCCGGTGATTGCTTATTTCGTGAGGAATGGATCGTCGCAGTACTTGTTGCAGGAAACCGTCGGTCAGGGCCTCTCGAGCCTGTGGGACGACCGGCAGGTAGGATTCGGCCTCGCCGAGATTTCGCCGGAGCAATATGGGCTTATTGCCATTCACGAGCTCAAGGATCGCGGGCATGAGATGCTGTCGGAGTTCGAGATCGTTGACGGAACAGCAGTCCGCAGACAGTTCACCCGCACGCTGCTTGTTGCGAAGAACATAGTCCTGGGCGGCGTTTCCGATCTGGAAGGGGTGATCACCCGCGGCGAGCGGCTTCCGACCTGGGGCGAGATGGGTTGGGCGGCCTTCGATGCGGCAATCGTCGTCGGGGGGGTGGGCGCCGCAGCCAAGGCATTGCGCGTTGCGAAGGCACCGGTGGCCGCGGCTGGTCGCGGAACTGTGCGGATGGCACATCTGAGGGCTGCAGGCAAAGGCGCGTTCCAATCGCTTTCCGCCGTCGGTACCGCAGCCGGTGTCGCCGCCGTCGTCGCACTTCCCTATGTGGCGATCACGCGACCTCACCTTCTGACAGACGCGGCCGGTTGGATAGCCGAACAAGCAGGTCTCCCGGCCTGGCTCGGCGCCTTTGCGGCCTACCTTATACTCTGTCTTGTCCTGGCTTCTCTGCTGAGGATGGTTCTGGCGCCGCTGGCCTGGACGCTGCGAACGCTGAGCAAGATCGTTGGACGACTCGCCGGTGCCGGCGGTGTCCGATCCGCGGCAGCCTAAATCCCGCGCACAGCGCCAATGGCAGGTTACAAATGGTGGAATGTTAACGCTTTAGTCATTGAAGTCGCGATGTTGAATGCCTTCAGGTTTTAGGGGAGATTAAGCCGATGATAAAAGCGGATACTCCGTTCGCCCTTATGCTGGAGATGCACGCCGTGGTCTTAGGCGTTCCAGGGCTTATTCTGCTGGCATCAGCCGCAATCGTTGCATTGATACGCCCTTGGCGCTTTTCTTCATCGGTCGGCTTGGCTTGCAAACTGGCTTCAGGAGTTGGCATCATGGCTGCGGCAGTTGTGCTCGCACAGGGAGCATTTCTTCTCGGCTTTGGCACGCTGTTAGAGGATCCACGCTATCGTTCTCACTTCGTCTGTGAACCCTGCTTTTGAGTCCGCAAAGGGGCCGTCAACAGAACGGCCGCTTGTTGCGCCGCTTCCTGATAGCTGCCGGACTGCTTACGGCCCCGAGTGAAGTCATTCGACAACTATCGCCGATTGAACACGTTTGGCGCGAAGCAGACATAGTTTAGATGGCGCGGCCTCAGATTCTGCAAAATCGCGAGTGGTTTGGTATGCGTCTGCCAGCTCCATCGAGCGGCCTAGATGCTTTTCCATCTTTTCAGTGGGGATATCTGTGGGGCAGGCAGAATTCGGGATGCCTAACCCATTGTTTTTTCTGGTCGGAGTGGCAGGATTTGAACCTGCGACCCCATCGTCCCGAACGATGTGCGCTACCAGGCTGCGCTACACTCCGTGACCAGACCGCGGGCTTATAGCCGCCGTACTTCCTTCCTGCAAGCACCAATGGCAGCGCTTCTGTCGCATTTCTTGCCGTTTCGCTCTAACGTCATACAGGTTTCAGTTCCCTGCGGGATAAACACCGCTTAACGGCTCGTGTTATAGGCATGGCCACCTGCGTTGAAACCACTCTGAATCCAGCCGCTTGGAGTTGCTGTCTTGTCCCTGAAGATCGTTAGTGAAGCCCTTCCCAACACCTTCGAGTTTGAAACCACGGCGCTGATCAAGGCGTCCGGCTTTCGTGAGTATGATGCGCGCTGGTGGTTCGGCCATCCGGGCTCTGCCGAGCCGCCGGAGCTCAACCTGATCGGTGTCCAGGCGCTTGGCATGGGGCTCGGCACGCTGATCCGGCGCCTGGGCGCCGGGCCGGACATCGTGACCGGGCATGATTTCCGCTCCTATTCGCTGGCGATCAAGCTGGCGCTGGTTTCCGGGCTGATGGCCGCCGGCGCGCGGGTTAGGGATATCGGGCTGGCGCTGTCGCCGATGGCTTATTTCGCCCAGTTCGCGCTCGACACGCCGTCTGTCGCCATGGTCACCGCCTCGCATAACGAGAACGGCTGGAGCGGCGTCAAGATGGGGGCGGCGCGTCCGCTGACTTTCGGTCCGGAGGAAATGAGCGCATTGAAGACGATCGTGCTTGCCGGCGACTTCGACCTGGTCGGCGGCGGCTCATATGACTTCGTTGCGGATTTCCGCAAGATCTATCTCGACGACCTGACCCGCGACAAGCGCATAGCGAGAAAGCTCAAGGTGGTCGCCGCCTGTGGCAACGGCACTGCCGGCGCTTTTGCACCTGAAGCGCTGGAACGGATCGGCTGCGAGGTGATCCCGCTCGATGTCGAGCTCGATCATAGGTTTCCGAATTACAACCCCAATCCCGAAGACATGAAGATGCTGCACGCGATCCGCGACAAGGTGCTGGAGACAGGAGCAGATGTCGGGCTTGGCTTCGACGGCGATGGCGACCGCTGCGGCGTGGTCGACAATGAAGGCAACGAGATCTTCGCCGACAAGGTCGGCGTCATGCTCGCGCGCGACATTGCGCGCCTGCATCCAGGCTCGACCTTCGTCGTCGACGTCAAGTCGACCGGATTGTTCAATACCGACGCCGCGCTGCGCGCCGATGGAGCCGTCACCGATTATTGGAAGACCGGCCACTCCTACATAAAGCGGCGCGTCGCCGAGCTTGGCGCTATCGCCGGTTTCGAGAAATCCGGTCATTTCTTCTTCAACCCGCCGATCGGGCGCGGCTATGACGATGGTCTGATCACAGCCATCGCCATCTGCGAGATGCTGGGTCGCAGCCCCAAAAGCAGCATGGCCGATCTCTATCGCGACCTGCCGCTGACCTTCGGCACGCCGACCATGTCGCCGCACTGCGCCGACGAGCTGAAATATGGCGTGGTCGAGCGGGTCGTTTCCGACTTTCAGACCATGAAGCATGACGGCGCCATCTTCGCCGGCCAGAAGATCGCCGAGCTGATCACCGTCAATGGCGTTCGCGTCGTTGCCGAGGACGGCACTTGGGGCCTGGTGCGGGCGTCGTCGAACAAGCCGGAGCTTGTCGTCGTGGTGGAGAGCCCGGTATCGTCGGAGCGGCGCCGGCAGATGTTCGAAGCCGTTGATGCGGTGCTGCGCCGCAGCCCTGAGGTCGGCGCCTACAACCAGACGTTTTAAGTTCTCTGGCTAAGGTCTCTGGTCGGCGGCGCCGGTGAGCCTCAATAGGGGCTCGCGACGTCGCCGGTCTCGACATAGACCGACTTCAACTGGGAATAGAGTGCCAACGCGGCAAGTGAGTTTTCTCGCCCGATTCCCGACTGCTTGAAGCCGCCGAAGGGAATTTCGACGGGCGTCAGGTTGTAGGCGTTGATCCAGCAGGTGCCGGCCTGCAGCTCGGCGATGACGCGGTGGGCGCGCGGCAGATCGCGCGTGAACACGCCGGCGGCAAGGCCGAATTCGGTATCGTTGGCGCGGTCGATCACCTCGTCCTCACCGTCGAATTTCAGCACGCTCATGACAGGCCCGAAAATCTCCTCGCGCGCGATGCGCATCGTGTCGGTGACGCCGGTGAAGACCGTCGGCTCGACGAAGAAGCCGCCCTGGAAACCTTGCAGCGAAGGTACATTGCCGCCGCAGGCGAGCACAGCGCCATCCTGCTTGCCGGTCTCGATATAGCCGATGACCTTTTCATGCTGGGCCTTGGAGACCAGCGGCCCCATCTGCGTTTCCTGGTCGAGCGGATCACCGACACGGATCTTCTTGGTCCGCTCGACCAGCCGTTCGACGAAACGGTCGTGGATGCTCTTCTGCACGAACACCCGCGTGCCGTTGGAGCAGATCTGGCCGGTCGAATAGAAATTGCCGAGCATGGCCCCGCCAATGGCATTTTCGAGATCGGCATCGTCGAAGACGATCAGCGGCGACTTGCCGCCAAGTTCCATGGTGGCGTGCTTCATCTTCGAGCCGGCGAGCGACAGAACCTTGCGGCCGGTCGGCACCGAGCCGGTCACCGAAACCTTGGCAACGACATCGTGCCCGACGAGGCCGGCGCCGACATCGCCATAGCCTTGCACGACGTTGAACAGGCCGTCGGGCAGGCCGGCCTCGGTGTAGATTTCGGCGAGCGCCAGCGCCGACAGCGGCGTGTTCTCGGACGGCTTGAACACCATGGCGTTGCCCATGGCGAGTGCCGGCGCCGATTTCCAGCCGGCGATCTGGATCGGATAGTTCCAGGCGCCGATGCCGACGCAGACGCCCAGCGCCTCGCGCCTTGTATAGGCAAAGGCGCCGCCGAGATCGACGGACTCGCCATTATAGGCAGCGACCGCGCCGCCGAAATATTCGAGGCAGTCGGCTGCCGATGGCGCGTCCGCCACCAGCGTCTCCTGGATTGGCTTGCCGGTATCCAGCGTCTCGATGCGCGCCAGGTCGGCGTTGCGCACGCGCAATATGTCGGCGGCGCGGCGCAGGATGCGCCCGCGCTCGACCGGCTTCAGCCGCGCCCAGGCCGGTTGTGCTGCACGCGCTGCTTCGATCGCCAGTTCAAGCACGTTCGGCGTCGCCGAACGCAGCATCGCGATGGTCTCGCCGGTTGCCGGATAGATGACCGGCAGCGGCGCACCTTGCTCATCGTCGATGTAGCGTCCGTTGACATAGTGCGATGCCTTTGGCTGGGCGCGCATGGGATCTTCTCCAAATTGTCTTTCGACGGGCCCGGCGGGCAGACACCGCCGGATCATCGCTTATCGCATCGGCCCGAAAATCGGAATCGATTTTCGGAAAGCACGATGCGAGGACTAAAAAAGCGATAGAGCGCATGTGCGTCCGAATGGACCCACGTCGTTCTATCGATCCGACACCTGCCAGCGCGGATTGATCCATGGTTCCTGGTTGGACGGCGCCAGCGGCGTGCGGCCGAGAATGTGATCGGCGGCCTTTTCGCCGGTCATGATCGACGGCGCGTTCAGATTGCCGTTGGTGACGCGCGGGAAGATCGAAGAATCGGCGATCCGCAGCCCGTCGACGCCGATGACACGGCATTCCGGATCGACGACGCTCATCGCATCATCCTTGCGGCCCATCTTGCAAGTGCCGCAGGGGTGGTAGGCGCTTTCGGCGTGATCGCGGATGAAGGCATCGAGATCGTCGTCCGACTGCACCTGCGAGCCCGGCGAGATCTCCTTGCCGCGATAGGGGTCGAAGGCCGACTGGCCGAAGATCTCGCGCGTCAGCCGGATGCAGTGGCGGAACTCGATCCAGTCGTCCGGATGCGACATGTAGTTGAAGCGGATCACCGGCTTCGATCCGGGATCAGGCGAGCGCAGCGTGACCGAACCGCGCGACTTCGATCGCATCGGCCCGACATGCGCCTGGAAACCGTGCGCTTTCGCCGCCGCCTTGCCGTCATAGCGAACCGCCGCCGGGATGAAGTGATACTGGATGTCGGGATAGTCGACGCCGGCGCGCGAGCGCACGAAGGCGGCCGCCTCGAAATGGTTGGTTGCACCAAGGCCCGACTTGAAGAACAGCCATTGCGCGCCGATCAGCGCCTTGGAGAACGGGTTCAGCACCGAATTCAGCGTGATCGGCTGCGTCGATTCCTGCTGGATGTAGAGCTCCATATGGTCCTGCAGGTTGCGGCCGACGCCGGGCCGGTCGGCGACCACCGGAATGCCGTATTCCCTGAGATGTTGGGCCGGGCCGATGCCGGACAGCATCAGGATCTTGGGCGAATTGATCGAGGACGCGGCAACGATCACTTCACGTCGTGCCTTGATCACCTGAATCCGTCTGCGCACTTCGATCTCGACACCGGTGGCACGTTGATTCTCGATGATCACCCGTCGGGCGAAGCCCTTGACCAGGCTTACATTTTTCCGCCTCAGCGCCGGCCTGAGATAGGCACTCGCCGCCGACCAGCGGCGGCCGCCGCGAATGGTCTGCTCCATTGGCCCAAAGCCTTCCTGCTTCGCGCCGTTGTAGTCGTCGGTCAGTTCGAAGCCGGCCTGACGGCCTGCCTCGACAAAGGCGCCGTAGAGCGGATTCGTCCTTGAGCCGCGCTGCACGGTCAGCGGGCCGCCATGGCCGCGCCAGCCATTCTCGCCGCCGTTGGCGTCCTCCATGCGCTTGAAGTAGGGGAGCACGTCGGCAAACCCCCAGCCAGCCGCGCCCTGTTCCGCCCAATGGTCGAAATCGCGGGCGTGACCGCGTACATAGACCATGCCGTTGATCGAGGACGAGCCGCCGATGACCTTGCCGCGCGGCGTCGCCAGCACACGGCCGCCGAGATGCGGCTCCGGCTCGCTGGCAAAACCCCAGTCGTAGAGGCTCATATTGAGCGGGATCGACAGCGCCGACGGCATCTGGATCAGCGGCCCGATGTCGCTGCCGCCAAATTCGATGACGATCACCGAATATTTGCCATCCTCCGACAGCCGGTAGGCCATGGCCGAGCCGGCCGAGCCGGCGCCGATGATGACGAAATCCGCCTCAAGCATGGTTCATATGCGCCCATCGTTCATATGCGTCATGAAATCGGCGAGCGAGACATTGCCGCCGGTTGCCACCACGAGCACGCTCTTGCCGCTCACATCCACCTTGCCGCCGAGCAGCGCCGCCAGCGATGCAGCGCCCGAAGGTTCCAGCACCAGCTTCAACCGTTCGAAGGCGACGCGCATCGCGCCGCGCACCGATTGATCGTCGACGGTGATGCCGCGAACGCCCGCGGTCCTGACCGCCGCGAACGGCGCGTCGCCGGGCCTGCGCGCCATCAGCCCGTCGCATATCGATTTCGGCCCGATCGGCATGGTTTCGATGACGCCATGCGCCAGCGACGCGCCCATGCCGTTGAAACCTTCCGGCTCGACACCGATGATCTCGGTCGCCGGCGACAGATAGTGGAAAGCCAGCGAAACGCCGCCGATCAGCCCGCCGCCGCCGACCGCGGAGAACAGCAGATCGGCGCTGGCATTCCTGGCATCGAGTTGCTCGAGTGCCTCCAGCCCGGCACCAGCCTGGCCGGCGACGATCTCAGGGTCGTCGAACGGATGCAGCAGCGCCAGCCCCTCGGTCTCGGCGATCTCGCGCGCCGTGGCGGCGGCAACCTCCTCACGCGCGCGCTCGCCATGGTCGGTCAGCACCACGCGCGCACCATAGCCGGTCGTTGCGTCGCGCTTGGCGGCCGGCGCGTCGATCGGCATGACGATGGTCACCGGAATGCCCAGCGCCTGGCCGGCGGCGGCCAGCCCTTGCGCGAAATTGCCGGAGGAATAGGCGACAACGCCCTTCCTGGCATCATCGGGCGAAAGCCGCTTCAGCCGCCAATAGGCGCCGCGCACCTTGAAGGAACCCGCCCATTGCAGCGACTCCGGCTTGACGAAGACGCGCAAGGCGCCGGTCTCTCTGGCCAAGGCCGCCGATTCCAGCAGCGGCGTGATCTGCGTCGCCTTGGCGGTGACGGCATAGGCCTGTTTGAGGTGATCGAGGGAGGGGACCTGGGTTGTCATCATTCGCCTCGTGGAAAGCGCTTCTGCTCTTCGAGCAGGTCGAGGTTCATGTGGTTGCGCATATAACGTTCCGAGGCCTTCTGCAGCGGCTGGAATTCCCAGGGGTAATGCGTGCCGTTGCGCAGCGCCGGATAGACCACCCAGCGGCGCGCCTGGCTGGCGCGTACGGCGGCATCGAAGGCAGCCATGTCCCAGCGCGCCCGGACCTTGTCGGTGAAGGAAGCCACCAAAGCCGCGTGCGCCGGGTCGGCGGCGAGGTTGGTCAATTCCCGCGGATCCGCTTCAAGATCAAACAGTTGCGGCGGATCGATCTCGCAATGGATGAATTTGTAACGGCCCTCGCGGATCGCCACTATCGGCGCGTTGGAGCCTTCGGCCGTATATTCCATCAGCACAGGTTCAGTGCGCGTCTTGCCGTCGAGCAGCGGCAGCAGCGACTGGCCGTCGGTCCATGGCGCAATCCCGCTCATGTCGATGCCGGCGAGGTCGCAAAGCGTCGGCACGACGTCGAGATTGGAGACCGGTGCGTCGATCAGGATGGCCGAAATGTCTTTTCCGGCGATCATCAGCGGCACCCGCGCCGAGCCCTCGAAAAAGCACATCTTGAACCACAGGCCGCGCTCGCCGAGCATGTCGCCGTGATCGGAGCAGAACAGGATGATCGTGTCGTCGAGCATTCGCGTGCGCTCGAGCACCGACAGCAGTTCGCCGACCTTGTCGTCGAGATAGGAGATGCTGGCGAAATAGCCGCGCCGCGCGCGGCGGATCTGCTCGCCGGTGATGTCGAAACTGTCATAGTCGCTGGCGCGGTAGAGCCGCTGCGAATGCGGATCCTGTTCATCATAGGGGACGAAGCCGACTTCCGGCTCGAGCGCCGGGCAATCCTCGTAGAGATCCCAATAGCGCCGGCGCGCGACATAGGGGTCGTGCGGATGGGTGAAGGAGACGGTCAGGCACCACGGCCGGCGCGCGGCATCGTCCGAGACGCGGGCGAAATCATAAAGCTTCTGCACCGCGTGAAAGGCGACCTCGTCGTCATATTCCATCTGGTTGGTGATCTCGGCGACGCCGGCGCCGGCCACCGAACCGAGATTGTGATACCACCAGTCGATCCGCTCGCCGGGCTTGCGATAATCCGGCGTCCAACCGAAATCGGCCGGATAGATGTCGGTGGTCAGCCGCTCCTCGAAGCCATGCAACTGATCCGGCCCGACGAAATGCATCTTGCCGGACAGGCAGGTGTGGTAGCCGGCGGCGCGCAGGTGATGCGCATAGGTCGGGATCGAAGAGGCGAATTCGGCGGCATTGTCATAGACCTCGGTGCGCGATGGCAACTGGCCGCTCATGAACGCCGCACGGCCCGGCGCGCAGAGCGGCGAGGCGGTGTAATTGTTCTTGAAGCGCGCCGAACGAGCCGCCAGCGCCTTCAGATGCGGCGCATGCAGGAAGTCCGCCGGCCCATCCGGGAACAATGTGCCGTTGAGCTGATCGACCATGACGATCAGAAAATTGGGTCGCTTTGACGTCACTGCGCGCTCCGCCGGCCGAGTTTCGTTTCGAGATAGTCCTCGATCAGCGCGATCGCGGTCGCGGCATTGGGCACGCCGTCCTTCAGCGCGCGCCTGATGTAGAGCCCGTCGATCAGCGCCGCTGTCGCCTCGGCGACGCGGTCGGCTTCGCTTCTCAGCAGGATGCCGGTCAGCCCGCTCAACAGATTGGAATGCAGGCGCCGCGCATAGACCTTGAGCAGCCGGCGCAGCGCAGGCGATTTCTGCGCCTCGACATAGAAGGCGAGCCAGGCGGCTATCGTTTCCGGCTGGAACTGGGCGTCGGAGAAATTGACGGCGACCACCGCCGAAACGCGCTGGCGTGGCGTGCTGGCCGATCGAAGCGCGCGCCGCATGTCGGCGGTCAACTCGGCCAGGATGTGCCGCATCGTCGCCAGCAAAAGTTCGTCCTTGGCGCCGAAATAGTGATGGGCGAGCGCCGAGGACACCCCGGCGCGCCCGGCGATTTCCGACATCGTCACATCAAGCGAACCGCGCTCGCCGATCGCCGAGATCGTCGCGTCGATCAGCGCCCTGCGGCGCAGCGGCTCCATTCCGATTTTCGGCATCTTTGCTCCGGTCCGTTGCGGCAAGATTATTTTTTATTGACGGATCAATCAACAAAAATCCGACGCGATTGTGTGGCAAATGTCAGCTGCCGTGACCAGATATCAAGATCAAGTCGTTGTGTGGTTCCGGCCCCTTTACGAAGTCGCTGGAACGGTTCATGCTTGAACAATGTTGATAGCGCGCCGCGACATCGCGTAGCCCGGCCCGCAGGGATGGAGATAACCATGACAGCATGCATCGTCGGCTGGGCGCATTCGCGCTTCGGCAAGCTCGAAGGCGAGACGCTGGAGGGCCTGATCACCAAGGTGGCCAGCGAGGCGCTCGATCATGCCGGCATCGGTCCGGACGAGGTCGACGAGATCGTGCTAGGCCACTTCAATGCCGGCTTTTCCGCACAGGATTTCACCGCAAGCCTGGTCCTGCAGGCCGACGACCGACTGCGCTTCAAGCCGGCGACGCGCGTCGAGAACGCCTGCGCCACCGGCTCGGCGGCGGTCAGGCAAGGCATCCGCGCCATCGACGCCAAAGCGGCTCGCATCGTGCTGGTGGTCGGCGCCGAGCAGATGACGACGACATCAGGTCCAGAAATCGGCAAGAATCTTCTCAAGGCCTCTTATCTGCCCGAGGAGGGCGACACGCCGGCAGGCTTCGCCGGCGTTTTCGGCCAGATCGCCCAAGCCTACTTCCAACGCTATGGCGACCAGTCGGACGCGCTGGCGATGATCGCCGCCAAGAACCACAGGAACGGCGTCGACAATCCCTACGCGCAGATGCGCAAGGATTTCGGCTATGAGTTCTGCCGGCACGAGAGCGAGAAGAACCCCTTCGTCGCCGGTCCCCTGAAGCGTACCGACTGCTCGCTGGTGTCGGACGGCGCCGCCGCGCTGGTGCTTGCCGACACGGCGACGGCATTGAAGATGCGCCGCGCCGTCGCTTTCCGCGCCAACGAGCATGTGCAGGATTTCCTGCCGATGTCGAAGCGTGGCATCCTGGCATTCGAGGGTTGCGAGCAGGCGTGGAACCAGGCGCTGAACAAGGCCGGTGTGACGCTCGACGATCTGTCCTTCGTCGAGACGCATGACTGCTTCACCATCGCCGAGCTGATCGAATATGAGGCGATGGGCCTGGCGAAACCGGGCGAGGGCGCAAAACTGGCGCTGGACGGCGAGACGGCGAAGGACGGCCGGCTGCCGGTCAATCCGTCAGGCGGGCTGAAAGCCAAGGGCCATCCGATCGGCGCCACCGGCGTCTCGATGCACGTGCTGAGCGCCATGCAGCTCGTCGGCGAGGCCGGCGGCATCCAGGTGCCCGGAGCAAAGCTCGGCGGCATCTTCAATATGGGCGGCGCCGCCGTCGCCAACTATGTTTCCATTCTCGATCGGATCAGATAAAACCCGCCCGCATTACAGCGCCGCGCGCCCTTCCGGGCGCGCAAAGGACGCTGTAACACTTTGATTTTACGCATGATCCTTTTCGAAAATCGAATCCGATTTTCGAGGTCGTGCGTTAGTGGGGAATTCATGACAAATCCGGTTCTGGTCGAAGTTTTGCGCGGCGCCGTGGTCGAGAGCGCGCATCGTGGCGCCATTGCGGTCTTCGATGCCGATGGCAAGCCGGTCTGGGAAATCGGCGATACGGCTCGCCCGGTGTTCCCGCGCTCGGCGGTCAAGGCGATCCAGGCGCTGCCGCTGGTCGAAAGCGGCGCCGCCGATGCGTACGGTTTCGGCGACCGCGAACTGGCGCTGGCCTGCGCTTCGCATTCCGGCGAGCCGGCGCATGTCGAACTGGCGCGGGCGATGCTGGCCAAGGCCGGGCTGGACGTGGCGGCACTGGAATGCGGCGCGCATTGGCCGTCCAGCCATGACGCGACCGTTGCGCTGGCCAGCAACGGCAATTTGCCAAACGCGCTGCACAACAATTGTTCCGGCAAGCATGCGGGCTTCCTCTGCACCTGCGTCCATGCCGGCGTCGCCCATCGCGGCTACGTCAAATCCGGCCATGCCTCGCAGGAGATGGTGCGCGATGCGATGCAAGCGGTGACCGGTGCCGCCCATGATGTCGATCATTGCGGCACCGACGGCTGCTCGATCCCGACCTATGCCGTGCCGCTGCGCAGCTTCGCCCTCGGCTTTGCCCGCATGGCGACCGGTGCCGGCTTTGAACCCGTGCGCGCCAAGGCCGCAAAGCGGCTGCTTTCCGCCTGCATGGCCGAGCCATTTCTGGTCGCCGGCACGGGCAGGGCTGATGTTGCGCTGATGCAGGCCGCGTCAGGCCGGATTTTTGTGAAGGGAGGGGCCGAAGGCGTCTATTGCGCGGCACTTCCCGAGCTTGGCCTAGGCATTGCGCTGAAATGCGATGATGGCGCCGGCCGCGCCGCTGAAGTCACGGTCGCGGCCGTGCTGGCCAGGTTTTTGCACGCCGACAAGGCGCTGGCGGCGATACTGACCGAAGAGGCACATCCGCCCATAGAAAGCCGGATCGGCGCCAAGGTCGGCTCACTCCGCCCTACTGCTGCGCTGGACTGAGAACGGGCATTCAGCTCGCATGATTGCGTCCGACGGTCAGTTGCGCAAAGCCACACAAATTCCCAGCGTCCTCCCGTCGCGCCGCAGGAATCGTGTCACGCCGGATCGGCAGATCCGGTTTTCCGGCAATAGCTTGTGGAGTCGCCACGCGAGGCATAAGCTCGACTGATGAGCAGAGCCTTCACGCGCGAAGAAGATAGCGAAAACGCCATCGCCGGCATCGGCGAGCGGCCGATCAGCCACCATCGCAATCTGGTGACGCAACGCGGCCTGGCGCTGATCGACGCCGAACTGGCTGCCCTGCGCGACGATCTGGGCAGAGCGGAAAAGAGGGCCGACCGCGAGCGCATCGCGCTCATCTCGCGCGACCTGCGCTACTGGACCGCGCGGCGTGAAAGCGCCGAGCTTTCCGTGCCGGAACCGGGCAGCGACCTGGTTCGCTTCGGCATGGGCGTCACGCTGGAAGGCGATGACGGCAGGAAGGTGCACTGGAGGATTGTCGGCGAGGACGAGGCCGATCCGGCCAAGGGGACGATTTCCCATGTTTCACCGATGGCCTTGGCCTTGTTCGGCAAGAAGGTCGGCGAAATTGCCGTGGTGAACGGCAGGGAGTGGGAGATTGTGAAGCTCTCCGACAGCTAATGCATGTCGCCCAAAAGCATGCGGGCCTGACCCGAGGGTGCGCAGCGGTTTTGCGATAGCGACTGCATAAAAACGAGAACTTAAAGCGCGTCGCGGGAATCCATCCCGAACGCGACGCACATTAGCCCTCGACCTTGACGACATGGTCGCGGAAGAACGCCGCAGCACCCGCCTCGTCGATTTCGCCGGCGGCGACGCCCATGACGAACTCATAGATCGTGCCGTTGTCGGCCGTCAGCACATAGCCGTTGACAATCAGGAACGCGCCGGCGGCGACGATGGCCGCGCGCTTGTTGCCGTCGACAAAGGCGTGATTTCTGGCGATGCCGAAGATATAGGCCGCCGCCAGATCCTCGATCGATGGATCACCATAGTTCGCCTTGTTCTCGGCTCGGGCGAGCGCCGATTCGAGGGCATTCTCATCCCTCAAACCGTGCGCTCCGCCGTGCCGACGCAACTGGTCGGCGTGCATGGCTTCGACCGCACGCCGGCTCAGGAACTCCCAGCTCATTCGGCGAGCTTCTGAAGCGCGACTTTGTATTTGTCCATGACTTGGCGAGCAGCTTCCATCTGCCGCTCGAAGCTGTCGTCCACTGGCCGAAGGGCGATGCCCTTGCTCGTTTCGACGATCTCAAGCTGATCGCCGGCCTTCAAATTCAGGTGATCGAGAATTTCCTTGGGCAGGATCACGCCTTCGGAATTGCCGATTTTGCGAATGGTCGTGTTCATGGATTCAACCCTTGTTGCAACGCCAATTATAACTCCAATTGTCGGTCGTTGCAACATGGATTATAACAAGTTCAGCCGGCCTGCAGCAGCCTATCCATCAGCCGCTCCGCCGCTTCCGGGATGACGGTGCCTGGCGGGAAGATTTCCACAGCACCCGCCTGCCGTACCGCCTCATGATCTTGCGGCGGGATGACGCCGCCGGCGACGATCAGCATATCGTCGCGGCCAAGCTTCTTCAGCGCGTCCCTGAGTTCGGGAATGAGCGTCAAATGACCCGCGGCCAGCGACGAGGCGCCAATGATATGCACGTCGTGCTCGACGCCAAGCCTGGCGATCTCGTCCGGCGTCTGGAACATCGGCCCGACGGTGACGTCGAAGCCTAGATCGGCAAAGGCGGTGGCGATCACTTTCTGGCCGCGATCGTGGCCATCCTGTCCCATCTTGGCGACGAGAATGCGTGGCTTGCCGCCGGACTTCTCCTCGAACGCGACGATCTTGTCCTGCAGCCGATCGACCTCCGGATTGTCGCCGAGCGCCTTGCGATAGACGCCGGAGATCGTCTGGACGGAGGCGACATGGCGGCCAAAAACCTTTTCCAGCGCCAGTGAAATCTCGCCGACCGTGGCGTTGGCGCGTGCGGCGCGAATGGCGAACTCCAGCAGATTTTCGCCGCTCTCCGCAGCCCGGCTCAGCGCACTCAGTGCGCTCTCGACGGCGCCGACGTCGCGCGTGCCTTTCAGCCGCTGCAGTTTCGACAATTGCCGGGCCCTGACTTCCGCGTTGTCGATCTTCAGCACGTCGACTTTGATATCCGTCTCGGGACGATGGGCGTTGACGCCGACCAGGATCTGCTCGCCCGAATCGATCCGCGCCTGCGTGCGCGCGGCGGCCTCTTCGATGCGCAGCTTCGGTATGTTTTTTTCGGTTGCGGCGGCCATGCCGCCCAGGCTCTCGACCTCTTCGATATGGGCAAGCGCGCGCGCCGCCAGGTCATGCGTCAGCCGTTCGAGATAGGCAGAGCCGCCCCACGGGTCGATGATGCGGGTGGTGCCGGATTCCTTTTGCAGGATGAGCTGCGTGTTGCGGGCGATGCGGGCCGAATGGTCGGTCGGCAGCGCCATCGCCTCGTCGAAGGCGTTGGTGTGCAGCGATTGTGTATGACCCTGCGTCGCCGCCATCGCCTCGATCATGGTGCGAATGATGTTGTTGTAAGGGTCCTGCGCCGTTAGCGACCAGCCCGAAGTCTGGCAATGGGTGCGCAGCGACAGCGAGCGCTCGTCCTTCGGCGAGAAGTTCTTCAGCATCAGGGTCGACCACAAAAGGCGGGCTGCCCTCAGCTTGGCGACCTCCATGAAGAAGTTCATGCCGATCGCCCAGAAGAAGGACAGGCGCGGCGCAAAACGGTCGATATCGAGACCCGCCGCGACACCGGCGCGGGCATATTCGATTCCATCGGCGATCGTGTAGGCGAGCTCGAGGTCGGCGGTCGCCCCTGCCTCCTGCATGTGATAGCCGGAGATCGAAATCGAATTGAACTTCGGCATGTGCTGCGACGTATAGGAGAAGATGTCCGACACGATCCGCATCGAAGGTTTTGGCGGATAGATGTAGGTGTTGCGCACCATGAACTCTTTCAGAATGTCGTTCTGAATGGTCCCGGCGAGGTCCTTTTGCGCAACGCCCTGTTCTTCCGCGGCGACGATGTAGAGCGCCATGATCGGCAGCACCGCGCCGTTCATGGTCATCGACACCGTCATCTCATCAAGCGGGATGCCGTCGAAGAGCTGGCGCATGTCGAGGATGGAATCGATGGCGACGCCTGCCATGCCGACATCACCGGCAACGCGCGGATGATCGCTGTCGTAGCCGCGATGCGTGGCAAGGTCGAAAGCGACCGACAGTCCCTTCTGGCCGGCCGCGAGGTTGCGCCGGTAAAAGGCGTTCGACTCTTCCGCCGTCGAGAAGCCGGCATATTGCCTGATCGTCCACGGCTGCTGGACATACATGGTCGGGTAGGGGCCGCGCACGAATGGCGGCAGGCCCGGATAAGTGTCGAGATGCGGCAACCCCTTGAGGTCGCCCTGGTTGTACAGATGCGTGATGGCCAGTCCTTCCGGGGTCATCCGCTGGCCCTTGACCTCAATCGGCGCCCGGCGCGGCGCCGACCAGCCGATCTGGCTGAAATCCGGAATCATGATGCTGCTCCGATCGATTGATCGATACGGATCGGAAACAGCGGCTCGCACACCGCGACGCCCTCGGTGACCGAGGGCCGCCGCTCCGCCGCCAAGGTTTCGACCGGACGTTCGATCTTCGACGGGTGAAGCGTCGTGCCGATGATGGCCCGGTCGCCCGCCTGATAGGCGGCATTGCGGCGGGCGGCGGCCGCCTGAACCCGTTTCTGGATGTGTCCTTGCTGCAGGCTGGACAGCACGCCGCCTTCCGCCTCGATCCGCTGGAATTCTTCCCACGCAGCTTCACAGAGTTCGCCAGTCAGCGCTTCAACGGCGCCCGAACCGCAAGCAGGGTCTGCGACATGATCGATATGGCTTTCGTTGGCCATGATCAGTTGCGTATTGCGGGCAACACGGCGGCCAAAGCCCGCCGGCAGGCCATGCGCGATCGTATGAGGCAGGATGGAGACCGAGTCCGCCCCGCCGGCTGCCGCGGCAAAAGCGGCGATCGTGGTGCGCAGGATGTTCGTCTCCGGATCCGCCGAGGTCATCATGCGGAACGATGTCTCGGCATGGATGTTGGCGGTGGCGGCGGAGATCGAGCATGCCTCCTGGACCCGCGCCCACAGCCTGCGCAGGGCCCTGACCTTGGCCATCGATACGAACTGGTCCTGGTCGACGCTCAGCGCAAAGCCGATATGGGGCGCCGCATAGACAAGCGGCTGGCGCGCCTCCTCGAACATCCGGAGATAGGAGACCGCCGAAGCCATCATGGTGCCCAGCTCCTGCGCTTCGGTGGCACCGGCATTGTGGAAGACGCGTCCGTCTGCCTCCAGCAGGACCCCGGGCACGCCCATCGAGAAAAAGTGCGCCAGGGACTGCGGCATCGACGCCTGCAAGGCCTCGATCGACATCCGCAACCGGCCGGTTCCGGCAAAGATCGCCGCCGGGTCGATGCCGAAGGACAGGTTGAGCTTTGCCGGGTCTGACCGGCGCTTGCTCAAGAACGCAACCAGCCAGTCGGCCACGGCGCGGCTCCAGGGATGCGCGTCGATGCGGACCTGGATGCGGTTGAGCGGCACGCCGTCCAGCACGGTCTCCAGCGCCTCGGCAGTCCTCGGCAGGCCGTAGCCGAACGCATTCGGCGCGCCTTCGAAGACAAGCGACAATCCGGTGGCGCCCTGTGCGACGTCCTCCAGGGCCTGGGCTTTGGCGCGGCCGACATCCGGATCGTCGATACGCTGGCTGACGATCCACGGCGATCCGGGGTTTGCCCGTGGGAGAGGCTCTGCGGTGACCGAACGATCATAAAGCGGTTCGATGCGGATGCCATCGTCCGTATGGGATACGAGTTTTTCCTCGAAGGATCCGCCGGCCAGGGCTTTTTCCGCAAGGGCCAGCCACCGCTGCCGGTCAGGGTTCGGAAGTTCGGCATCGTGGTTCAAGGCACCGGCCATCCGCTCTCCTCGTCTTCTCGGCCGATAGGCCTGGAACGTCAGTCTACGGTTCCCCGTCGCATATCACAATGCAACACGGGCCCTGCGACGGTGAACCGTCAACCGATTGCCAAACATGCGCAAAATCCGCAAGCTCCAAAACCCAATTTCGACCATGGCCATTGTCGCTGCGCAATGGCGTCATTATACCTGCGGCGAGCCCCGCTACTTTCAATAGATCAGGGCATTCAACACTTCAGGTTGCGGAGACCCGACACATGGCTGACGACACCAGTATTTTCATCGGAGCCAGCCGAAAGCCTGATGACAGCTACCAGCGCGCCGAAAACCTGCTGCTTCAGTATGGCAATCGTCATGGCCTGGTCACCGGCGCGACCGGCACCGGCAAGACCGTGAGCTTGCAGATTTTGGCGGAAGGTTTCTCCAACGCCGGCGTGCCGGTCTTCTGCGCCGACATCAAGGGCGACCTGTCCGGTATCGCCATGATGGGCGCGGCACAGGATTTTCTGGTCAAGCGCGCCGAGCAGGTCAAGCTCGATCCCTATGATTTCCAGGAATTTCCGGTCATATTCTGGGATCTTTTCGGCGAGCAGGGCCATCCGATCCGCGCCACCGTCTCGGAAATGGGGCCGCTGCTGCTGTCGCGGCTTATGAACCTGTCCGAGGCGCAGGAAGGCATCATGAACATCGCCTTCCGCATCGCCGACGAGGAAGGCTTGTTGCTGCTGGACCTGAAGGACCTGCAAGCGCTTCTTGCCAACATCGCCGAACGCGCCGAAGAAATCGGCGCTCGCTACGGCAATGTGACGAAACCTTCGGTTGGCGCAATCCAGCGCACGCTGCTGGTTCTGGAGCAGCAGGGCGCGACGAATTTCTTCGGCGAGCCGGCATTGCGGATCGCCGACATCATGCGCACCACCCGCGACGGGCGCGGCGCGATCAGCGTGCTGGCCGCCGACAAGCTGATGATGAATCCCCGGCTCTATGCGACATTCCTGTTGTGGCTGATGTCGGAACTGTTCGAGGAGCTGCCCGAAGTCGGCGATCCCGACAAGCCAAAGCTGGTCTTCTTCTTCGACGAGGCGCACCTTCTGTTCGACGACGCGCCGAAGGTGCTGATCGACCGCGTCGAGCAGGTGGTCCGCCTGATCCGTTCGAAGGGCGTCGGCGTCTACTTCGTCACCCAGAATCCGCTGGATATCCCCGAAACCGTTCTGGCCCAGCTCGGCAACCGGGTGCAGCACGCCCTGCGCGCCTACACGCCACGGGAGCAGAAGGCCGTGAGGACCGCCGCCGAGACGTTCAGGCCCAATCCCGACTTCGACTGTGCTACCGTGATCACGCAGCTCGGCACCGGCGAGGCGCTGGTCTCGACGCTGGAAGCCAAAGGTGTTCCGTCCATGGTCCAGCGGACGCTGGTTCGCCCGCCGTCGTCGCGACTTGGCCCGATCACGCCTGACGAGCGCCGCACGCTGATCACCGAGAGCCCGGTTGTGGGGCAGTACGATCAGACCGTCGATCGCGAATCGGCTTTCGAGATGCTGCAGAAAAAAGCCAAGGATGCGTTGGACGCGGAGGCACAGCAGCAGGAGAGCGGCGGCTCGCGCTGGACCATTCCAGGCTTCGGCAATGATGATCCCGCCCCCCAGCCCACCGGCGGCAGGCGAGCACCGGCGCCGCGAGCGTCCAATCGCCAGACGGTGGCGGAGGCGGCGATCAAATCGGTGGTTCGCTCGGTCGGCACGTCGGTTGGACGGGCGATCGTGCGCGGCATCCTCGGCAGCCTGGCCAGGGGGCGGCGCTGAAAGCACCGCATCGGACCCAAAACCGGGCACCGGTTTTGCGAGAATCCGATGCTCGGGAAAAGCATCGGACCGGAAATTCGCGGCGCCGAAAGTCCGCCGCTCCAGCGCCTTCGACCAGCTCAGAAGATCGGTTCCGAGATCGCCCTTGCCGGGCCGAGCAGGATCGATCCTTCCGGGACGCCCGCATCGATTGGAATGGCTTTGCGGTCTGCCGTGGCAACCAGTTCCTGACCGACACCGGAGGTAACGATCACCGGCGTCTTGTTGGGCACACGGTCATAGAGGTCGATAATGTCCTGATTTATCAAGCGAACGCAGCCAGATGACACTGATTTGCCTATGGAAAACCACTCCGGCGAGCCGTGCAGGCGGTACAGCGTGTCCTCGTTGCCCTCGAAGAGATACAGCGCCCGCGCTCCGAGCGGATTGGTGAGCCCGCCGGGCATGCCGCCATTCTCGGCGCTGTATTTTGCGTACTCGGGCTGGCGGGCGATCATTTCGGCCGGCGGCGTCCATTTCGGCCACTTCTGCTTCCACTGGACGACGGCATCGCCAGACCATTCGAAACCGGCGCGACCCAGCCCGACCCCATAACGAATGGCTTGTCCGCCCGGACGCACGAAATAGAGGTGGTGGCCGGCCGTATCGACGACGATGGTGCCGGGCGCTTGGCCGGTCGGATCGGGAACGATTTGACGCAGAAATTGCTCGTCGATTTTCTCGTAGGGTATGCCCGGCAGCTCGAACCCATTGTCGCTGACCGGACCGTACATTGTTGCATAGTCCATGAGCGGCGGCTCGACATTGGCTGGCGGCGGCGGCTCGACAGGCCGGCCTGCCGTCGTGGTGCAGGCGGAAACCGCAATCGAGGCGGCGCCGAGCGCAGCGGCGTTGAGAAAGCCGCGACGGCTCAGGCGATAGGAGTCGATTTCGGTTGTGAACATCGTTGCCTTTTTTAAGTCTCATATCGAAACAGAACATGAATACGCCAATCAGTACGGCGCGCCAGCCCTACCAATGCCTGGCGCGATAGGCGGTTCCGATTCTGGCCTGAGGGTGAACAAACAAAGGCAAAGCTGTGACGGTTCAGCCCCTGTTGCGCCGAGGCATCAGGCCCGCAGCGCCGCGCGTCAGCAAAGGACGCTGTCGCAGTTTTATTTTGCCTATGATCCTTTCCAAGAATCGATTCCGATTTAGGGTCATGTGTCAGCCTGCGGCGAGCAGGCCTTCGAGCGAGGGCAGGATCAGGGCCGGCGGAAAGTCCCGGTATTCCTCGGGCTGGTCGGAGCGGTTGATCCAGACTGTCCGGAACCCGAATTTGGTGGCGCCGGCGACGTCCCAGCGGTTGGATGACTGAAACGACACCGCACCCGGATAGAGACGCCAGCCTGTCGTGACCATGTCGTAGACCGACGGATCGGCCTTGAAGCGCTTGACGGCCTCGACGGAATAGATGTCGTCCAGAACCTGGTCGAGCGCGGCCGATTTGACCGCCGCTTCCAGCATTTCAGGCGAGCCGTTGGATAGGATCGCCAGCTTGGCGCCAGATGCTTTGAGCGCCTTGAGCACGGCCGGCACCTCCGGATAGCAGTCCAGCCGCCAATAGGCGTCGAGCAGCTTGGCCCTCAGTCCCTTGTCCGCGGAGGGAACCTTGCGCAAGGCGAAATCCAGCGCCTGTTCGGTGAGTTGCCAGAAATCGGCGTAGGCGCCCATCAGCGTCCTCACCCAGGAATATTCCAATTGTTTGGCGCGCCAGATCTCCGACAGGAGCTGGCCGTCCGGTCCGATCTGGTCGGCATGACGGCGGACGGCTGCGTGCACGTCGAACAGCGTTCCGTAAGCGTCGAAAACGTAAGCCGCATGTTGCATGGTGACAGTTTTGCGGCGAGGCAAGGCCAGGCGCAAGCACGGATTGCAATTTCGCATGCCGCTGGCCTTAACAAATCTCAGCCATATCAGTTGACGGCAGACGCCAAAGCATCTTCCAATGGCGAGACAAGACAGCTCTGAAACGCGGAATCAAGCGATGACACTGGCGGCTGCGGCGCAATCCGCGACATGGACCTTCGTGGATGGCGACTGGTATGACGGCAACGTCGCCATTCTGGGGCCGCGCAGCCATGCCATGTGGCTCGGCACCAGCGTGTTCGACGGCGCCCGCTGGTTCGAGGGCGTCGCCCCCGACCTCGACCGCCACGCCGCCAGGGTGAACGCCTCGGCGATCGCGCTTGGTCTCAAACCATCCATGAGCGCCGAAAAGATCGTCGGGCTGACCTGGGACGGGCTGAAGAAGTTCGACGGCAAGACGGCGGTCTACATAAGGCCGATGTACTGGGCCGAACATGGTGGCTATATGGGCGTGCCGGCAGATCCGGCCTCGACCCGGTTCTGCCTTTGCCTCTATGAATCGCCGATGATCTCGCCGGCAGGCTTTTCTGTCACCGTCTCGCCGTTCCGGCGCCCGACCATCGAGACCATGCCGACCAACGCCAAGGCCGGCTGCCTTTATCCCAACAATGGTCGTGCCATCCTCGAAGCCAAGATGCGCGGCTTCGACAACGCGCTGGTGCTCGACATGCTGGGCAATGTCGCCGAGACCGGAACCTCGAACATTTTCCTGGTCAAGGATGGCCATGTCCTGACGCCGGCGCCGAACGGCACGTTCCTGTCCGGCATCACCCGTTCGCGGACGATGACGCTGCTTGACGAATATGGCTTCAAGACCATCGAAAAGGCGCTGTCGGTGCGCGAATTCCTCGAAGCCGACGAGATATTCTCGACCGGAAACCACTCGAAAGTCGTGCCGGTCACCCGCATCGAGGATCGCAATCTCCAGCCCGGGCCTGTAGCGAAAAAGGCGCGCGAACTCTATTGGGAGTGGGCGCATTCGACTTCGGCCGGCTGACTGGCTAAAAAGCGAACCGGCGCTTCGTTCCGGAGTTGCTCCACACCAATCCAGACCTATGTTAGTCCGGTATCGACACCGGATTTTTTCCACGAGGAGTACGACCGATGGCTTTCGAATTGCCCGCCTTGCCCTATGACTATGAGGCATTGCAGCCTTACATGTCGAAGGAGACGCTGGAGTATCACCACGACAAGCACCACAAGGCCTATGTCGACAACGGCAACAAGCTGGCTGCCGAAGCCGGGCTCGGCGATTTGTCGGTCGAAGAGATTGTGAAACAATCCTTCGGCAAGAACCCCGGGCTCTTCAACAATGCCGGCCAGCACTACAATCACATCCACTTCTGGCAGTGGATGAAGAAGGGCGGCGGCGGCAACAAATTGCCCGGCGCGCTGCAAAAGGCGTTTGACAGCGATCTTGGCGGTTACGACAAGTTCAAGGCCGATTTCATCGCCGCCGGCACCACCCAGTTCGGTTCGGGCTGGGCCTGGGTTTCGGTCAAGGACGGCAAGCTGGCGATCTCGAAGACCCCGAACGGCGAGAACCCGCTGGTCCATGGCGCGACCCCGATCCTGGGCGTCGATGTCTGGGAGCACTCCTATTACATCGACTATCGCAACGCCCGGCCGAAATATCTCGAAGCCTTCGTCGACAATCTCATCAACTGGGACCATGTCCTCGAGCTCTACGAAAAGGCGTAGGCCTGACTGAGTTGCAGAAGAGCCCCGGCAAAACCGGGGCTTTTCTCTATGTGCCAAATGATCGGCCGCCCTTTTCCAACGACCGTCGCGAAAAATTCACACAAGCGTGAGGCGAATTTCCGGAATTTTCAAGCCAGTTTTGCCGTTATGGATCAGTCGGACCTTCACCCGAAACATCTTCACCATGGAGCCAGTTGAATGAGAAAGCTTATCCTCGCCATCTCGATGCTCGCCTTCGCCGGTTCGGCGGCGTTTGCCGATCCGATCCAGGAGCGGCAGGCCATTATGAAGGAACGTGGAAAGATCGCCGGCCAATTGTCGAAAGTCGTCAAGGGCGAGACCCCTTACGACGCAGCGGCCGTGCTGGCGGCGTTGAAGGCGCTGGAGGCAAACGCCGAGAAGTTCCATGCAAACGTCGACACTCTTTTCCCGGCTGGCAGCGACACCGGCGACACCACAGCTGCCCCAAAAATCTGGGACGATATGGCCGGCTTCAAGGCGGTGGAAGAAAAATATCTCGCCGACGTCAAGGCTGCGGCGGCCGCCGCTCCTGCCGACGTCGATGCCTTCAAGGCGGGGTTCAACACCATAGGCGGCGATTGCGGCACCTGCCACAAGACATACAGGATTAAGAAGGGCTGATAGCGGGCGATGCGCCTGCTGAAAAAACTCGTCGGCGCCGCCCTCGTTCTGGGCGTCGCCGGCGCGGTTGCCGGCTGGTTCCTGTCGGCGCCGGTCAGGCTCGACAGCGAGGCTCTGACGCAGCTCGGCCCCGGCGATGCCGCCAGGGGCAAGCGCATTTTTTATGCCGGCGGCTGCACGTCCTGTCATGCGAAGCCAAGCTCGCAAGGCGACGCCCGCCTTCAACTGGCCGGCGGTCTCGAACTCAAGACGCCGTTCGGCATCTTCGTGCCACCGAACATCTCGCAGGATGCCACGGACGGTATCGGCGGCTGGTCGGTCGAAGACCTCGCCAACGCCATGCTGAAGGGCGTGTCGCCGAGCGGCGAGCACTTCTATCCGGCGTTTCCCTATGCGTCCTACGCACGCATGAAGCCGGCCGACATTGCCGATCTCCATGCCTTCCTGAAAACGCTTCCGGCGGTGGCGGGCAAGGCGCCGCCCAATTCGCTGGGGTTCCCATTCAACATCCGTCGCGGCATCGGGCTGTGGAAACGTCTCTATTTGAGTGACCAGCCGGTGGTTTCCTTCCCCGATGGCACGCCGGATCCGGTGATGGCCGGCCGTTACCTGGTCGAAGGGCCCGGCCATTGCGGCGAATGCCACACGCCGCGCGATTTTGCTGGCGGCACCAGGAAGAGCGAGTGGCTGGCGGGGGCCGCGGCTGCCGAAGGCAGTGGCATCGTGCCGAACATCACCTCGGGCGAAGGCGGGCTCGGTGACTGGTCGGAGGCCGACATAACCTACTTTCTCGAAACCGGCTTCACCCCGGATTTCGATTCCGTCGGTGGCGCCATGGTCGACGTGCAGAGAAACTTGGCCGAGTTGACGCCCGAGGACCGGGCGGCGATATCAGCCTATCTCAAGGCGATACCGCCGCATCCCAGCGGCTATCCGGCGCGCAAGCAGCCAGCGAACTGATTCCGGGAGCCGGACGGGATGGCGGCGCGTCAGCGATCGCCGAGGAAATCGAAGCCGGTCTCGAAGAAATGATTGTAGTTGCAGGTCATTTCCTCGCCGGGCGCGATGTCGCGCAGTGCATAGGTCTCCTCGGGCGAGGCGACGTCGCAATTCGGGTCGTCGGCATGGTTCATGTAGCGGGCGTCGTCGGCTTCGAAGACGACAAAGTTTGGATCGCGCCGGTCGGGATAAGAATAGCGATCGAGATAGGCTCTGACCGGCCCGGTTTCGCGTTCATAGACCTCGACTGGGATGCGCCGGTCGTAATTGGGATGGAGCTTCCAGACCAGTGTGCCGCGGGGAATGTGGTTCTTGGCAAAGACACCGATGCCCTGGATGGGCGATTTGTCGAGATAGACGTCGACGAGCAACATGGCGGACCCTTGGCCTGACTGGATGATTTTTGGGTGGCGCGGCTGCGAAAAGCCGCGCATTGGGTAGCGCGCAGCTATGGCAATCGCGAGCGGAAAATCGACCTGACCTGACCCGGAATCGATTTTCCGCTGGTGGGGATGGTGCGCAAGATCAAGCTCCTACAGCGCCGTCTGTGCGTCCAACAGGGTCGGCGGCGCTGTGGTGGCAAGGTCGGCCTTGCCCGCCACCTTCAGCGCAAACGCATAGGTGAAGGCGATTTCCTCGAGCCGGGAAAACCGGCCGGATGCACCGGCATGACCGGAGTCCATGTTGATCTTGAACAGCACCGGATTGTCGCCGATCTTGCGGTCGCGCAGCCGCGCCACCCACTTGGCCGGCTCCCAATAGGTGACACGCGGGTCGGTGAGGCCGGCAAGCGCCAGGATCGGCGGATAGTCGAGCGCGGCGACATTGTCATAGGGCGAGTAGGCGGCGATCGTTCGGTAGTCCTCCTCCGAGGCGATCGGATTGCCCCATTCGGGCCATTCCGGTGGCGTCAGCGGCAGGGTCGCGTCGAGCATGGTGGTGAGCACGTCGACGAACGGAACCTCGGCGACAATACCGCCGAAGCATTCCGGCGCCATATTCGCGACAGCGCCCATCAGCAGGCCGCCGGCCGAGCCGCCCTGACCGACGATGCGGTCATGTTGCGTATAGCGTTCGGCGACGAGATGGTGGGCGGCTGCGATGAAATCGGTGAACGTGTTCATTTTGTGCGCCCGCTTGCCGTCGTCGTACCAGCCATAGCCCTTGTCCTTGCCGCCGCGGACATGGGCAATCGCGTAGACGAAGCCGCGATCGACCAGCGATAACAAATTGGTGTTAAAGGCGGCCGGGACCGTGATGCCGTAGGAGCCGTAGCCGTAAAGCAGGCAAGGCGCTGATCCGTCGAGCGGCGTGTCGCGATGGTGAATGAGCGAGACCGGCACCAGTTCGCCGTCGGCTGCGGGCGCCATCAGCCGCCGCGTCACGTAGTGGTCCGGGTCGTGACCGGACGGAACTTCCTGGGTCTTCAGCAGCACGCGCTCGCGGGTCCGCATGTTGTAGTCGAAGACCTGCGCCGGCGTTGTCATGGATGAGTAGGAAAAGCGCATGATCTCGGTATCGTATTCATAGGATCCCGACAGGCCGAGCGAGAAGGCTTCCTCGTCGAAGGAGATGAGATGTTCCTCGCCGCTGTTGCGGTCATGCACGACGATGCGCGGCAGGCCTTCCTTGCGTTCAAGCCTGACCATGTGGTCCTTGAAACCGATTACCGAAAGGATCAGCCGGCCCGCTTCGTGCGGCACCAACGCCTGCCAGTTGGCGCGCACCGGGTCGCTCGCCGGCGCAGTCATGATCTTGAAATCCTTGGCGCCGTCGGCGTTGGTGAGAATGAAGAAGATATCGCCGCCTTCTTCGAGGTCGTATTGCAGGCCGGTCTCGCGCGGGGCAACCAGCTTCGGTTCGGCGAACGGCTCGCTGGCGCTCATGATGCGATATTCCGAGGTCTCGTGGTCGTTGATGCCAAGCATGATCCACTCGTTGGAGCGTGTGCCGCCGACATTCATGAAGAAGCCTGGATCGGTTTCTTCGTAGATCAGCCGGTCGTTCTCAGGACTGTCGCCAAGGGCATGGAACAGCACCTTGGAAGGACGGTGGTTGGGATCGAGGCGGGTGTAGAAAAATCCGTCATTTCCGGCATCCCACACGCCGCCGCCACCGGTGTCCGGAATCCTGTCGGCCAGATCGTTCCAGTCGGCGAGATCGCGGACGCGAAGCGTGTAGAATTCGGAACCCTTATCATCGAAGGCCCACAGAAGCTTGCGGTGGTCGGTCGAATGGTCGACACCGCCGAGGCGGAAATAGGCCTTGCCTTCGGCCTCGAGATCGCCGTCGAGCAGGATCTCTTGGTCGCCGCCGTCGCGCGGCGTGCGGAAATAACGCGGCTGCTCGCCGCCAAGCTTGAAAGATGACCCATAAGCGTACGGTCCATCCTTCATCGGCACGGACGAATCGTCTTCCTTGATGCGGCCCCTCATCTCCTTGAAGAGCTGCTTCCGCACCTGGGCGGTGTCGGCCATGAGCGCTGCCTGATAGGCGTTCTCGGCTTCGAGATGGGCGCGGATCTGGGCGTCGAGCAGCGACGGATCCCTGAACATCTCTTGCCAATTGCCGGCTCTCAGCCAGGCATAGTCGTCCGTCCGGGTCACTCCATGATGCACATCGAAGACCGGTCGCTTCTCTGGTTGCGGCGGGCTGGCAGTCGGAAATGCTGGGGTTCGGGTCATTGCGTCTCGCTGTGGAAGTTATTTGAATGAAGAATGAACACGCCGATCAGCGCAGGTTCAAGAGCCGGAGTATATGTTTGCGTCGGGCTCCAAAAGATGAGCCGGAGGAGAGGGAAAAATGAAGTTCCGTTTTCACGCTGCTGCGGCTTTCGCCGTCGCTTCGACAGTCTTGGCCTTTATCGGCCAATCTCATGCAACCGTGTTCGCAGCTTGGCAAGTGACCAACCTTCCGTTTGGCGACACGCTCAACGTGCGCAAGTATCCGGCGGGATCGTCCCAGAGGCAGGCCGCCTATCCCAACGGTGCTGTTTTGCAGATGACCGGGAGATGCACCGGCGGCATAAAGCTGCTCGACATCGGCAAACAGCCGGTTTGGAAGCAGGAACAGAAGATCCGCTATGGCTGGTGCGAAGTCTGGCACGATCCGGCCCAGAACGGCAATTTCGTCACCGGCTGGGTCTACGGAAAATACATCACCCCACATTGATGGATCGGTGCCGGTCCGCGGTGCTGATTTCCGGCTTGCTTGCAACAGCAAATCGCAACCTATGGTTTTGTAGATTCTAAAAACAACCAGATAGCCTACGCCACAACCAAGCATAGCCAAGCATTGAGATTTTTTTACTGCTCTCATGGGATGTAACGGCAGCTTGACTGGGCGTCCGCCGCTGCTGGTCTGCCCAGAAAATATCGCAAAGTCACAGAGTGCACGAAAGGTTGAAGCTGATCGTCGAATATTTTATTGCCATCGATGAATACAGCGCAAGAAGCGAATTGACTTACTTGGTTTAGTGGCTCATTAGGATGCTGCGACGCGAATCGCAGAGGCTCTTTCCTGCAAAAATTTCGCGCGATGCCCGACCTATCAAAAATAGGGCGCAGGTAGAAACAACTCACGTTGGGGCCAGGAAGCCATGGATATTATCGAAACACCTTCCAGAAATAGTGATGCGCTGATCGAATTGACGGCCGATGTCGTGGCCGCCTATGTCAGCAACAATCCGGTGCCGGTCGGCGAGCTGCCTAGCCTCATCGCCGATGTCCATGCCGCCCTCGGGCGCGTGGGCGGGGCCAGTGAACAGCCTCCTGCCGACAAGCAGAAGCCGGCAGTAAACCCGAAACGCTCCGTCCATGACGACTACATCGTCTGTCTTGAAGACGGCAAGAAGTTCAAGTCGCTGAAGCGTCACTTGATGACCCACTACGGTCTGACGCCCGACGAGTATCGTGAAAAATGGGGCCTGGACGCCAGCTACCCGATGGTTGCTCCCAACTATGCTGCCGCCCGCTCACAGCTCGCCAAGAAGATGGGTCTCGGCCGCAAGCGCAAGGGGCGCTGATACCGGCTCCCTTCCCGACCTGGGTTAGATGATCAACGGCGCCTCCGGGCGCCGTTTTGATCTTGGGGCGATGCTGGAGCAATCGATATGCGTCGCAACATGTGCGGCTCCGATCATGTCGGGCCATCGCGCGCTGTTCGTCTGATCAGGCGGTCTGCTTCAAGGCCGCCTCTGCGTCGCGCTTGATGCGCTTGACCATTGAACGAAGACCATTGGCGCGTTGCGGCGACAGGTGCTCGTCGAGGCCAAGTGCCTTCAGCGTGGCTTCCGCGTCGGTTTTCTGGATCTCGCTGGCGGGTCGTCTGGAAAACAGCGCCAGCATGATAGCGACGAGGCCGCGCACGATATGGGCGTCCGAATCGCCGGCGAAGGTGACGACTGGGTCGGGCCCCGGACCATACTCGGTGGTCAGCCAGACCTGGCTGACGCAGCCGGGCACCTTGTTGGCAGGGTTGCGTTCCTCATCGGGGAATGGCGGCAGGGCCTCGCCCAGTTCGATCACATAGCGATAGCGGTCTTCCCACTCGTCAAGCAGGGAGAAGTCGTCGCGGATCGTTTGGATCGTCGTGGTCATAGGCCGGATATAATCATCCGGCGACGCCGCGTCACGGAAAAAGAGGAAAAGCGCGTCGCGTGAGGCCGGTCAAATGCGACGCGCTTTAGCGCGGACGGCCTGCGGACGGTGACAGATGCGCTGAAAAATATCTCAGTTTTTCGCCGGCAAATCGACTTTCACCGGTAACACGATGTCTTCGGGCACGCTGCCGGTCGTTGTCGCCGTGTCGGGTTCGGCGGTCTTGTCGTCCAACATGGCGGCCGCGATCTTGGCTGTCTCCCTGGCCCGGGCGGTGATCGTGTGCATTGCGGACTTGCCGGTCTCGCAGACGTCGGGCTTGCGCTCGCATATGCCGGCAATGTCGCCGACGGCTTCGCGTGCCGCAAACAACGCCTGGATCGGCCCGACGCTTTGCTGGCCGGTCTCGTCGGAGCCGACATTCAGCGGCAGCGCCAGAAGCACCAGCGAAAACCAGAAAGCCATTCTGATCAGAAAGCCCATCTGTATGCCCTCATTCGTGACCGGATCATGCGTTCATGCGGCATGATACGATAGTGGCATGGACGCGCAAAGGACGGCTTGCCCGGTCAGCAAAAATTTTCCTCAAATTTTAGGCAAATTCGAAACGAAGCATTTTGCAATGGATTTGTCTCAGATCCAGCCGATTTTCTTCACTTAAGGTTAACCATATATCCAACTGTTTTCCTTATGTATTTCCCAGAAGCGCGGCTCACCGGGGCGACTGTCAAAGGCGGGAGGGCGGTTCGCCCGGATAACGCTCCGTTTACTATGGCCGCAATTGCCAAGGTTTGCCCCGTGCCGGCCCCCCAATATCTGCCTCAGGCCGGGCATTGATCGGTCCTGCCTTATCCATTCCTTAAACGCTGGATGCGAGTTTCAGATCGACAAAAGCATCTGCGAAGCAGGGCTGTTCACGACCAGGTGCGAGTGCGTTGAGTTGAGTTCGATAAGGGCCAGATACGTTGAGTTGCCCGGCGCGATGGCAGCCGGTTGCGAACGTATGGTTCATCCGTCGATCCTCGGACAGAACGACCGCCGGTGCCAGAGGCGGTTTATCGGTGTCATGCTGGCCGCTCCGTTCTTCGCCGCAGGCGCAGCAGTCACGCTGGTCACCTCGGGCATGGGCGTGGCCGTGACCATGGCGGCGATCTTTGCGACGTTCGGCCTCTGCTGGTTTGCTGCCTTGCTGGTGGCGGCATCGGGCAAGATGGCGTTCGCCGGCCAGGTCGCCCTGGTGATGGGCAGTCTTGCTCTTGCCGGTGTCATCGCCGCGGCGGGCGGGATGGCCTCGCCGGTCGCCATGCTTGTCGTGGCGCTGCCGTTCGAAGCCTGGTGGATCGGCGCGTCTCGTCGCGCTGCACTCTGGGGTGCCCTATCCGCATGTGTCGCTATCCTGCTGCAGGCTTTTGCCGGTTCTGTCTTCCCGTTCGGTCCGGCCGAAATCGCCGCCTGGCATTGGCTGCTGCCGCTGGCCTGGGCGCTCACCCTCGTTCCCCGCGTCGCAGCGCTTGGCAGCGCGGCCGGCGCGCAGCTTGATCCGGCGACCGACGATCGGCTCGAGAACATCATCGACGCCGTTGTCCTGCGGGCCGGCCGGCATGGCGAGGTTCTGGATGCGTCGGCAAAGGCGCGCACGATCCTGAAGCTGCAGCCGGAACTGCTGTTCGGCACCGGCCTGTTCGACCGCATCCATCTTTCCGATCGCGTCGCATACCTCAGCGCGCTGGCCGACATGCGCGATGGCGCGCCGGCGCGCCGGCTGGATCTTCGCGTCCGGCTGCCGCAAAACGGCAATGGCCCGACGGCGGACAATTACCGGCCGTTTTCGCTTGAATTGGCGCGCGGGGAAGAGCAGCAGGACGTCCTCACGTTCGTCCTGCGCGAAAACGACGAACTCGCCGGCTTGCGCGAAGAGCTTGCCGCTGCGAAAGAGGCGGCCGCGTCTGCCGAAGTGGCAAAGGGACGGTTTCTGGCGGTCGTCAGCCACGAGCTGCGCACGCCGTTGAACGCCATCATCGGTTTTTCCGACATGCTGCTGCATGAGATGTTTGGCACCTTCAAGGATCCGCGCCAGAAGGAATATGTCGGCCTGGTCAAGGAGTCCGGCCAGCATCTGCTTGCCGTCGTCACCTCGATACTCGACGTATCGAGGATCGAGGCCGGCGCCTACGCAACCGAGCCGGAACCATTCCGTTTCGTCGAAGCGGTCGAAATGTGCCAGTCGATGATGCGCTTGCAGGCCGACGCAAAGAGCATCGATCTACAGGCCCAGATCGCGCCGGATGCAGGCGAGATTAACGCCGACCGTCGTGCCGTGCAGCAGATACTCATCAACCTCGTCTCCAACGCTATCAAGTTCACGCCCGATGGCGGCGATGTCGTCGTCGGCGCCAAGCGGATCGGCTCGCGACTGCATTTCTGGGTCAGGGACACCGGCATCGGCATCGCCGAGGAAGACTTTGCCAATCTCGGCAAGCCGTTCATGCAGATCCAGAACGACTATACGCGCCGCTTCGAGGGGACCGGGCTCGGCCTGTCGCTGGTGAAGGGTCTGGTGGCGCTTCACGAGGGCACGATGTCGATCGAAAGCATGCCGGGGGAGGGCACCACGGTCACGATCAGCTTGCCGGTGAACGGACCGAAAGGACGTTCGAACGACAAGCCCGGCGTACTGCCGATGCCTGCAGCCAAGGCGGAGACGAAAGGGGACAGGCATGGCTCGCTCCGCAAAACAGCCTAAGGCGGTCAAGCGCCGCGGCAATGCCTTCCAACGCAGCGCGGTCGCCCTCGGCAGCCAGATTTCACGCAATCCGGTTCTGGTTGGCGGTTCGACCGCCTTCCTGGTGACGCTGTTCTACGTCTCGGCGAACGCTTTGTGGTATCAGCCTTTTCCTCATGCCGGCGCGTTTTTTGCGACCAGGAGCATGGAGGGCTTTCCTCGAGCCGGCGCCGACGAGCCTGAAACCACCATCAACATCGTGCGGCCGGAGCCGGCCCCGATCAAGAGCGATCCGATCGTCGAGCAGGTCCAGGGCATATTGAAGGATCTCGATTTCTATTCCGGCACCGTCGACGGTATTTCCGGCCCCAACACGCGCAAGGCCATCCAAGCCTATCAGCAGAAGGTCGGGCTCAACGCTTCCGGCGAGATCGACAGCATTCTGCTCGATCAACTGGGCGCCATGCCAACCGCCTCGACGGTCGTGCCACATCCGGCACCCCGTCCGGACGACATGGCCGCGACTCCCGTCTCGGCTTCGCCGGCAGATGCGTCGGCGCAGGCACCCGACGCCCGCATCATCAAGATCCAGGCCGGGTTGAAGGCATTCGGCAATGACGACATGCAACTCGATGGCGTGGTCGGGGCCCGCACCAAGGCAGCGATCAAGGAGTTCCAGTCGCTGTTCGGGCTGCCTGAGACCGGCGAGCCCGACGAGGTCGTCTACGTCAAGATGCGCGAGATCGGCCTGACCAACTGATGAGCGGAGGCGGGCGGTTTTTGGTTTCACCCAAACGCAAAGCGCTCTAAGTACCGTCCGATGTTGTCCAGAATGCTGCCATGCGCGTAACCACGGATCTGTGGGTGTCGGCCTTGTTGCGCCGGGTTTTCGGCGCCGGCGGCTTTGCCGCCGTGGTCAAGCGCGGCGCAACCGAGGCCGGTGCCGTCTTCGTGCTGGCGCGAGGCCGCATGGGCGAGATTGCCTTGTTTGGCCCGGCGCCGCAGACGAGCTACGATTCAGCCAAACCCGACGACCGTTACTTCAGTCTGCTCGGCGCCGGCGACGATGCCGCCGTCTTTGACGGGCGACTGGAAAGGGAGAAGAAATTCGATCCCGACATCTGGGTGGTCGAGATCGAGGCCGGCTCTGTTCCCGTCGAGGAGCTTCTTTCCGTCAAGTCGCAATAGCGATATGCAGACAAAGGCTTAGAGCGTTCGCTTGAATCTCTTTTTCAGTCGCGACGCGCCTAAAGCATGTCGCGCAAAAGCATGCCCTCGCGCCTGACCCGAGGGTGTGCAGCGGTTTTGCGATAACGACATGCTTAAAAACAACAGCCTAAGCGCGTCGCATGAGGCGGGTCAAACGCGGCGCGCTTTAGGGCTGGCGGCAGTATTGTCGCTGTGCGCTTTGCGGACGTCGGCGTTTGCCGCGATCGGTCCGGCATTGCGAATGGCCTTCGACAGTGTCTCGGCTTTCCAGCCGCGTAGCCTGTCCAGCGCTGCGTCGCGATGCAGCAGCCGATAGCGGTCGAGGAAGATGCGGATGGCCTGCGGATGCGAGAACTCTGTGGGATAGACGGCGGCGGTGATCAGGAACGCCCTCTCTTCGCCGAGATCGAGCGCGCGCAGGGCGGCCAGCAGCGACGTGTAGTTCTGGTGCGCGGTGAGCGACCGCGCCGTTGAAAAATCGATCTCGAGCGCGTCGGCCAGTGCTGTCTGGAAGAATGCGGCATTGCCGGTCAGCGCCGTCTCGCGCAGTTTGACATAGGTGTTAGCGCCGGCGAACGGATTGATCGTCGCGCCGCCGCTCTCGGCATCACGCATCATCGACCGCAGCCGGCGCCGTGCAGTCTCGGCGGCGGCGCCGGGCACCTGCTGGCTGTCGGCGACGACTTCGGCGCTTTCGGGCACCATCTTGGCGTTCGCCTCAGGCTGCCGCACGCTCACCAGCGTCGGCTTTTCTAGCGCCCTGATCAGGTGGGCGATGGTCGGGTTCAGATCCTTGCGGCGCGCAATGGCGCGCGCATGCGGCAGGCCATGGCGGCCGATCAGCGCGATCAGGTCGATATCGCTGAGCGCGCGCGAGCGGATGAGCAGCGGCGCGGCAACGTCGACCGGCTCCTCGCAAAGCCGCCGGACCAGCGCAGCGGGCGCATATTCGCATTCGGAAAGGGCGGCGGCGACGTAGCGGCGCGATTCGACCGACACATCGGCGAAAAGCGGAAGCGTCAGATCCTCAAGTTGCGCGATCTCCCGGCGCGAAGGGCGGGTCAGCGAACAGAACGCCGACACCGTGGCGCGGAACAGCCTTTCGGCCTTTCCCGGTTCAGCCCGTATAGCGATTTGCCTGAAATCCGCAGATGACACGAAGGATACGCCTGACACTCGACACAATCTGGACCATGCTCGACCGGGACTGTGTCGGTTTCGCATTTGCCACGGGTCAGGACTTCCTGACCTCAGAACAAAGATCAAATTAGCGGCGATCCGTTAGCGTTCCGTTAACCTACTGGCTCCTTAATCAGGTTGGAGGCGTTGCGTTGTGCTCCGGGGCAACCGAGAGGAATGCACGAACCATGGGCATGGTACTGTCTTTCGTGCCGCGAACGGCGGCAACCAATCGATCAGACCGAAACACCGGAACGCCGGCGGCGGTGATCATTTTCCCCGGCGTCCGCTACGAGCAACCGCCACTGACGGGCGAGACGCGGCCAGGCGCCGGTCCGGACAAGCCGGGTTCGTCAAGGACGATGCCGGGGACGTCGGGGACGTTGCCTGTTCCGCATCATTAACGCGCGTCGCGGCTGAATGGATTCGCCGCGCCCCGTTGGGCGCGCGAAGGACGCTCTATCTCTTGAATGAGCGCCGCGGCGGCTCGCAAGGCATGGGCCGCAACCGGCGGCATGTTTCAGTTGACGTCAGTAGTCCTGCAGCTCGCAGGAACTCTGCTCGAGAAACCGCGACACGGTCAGCTTCCAGCTGTCGTCGGGCACGAAGGAGCGGATGACGAACATGCCTTCGTCGATCGGCGCTTCGACGAAGATTGCCCCTTGCAATTCCTCCGGGAGATCCTTGCGGATCTCGATCATCTGCGCCGGCGTCAGTACGATACTGTCCAGCACCCTTCCGGTCGCGCTGTGGTCGTTGAAGGAGTAGATGTTATGGCCGCTGCGGTCATAGACCGATACGGACCAGAACGGGACGTTTCCCGGTGCCTTCACCCGAACCATCCCATCGGACAGATCGAAGCGGCAAGCCGCAGCATAAAACAGCGGATCGACCGATTTCACCACAGGCGTACCGCCGGCCTCAGCGTCCAGCCTGGTCATCCGATAAAGGTTGGAGGCCATGGCCAGCCGCGACCAGGCATTGCGTTCGGAAAATTCCGGGGCGAGCAGCAGCACGATGATGTGTACGATGCCGGCGCCAAGCAGGCCGAGCAGGATCGCGTGCAGCAGCCTACGCATTGCAGCCGACCTTTACGATCTGCGGCAGCGTGACATCCGAAAGGCCCGTGCTGCTGGCGATCGGCGTGTCGTAGAATGTCAGCACGAGATACATCCGGCCGAAGCCGTCGGAAAGCAGCCAGTTGCCGGGCGCGGGGCGGTTGCTGACGGAAATAAGCACGGAATTGTCGGGCTGGCGCAGCACCTGGTAGGACTGAAGTGCCGCAAGCCTTGGCTTGCCGGTCTCGACCACGCCGAGCGACCGATCGGCGGCATAGAGGGTCCAGAACCGGGCTGTGGGAAATCCGCCTTCGATTTCATAGGCGCATTGGCGTTTCAATAGTTCGCCATCGGAATCGCGTTCGGCGATAAACGACAGGCCTTCTGCCTGCCCGAGTGCAAGGACACCCTCGCGCGCCACGCGGGCTTTCGAATAAGGATCCGCCGACTGCGTGCCGATATCGGGAAACGCCGTCCATTGGCCGATCCTGATCGCGCCAATGCCATCCTGCGTCTTGAGAGCGTACCAGACGCTGCTGCCGCCGCCGCCGATGGATATGGCAAGCGCGAGGAGCGTCAGGAATGCGTTCTTGAACATGAAGAGCCGCGGGCAAGAGGAGTGCCGCTCGGGGATATCGCGGGGCAGGGGGCCATGGCAAGCGGACCTCTGTGGAATTGCGGCGCGAGGGATGGCCTGGCCAGTCGTGCCGGCATCAAAGCGCCGACAGGGTCTCCGGTGTCGCAGGCGCCTGGAGGACGGGTGCCGACTGGAACAGCCTGGTGATGTCCCTGAGCGCCCGCGTCGTCTGGCTGGACAGCACCGGCGGCCGCTCGGCGGCGGTGTCGGCCGCTGCCTGCTCGGCATTCGTCTTTTCCGCTTCCTCGGCCTTGGCGGCGATCTCTTCGTCGACGAAGGGATGATCGAGGCCGGGGATCGGCTTGAGGTCGATATTCTGGTGCGCATAGACCATCAGCCGCTGCCAAACCATCGCCGGCAGCGAGCCGCCGGTCATGTTGTTGGTCGGGGTGAAGTCGTCATTGCCGAGCCACACGGCAGCCGTATAGTTGCCGGTAAAGCCGACATACCAGGCGTCGCGGTAAGACTGCGTTGTGCCGGTCTTGCCGGCCGAAACGATATTGGGAAGCGCCGCGCGCCGCGCCGTGCCCATCACCGGCACCGCCGCCAGCATGGTGTTCATGGATTTCAGTGCCTGCTCCGAGAGCACACGGCGCGGCGGCGGCGCATCCTTGGCGAAATCGTAAACCACCTCGCCGGTACGGGTGACGAGTTGGGTGACGCCATGCCGGGAGCCGACAAAGCCGTTCTGGGCGAACACGCTAAAGCCTGTCGCCTGGTCCATCACGGTCATGCCCGATGTGCCGAGCACCATCGTCTTGTGCGATTCGAGCGGCGATTCGACGCCCATGGCTTCCGCCATCGCCTTGATCGGCTTGATGCCGAGATGATTCTTGGCCAGCCGCACCGGCACGGTGTTGACCGATTTGGCCATCGCCGTGATCAGCGTGACCTTGCCGGCCCGTCCGTCATTGTAATTGTGCGGCGACCAGGCACCCCAGGAGATCGGCGCGCCGGAAACGACGGAGTCCGGCGTGAAGCCGTGCTCCATCGCCGTTGCGTATACGTAGGGTTTAAACGATGAGCCGCTCTGGCGCAGCGCCTTGGTGGCGCGGTTGAACTGGCTGGCACCGTAGTCGCGGCCGCCGACGATCGCCCTGACTGCGCCATTGGTTTCGATGACGACCATGGCGCCTTCGGTGACGTTGTATTCCTTGCCGAACTGGCGGAGATGGAACTCCATCGATTCTTCCGCCGCCTTCTGGATGTTGGCGTCGAAAGTGGTGTGGGCGACCAGCGAATGCTGGCCGGACTTCGCGGCGATCTTCTTGACCTCTTCGAATGCCCAGTCGAGGTAGTAATCCGGGCTCTTCTGCTCGCCGCGGTCGACGATTTCAGCCGGATGCAGCCGCGCCTGCAGCACCTGACCCTCGCTCATGAAGCCGCCTTCGACGAGATTCGACAGCACCACATTGGCCCGCGCCCTGGCAGCAGGCAGGTTGATGTGCGGCGCGTATTTGGTCGGTGCCTTGAACAGGCCGGCCAGCATCGCCGCTTCGGCGAGGTTCACATCCTTGACGCTTTTGCCGAAATAGAAATCGGCGGCCGCTTCGATGCCGAACGTGCCGCCGCCCATATAGACGCGGTCGAGATAGAGCTGCAGGATCTCCTTCTTCGACAGATTGGCCTCGAGCCATAGCGCCAGGAAGGCTTCCTTGACCTTCCGCTCCAACGTCCGTTCATTGGTCAGGAACAGGTTCTTGGCCAGCTGCTGGGTGATGCTTGAGCCGCCCTGCACCACGGAATTCGCCCGCACATTCGCGAAGATCGCGCGCGAAAGGCCGAGCGCGTCGATGCCGTAGTGATCGAAGAAACGCCGATCCTCGGTGGCCAGCACCGCCTTGATGACCTGGTCGGGCATCTCGTCGACCGGCACCGAATCGCGCTGGATGATGCCGCGCTGGCCGATCTCATTGCCGTAGCGGTCGAGGAAGGTGATGGCGAAATCACCCTGGGCGCGCCAGTCGCCGGCGGTTTCCTGGAAGGCCGGCAAGGCGAGCGCCAGCATGACGACGATGCCGCCGGCGCCGAGCGTGAAACCTTCGCTCAACAGTTCGATGATGCCGCGGCGCCAGCCGGAGACGCGGAAGCGCCGGAAAAAAATGGTGGCCGCTTCCCAGAACCGGCGCGCCTTGAAGCCGGTCTCGTAGAGCGAGGAATCGAACCACGCATCCGCCGCCAGCAGTCTTGCGGCAATCGGACCCCTTCTCCTGCGTGTTTTCAAAGGACTGGCCATTCCAAGATCCGGCTGCGGCTACGCCTCCCACTGAGAAGCGGCACTCATACCAGACTATTTGTCCATTTTGGCCTCGCTCACAAGGGTGAGGGGGGCTTTCGCGGTACAGTTTGTTGATACCGGGGTCGGGCCTGCCACCTCTGCCACCTCGCACTCACTTAACGCGCCGCGATAAAGCGCATGAAATGCGCCACGTCGGCATCGCTTGGCTCCTGGCCGGTGAAACTGCGCAGATAAGCGGCGAGATGACTGACTCTTGCCTCGACCGGTTCCTTGAGGTCGAGCACATAATAGCCGATCTGCATGTAGTAGAGCACACGGGCGCGGATGAAGGCATCCTCTTCGGCGTAGCCATGCCGGCGATACATGTCGCGGATCGCGCCCAGTCGGTCATTGTCGGCCTGGTCGATGGCCCGGCGCACGTCGTAGGAGCGACGCGCCCATTCCCGGATGGCAAAGTCGAGCCTGGGATCGAACAGGCGCTCGTCGGCCCAGCATTCGAACACGTTCATGACCCCCATGATGATGCTTTCGGCCGGCCGCTGCGCGCGTTCGACGATCGACTTGGTGTTGGTGTCCCGCCAATGGGCAAGCAACTGGTCGAGCAGGTCCTGACGGCTCTCGAAATACCAGTAGAAGCTTGAGCGCGATACGCCGAGCTTCTGGCCGAGCGGCAGCACGCGCACGCTTTCGATGCCGTCTGAAATCAGTGTCTGGAGCGCAAGATTGATCCAGTCCCGGCGCGTCACCTTGGTGTTGCCGGGCGCCGGCTCGTGCTGCGGAGAAATCATGGTCATGGCCGCACAAAGGCATGAGGGCGAACTGCATACAACCGTACTAGACACATATGTACAGTACAAGTATCCTGTCTGCCTCAACGAACTGGGCCGAGCGGCCGACGCGCGTCATCGCGGCTCCTGCCTACGATCCGCAACGCAGGGCAATACGGCAATGAGGAGTATCCGCCATGGTCGATGACGCCGCACGCAACCTCAGGCGCGAACGCAGGCGCGGACGAACCGGCGAGGCCGGCAGCGAGACCAGCCGCCGGCCGGACTATCGTTCGCTGAAGAACCCGTTCCTGCCGCAGCCGATCTTTTCGGCCGACCAGGTCGCCGCGATCCACGACACGGCGCTGCGCGTGCTCGAGCAACTCGGCGCCAAGGTGCTGCTGCCGGAGGCGCGCGCCATTCTTGCCCGTGCCGGCGCGCTGGTCGACGAGGACAGCCAGATGGTGCGCATCGGCCGCGATATCGTCGCGGCGGCGCTGGGCTCGGCGCCGAAATCGATCCGCGTCCATGCCGGTGACCGTGCCCGCGACCTGACGCTCGAACTCGGCTCGATGACGTTCCTGGCAGGATCCGGGGCGCCAAACGTCACCGATCTGGAGCACGGCCGGCGGCCGGGAACGCTTGCCGCTTTCGAGGATCTCATCCGCCTGGTGCAGCATTTCGACGTGCTGCACATGCTGGGACCTTGCATCGAGCCGCAGGACATCGACAACCGCTTCCGCCATTATGCCGTCAACCGCGCGCAGTTGACGCTGTCGGACAAGCTGCCGTTCGTCTTCGCGCGCGGCACGCCGCAGGTCGAGGACGGCTTCGAGATGCTGCGGCTGGCGCGCGGTCTGTCCGAGGACGAATTCCGTTCGGGCGCTCATTGCTACACCGTCATCAACACCAACTCGCCGCGTCAGCTCGACATTCCGATGGCACAAGGCATCATCGACTTTGCCAAGGCGGGGCAGGTGCTGATCATAACGCCCTTCTGCCTGGCCGGCGCCATGGCGCCAATCACCGTGGCCGGCGCGCTGACGCTGCAGCACGCCGAAGCGCTGGCCGGGCTGACGCTGGCCCAGATCGTGCGGCCGGGCGCGCCGGTGGTCTATGGCTCCTTCTCCTCCAATGTCGACATGAAGTCCGGGGCGCCGGCCTTCGGCACGCCGGAGCACGTCAAGGCGACGCTCGGCGCCGGTCAGCTTGCACGCTTCACCGGCCTTCCCTGGCGGTCCGGCGGCGGCAGTGCCGCCAACATTTCGGACGCGCAGGCAGCCCACGAAACGCAGTTCGCGCTATGGGGTTCGGTGCTCGCCGGCGCGACGGTCTGCATCCATGCTGCGGGCTGGCTCGAAGGCGGGTTGAGCGTCTCGTTCGAGAAGCTGATCACCGACATCGAGGCGCTGCAGACCATCGCGGAACTCTGCGCCGCGACGCCCGGCGACGAGGCCGCGATCGGCTTCGAGGCCATCGCTGAAGTGCAGCCGGGCGGGCATTTCTTCTCGGCCGGGCACACAATGGCGCGGTACCGCACCGCTTTCTACGAACCGCTGGTCGCCGACTGGTCGAATTTCGGCAACTGGACTGAGGCCGGGTCAAGAACCGCCACGGAGCGCGCCACCGGCATCTGGAAACGGCTGCTGGCCGATTTTCGGCCGCCGGCTTGCGCCGCTGCCACATCAGGTGTTCTCGACGAATTCATTGCGCGGCGCACGGAAGAGGGTGGCGCAGCACCGGTCTCGTGATGTAGTTCAGCGAGGGCGTTACATGGGGCGCTTGTCGCCTGCCTTCTGCGGGTCGCGGCGGATCGTGCCGGCATCGGCTTTCCTGTGCTTGTCGGCGGCGAGTCTGCGAATGCGATCGAAGCGGCTTTCCTCGGCCACTTTGGTCTTTACTACAGCATTTGGCTTCGGGACGAATGCAATCATGGATCGATCTCCTTGCCGACGGCTGCGCGCCGGAGGATGCCCCGGCGGCTGTCTTTCGGGCTCTCGTCAAGAGCACGTTCTCTCCGAGAGGTCGAAGATGTTAGGTGGCGAGAGCGACCGCGCAGCTTTGCGCACCCAGCCTGTCGGGCGAGGTTTTTCCGGGCATGGTCGCCCAGCCGCCCGTCTCGATGAACTGCCGCTTCTTGTAGCTGTCAGTTATGGCCTTGAACTCGACAAGTTTGGCGGCCGCGTCGGGCGCCGTATTGAAGCGATCGACGCAGACCGCCGAGGCCAGTTCGCCGCGCGCCGTATCGCCGGCGGTGGCCGCCAGCGCGCGCGAGGTGCCGCCGGTCACCCAGCCGCCCCAGTTGAAACCGATGATCAGCGTGGCGACGAAGGTTGCAGCGCATGCCCACAAAAGCGTGGATTTGGCCGGCTGGTAATCTTCCCATCGACGCGCGAGAGATGGCTTGCTGCTTTGTGTGGCCACGGACAGTTCCTTCCTGGTTGATGTTGGGATCGGTCGCCCGGCCTTGCTGGGGCCAGGCCTTGCAGGGGCCCATTTACGGGAGGGGTGGTCAGTAGCCGCCCATGCCGGCCGAAGGCGCAGCGTCTTTTGCTGGAATGTCGGTGATCATGGCTTCCGCGGTGATCAGCAGCGCCGCGATCGACCCGGCGTCCTGCAACGCGGTCCGCACCACCTTTGCGGGATCGACGATGCCAGCCTTGATCATGTCGACATAGGTCTCGTTCTGGGCGTCGAAGCCCTGATTGTGATCCTTGCTGTCCGTGAGCCTGCCGACAACGATCGAACCTTCGACGCCGGAGTTCTCGGCGATCTGGCGGATTGGCGCTTCGAGCGCTCTCGACACGATCGAAATGCCCGCCGTCACATCGGCATTGGCTCCGGTCAGCCCGTTCAGCACGGCCTTGGCGCGCAGCAGCGCGACACCGCCGCCGGGAACGATGCCTTCTTCCACTGCCGCGCGCGTGGCGTTCAGCGCATCGTCGATGCGGTCCTTCTTTTCCTTGACCTCGGACTCGGTCGCGCCGCCGACGCGAATGACCGCGACGCCGCCGGCGAGCTTGGCCAGCCGCTCCTGCAGCTTCTCCTTGTCGTAGTCGGAAGTGGTTTCCTCGATCTGCCCCTTGATCTGCTGGACACGCGCCTGGATCGTGGCCTTCTCGCCGGCGCCGTCGATGATCGTCGTCGTGTCCTTTTCGATCAGCACGCGCTTGGCGCGGCCTAGCATGTCGATGGTGATGTTTTCGAGCTTGATGCCGAGGTCCTCCGAAATCACCTGGCCGGCGGTGAGCACCGCGATGTCTTCCAGCATCGACTTGCGGCGGTCACCGAAGCCCGGCGCCTTGACGGCCGCAACCTTGAGGCCGCCTCGCAATTTGTTGACGACCAGCGTCGCCAGCGCTTCGCCTTCGACGTCCTCGGAGATGATCAGCAGCGGCTTGCCGCTTTGCACCACGGCTTCGAGGATCGGCAGCATCGCCTGCAGATTGCCGAGCTTCTTTTCATGGATGAGGACGTAAGGGTCCTCCAGCTCGGCGCGCATCTTCTCGGCATTGGTGACGAAATAGGGCGAGAGATAGCCGCGGTCGAACTGCATGCCCTCGACGACGTCGAGTTCGGTGTCGGCGGTCTTGGCTTCCTCGACGGTGATGACGCCGTCATTGCCGACCTTGTCCATCGCCTTGGCGATCATGGCGCCGACGGTGGTGTCGCCATTGGCGGCAATGGTGCCGACCTGCGCGATTTCACCGGAAGATTTGACCTTCTTGGCGCGTGCCTGGATTTCCTTGACGACAGCGGTAACGGCAAGGTCGATGCCGCGCTTGAGGTCCATCGGGTTCATGCCGGCGGCAACGAATTTGGCGCCCTCGCGCAAGATGGAAGCGGCAAGCACCGTGGCGGTGGTGGTGCCGTCGCCGGCAAGGTCGTTGGTCTTCGACGCCACTGCGCGCACCATCTGCGCGCCCATGTTCTCGAACTTGTCGGAAAGCTCGATTTCCTTGGCTACCGCCACCCCGTCCTTGGTGATGCGCGGTGCGCCATAGGCCTTGTCAATGACGACGTTGCGGCCCTTGGGGCCGAGCGTCACCTTGACGGCGTTGTTGAGGATTTCGACACCACGCAGCATGCGGTCACGCGCATCGGTGGAGAATTTGATTTCCTTGGCAGACATCTTTTTTCCAGTTCGGTTGGTTGCGGCAGGGCGCTGTCAGCACCGCCTGAATCAAAAATTTGGAGCGTCCTTTGCGCGTCCAAGACGCGCGGCGCTCCAATCAGGCGGCCTTCTTGGCAGCCCCGGTCTTCTCGATGATGCCCATCTCGCTCTTGTCGATGATGCCCATCTCGCTCCTGTCGATGATGCCCATGATGTCGGCCTCCTTCATGATCAGAAGGTCCTCTCCGTCAATCTTGACCTCGGTGCCGGACCATTTGCCGAACAAGATGAGGTCGCCGGCCTTGACATCGAGCGCGATCAGCGCGCCGCTTTCGTCACGCGCGCCCGGCCCGACGGCGATCACTTCGCCTTCCTGCGGCTTTTCCTTGGCATTGTCGGGGATGATGATGCCGCCCTTGGATTTGGTGTCGCTTTCGGCGCGCCGAATGACGACGCGATCGTGGAGTGGCCGGAATTTCATGGAAACTTCTTTCTGGGGCCGGCTTAGGCGGCCGCTCCCTTCTATAGGCGCGTTGGCACTCGATAGATAGGAGTGCCAAAAAATATTCGTTGGCCGCCGTAAAACATTGAATAGTATTATTTTGCGTTTTCGCTTCAGAAATTTGCTCGATCAAAAATAGGTCAGAATTTGATTTTTCCACATCGAGTGACTATTTTAAGGGAGAAAATCATTTTCATCATTGCAGCCAAAAGGAGGTTTTAATCGATGGCGGAAGTTAGCCAGAACATCATGGAAAAAGCCGAAGCGCGCTTCATGGAGAAGCAGAAGAAAACCGCGGAACGCAACCAGGCAACGGCCGAGTATGTTTCCGAGGCCAAGGCCAGGACCATTAAGACGGCAAGATTGCGGGCGTTGCGGCTGGCCAAGGAAGAGGCCGACCGCGCCGCGGAGGCCCTCAATCCCGTCGCCCCCAAGAAAAAGCGGGCGTCGCGGGCGGTCAAGAAGGCAGACGTTGCATCAACGGAGGTCAAGTCATGAGCCTGACATTTCCCAATCGAAGCCGCAGCTACGACGAGGCGGGCAAACGCATCCGCTTCGTCGGCCATGACGGCATGTTCCAGATTTCCTTCTCCGTAGCCACGGATGCCATCTCGAAGGCAGAGTCGGGGACACCAACTGCAGAAGCCACCTATCTCGCCGCCTTCGATACGGCTTCCAGCTCCATCCACGACGTTGCCAGGAATGCCTATGACCGGACCCGCAAGAGCATATATGTGCTGACGGCGGCCGATTTTCGTTAAATCCCGAACGTCATCGCGTTCAGGGCCAACGCGCCAGATCCGATCCAGGCGCACGAATGTGCCGAGTGAACCTAGCGGCAGGATCAGGGCTTGCTCTCCGCCTTTGCCCGTCGCTTGACGTCTCGGCTGTTCGGCCGATCCGACCATCGCGTCTGCATCGCGCGTGTTCATGCCAACCAAGACCCGGTGCTTAAGCTCGACGGGCTGGCCGGTGAAGCCATCGAAGACGGCCCAGCTGTGCGGATGCTCCATGCGCAGTGCGTAGCGGTTTGCCATTCCGGCATCCGTTTCGTTTCCGTCCCCGATCGATGAATGCGATTTGTCAGGCTTGCGTGATGTAGAACACTGCCGCCAGGACAAGGACCGTCCAAACGACGACGAACAGCTTCAAGGCTAGGCCTCCGTATGAAGACAGAACCTCCCGCATGCGGGGCACAATGTTCTTAATGCTTTTCGACATGGTCGGCGCCGCCGCAACGACGACTGGCGTCTTGATCCCAAGCTTTCCGAAAACAGGCAGCAGAGATGGCTCGCGCACGAAAACAACCTCGAAGGTCTGGAGAAACAAACACTCCATAGCACCGTTTTTCAAACGCCTTGCATGTCAAATGAAAGGCGTGGGTAGCCACCTGAGATCCCCCTGATCTGGCGCAGCCACCTCAACGCGGCTACGCTGCAAGCACGAATCGTTGACGACACAAAGGCCTGTTCAGCCGCGACGGGCGAGGGAGAAAACAATGGCCGCGCCGGCTGCCGCGTTGCAGAAGGCCTTGTTCCAGGCGCTGGACGCTGACGGTTCCCTGTCAGCGGCGTTGGGCGGCGCAAAACTATTCGACCATGTCCCGGAAAACATCCCGTTTCCCTATGTGACGTTCGGCCGGACCAGCGTCTATGATTGGGTAACAGGCAGGGAGAAAGACGCCGAGCAGCTTTTCACTCTGCATTTCTGGTCGAAATCCGAGGCCAGGAAAGAAATGCTCGACGTGATGGACATGGTCAGCGCCCGCCTCCAGGATGCGGCGCTCGCGCTCGACGAGCATCACCGCGTCAACCTCAGGCTCGAATTCACCGAGGTCCGTTACGACCAGGATCTTTCAGCCTGTCACGGGCTGCTGCGCTTTCTTGCCGTGACGGAAGAAAACGCCTGACGCGCTTTCAATAAGGCTGCAACACAGTCTAGACTGGCGCCGGGATTTGCCGGGTTGGGGCGGCCAAATCACCGGGGTTGGTTGTGTCGCATACCAGGGGGTGAGACAGGCATATGTTGCAGGCAATGTTCATATCACGTTCAGCACCGATGCGTTAGGACGCTGATCATGAAAACGCTTCGCTCCCACTTCCCAACCGCGACACTTGCTCTCTGCGCTGCTGGTCTGTTTGCGTCGCAGGCGACGGCGCTGCCGGTCGTCGTGCCCGAGCAGAACCGGCCGATCGTCCCGGCCGCCTCCGACTGCTACGCGATCGGTCAGCAGGTCGCCGAGCAGAATGGCGGCACGCTGGCCAAGGCGTCACAGTCGACGCGCGGTGGCCAGCCGGTCTGCGTCATCGTCGTGCTGGTCCCGGGCAAGGATGGGCAGCGTCCACGCCGCACGGAGATCGTCGTTCCGCTGAACTGATGCCTGCCGTATCCCAGGCGCTGGAATCGGCCTATACCTGACGTCCAGCTCCTCAACAGGCCGATTCCTCAACTGGTATGATCCCATATGCGCGTACTCGTTGTCGAAGATGACAAGGACTTGAACCGGCAGATATCCGACGCGCTGGTCGATGCCGGCTATGTTGTCGACCGGGCTTTCGACGGTGAGGAAGGGCATTTCCTCGGCGACACCGAGCCCTATGACGCCGTGGTGCTCGACATCGGCTTGCCGCAGATGGACGGCATCAGCGTGGTCGAACGCTGGCGGCGCGGCGGCCGCAAGATGCCGGTCCTGATTCTGACGGCGCGCGATCGCTGGAGCGACAAGGTATCCGGCATCGACGCCGGCGCCGACGATTATGTCACCAAGCCGTTCCACATCGAAGAGGTGCTGGCCAGGGTCCGAGCGCTCATCCGGCGCGCGGCCGGCCATGCGTCGTCGGAGCTGACCTGCGGGCCGTTGCGGCTCGACACCAAAGCCTCCAAGGCCGATGTCGACGGCGTGCCGTTGAAGCTGACGTCGCACGAATTTCGCCTGCTTGCCTATCTGATGCACCATATGGGCGAGGTCGTGTCCCGAACCGAGTTGGTCGAGCACCTTTACGATCAGGATTTCGACCGCGATTCCAACACAATCGAGGTCTTTGTCGGGCGGCTTCGCAAGAAGATGGGCATCGACATGATAGAAACCGTTCGCGGCATGGGCTATCGAATGCGTGAGCCGGAGGCGTAAGGCGGAACCGCTCAGACAGACTGTAAGGACGCCGCTTTCAGTGCGGTTCGGGCCGCGTTCGCTGGCGTTCCGGGTGATCGCCTTTTCCACGGTCTGGGCGATACTCACCCTGATTGTCATCTTCACGCTGATCACGACCCTTTATCGCCAGGCGAACGAGCGCGGTTTTGACAGCCTGCTGTCGGCGCATCTGTTCAATCTGATCGGCTCGGTCGGCGTGTCCGAAGGCGGTTCGCTGACCGGCGCTCCCGACCTGGGCGACCTTCGGTTCTCGGAGCCGAAGTCCGGCTGGTACTGGTCGGTGGAGCCTGCGTCGGAAGGCGTGAGTGGTGAGTTGCACTCCTCCTCGATGACCACGGCGATCCTGTCGCCAAGCGTCGCCGAGGTTCCGTTCAATGCCAGCTTCCAGCGCAGCTATACGACAGAAGGCATCGATGGCGAGGAACTGGAAGTGTTCGAGAGCGAATTCGTTCTCGACGCGAAAAATCGCGCAGCGCGCTTCCGCGTCATGGGCAACCGGACCGAGCTCGAGCAGGAGATAAGCGCCTTTCAGCGTCGCCTGCTGACCTATCTTTCGCTGTTCGGCGTCGGCATGATCGCCATCAACGCCATCGCCATCCTGCTGGGCCTGCAGCCATTGCGCCGGGTCAGGGACGCTCTCGCCATGGTGCGCGAAGGAACCGCGCAAAAGCTCGACGGTCGCTTCCCCGCCGAGATCGAGCCGCTCGCCGACGAGACCAACGCGTTGATCGAAAACAACAAGCGTATCGTCGAGCGCTCGCGGACGCAGGTCGGCAACCTCGCCCATTCGCTGAAGACGCCGCTGGCGGTGCTGATCAACGAGGGACGGGCGCTCGGCGGTGCCAAGGGCCAACTCATAGCCGAACAGGCCGCCTCGATGCAGAAGCAGATTGACCATTATCTGCAGCGGGCCCGCGTTGCGGCGCAACGCGACAGCGTCGTCTACCGCACGCCGGTGGCGCCGCTGGTCCAGCGCATGGTGCGCGTGCTGCAAAAACTCAATCCGCAGACAGCTCTCTCACTTTCGCTGCCGGCAGTCGATATCGTCTTTGCCGGGGAACGCCAGGATCTGGAAGAATTGCTTGGCAATTTGCTCGACAACGCCATGAAATGGGCAAAGAGCGCGGTCGCTGTGTCGGTGGCGCCAATCTCGGGCAAGGGTGGCTCCGCCAAGAAGAGTGGCGCCGGCAAGGAGGGTGCTGTCAACCTGTTCGAGATCAGTATCGAGGATGACGGCCCGGGCATTCCGGAAGACAAGGCGCGCGAGGCGCTGAAGCGCGGGCGGCGTCTCGACGAGACAAGGCCGGGGACCGGGCTTGGACTTGCCATTGTCGCCGACCTCGTCAACGAATACGGAGGCGTTCTGGCTCTGGAACGGTCCAGCATGGGCGGGTTGAAGGCGGTGGTTCGATTGCGGAGCCTTCACTAGGCCCATGCTTTTTGCTGGGCCGGTCGACATTGATCGACGGTGCGTGATATGGCGGCATGTCGACTGGTCCGGGAGCCGTCGGCCGCGGCCAAATTTCCGACAAACATCGACACTATGGCCACGCCGACTTCCCCGATGGCGCGGCCCCCAGCTTTAACTCAAGAGACCGGTTTTTGGCATGAAGATTCGCGTCGCGCTCGTCTCCGCACTGCTGGCCGTTTCCGGCTGCACGACGCTGGGCAGGAACCCTGGCCCCACGGTGGCGCCGCAGCCGGCCGCAACGCCGCCAAGTGACGGCAAGATCGCGACGACGGTCATTTCCGCCATGGGCGGCGGCCTCGTCAGCGGATCGATCGGTACTGGCTTGAGCGATCCCGAAAAGCGCAAGGCGCTGGAGGCGGAATACAGGGCGCTCGAGTACACGGCGAGCAGCCAGAAGGTGACGTGGAAGAGCGATCGGTCGGCGCATTACGGTGAAGTCGTGCCCGCCCAGCCCTATCGTGTCGGCTCGCAGGACTGCCGACAATACACCCATACGGTGTTTACCGGCGCCGCCGGGGCCACCGCGCGCGGAACCGCTTGCCGCAACGCCGATGGCAGCTGGACGCCGCTGACGTAACGACCGGCCGGATAATGCATGTGGCGCAAAAGCATGCCCTCGGGCCTGACTCGAGGGTGTGCAGCGATCTTGCGATGACGATATGCATGAAAACAACTATCTAAGGTGCGTCGCATGACGCCGGTCGAACGCGACGCGCTTTAGGTCCGGTTGACATCAATCAAGGACATGCGACGCATCTGCCGTCAAAGCGTCGCAGGACGCCTGTGTTGGCAGGGCAGGGCTCTGCCGTTATTGGAAGAAGCATGCTGTTCTGGGTCATAGCCGCCATTCTCACGCTGGGTGCAAGCCTGGCGGTGCTGCTGCCACTGGCCGGCGGCCCGAAGGGTGGTTCGCCAAGCAGCGATCATGACCTTGAAGTCTATCGCGACCAGCTGTCCGAGCTTGACCGCGACGTGGCGCGTGGCCTGATCCAGCCGGCCGAGGCCGAAGAGGCGCGTGCGGAGATCGCCCGCCGCATCCTTCGCCTCGACAATGCCGCCGACAAGGCAGCGGCGCGGCAGCCGTCGATGGCGACCAGGCTGGTCGCGACGGCTGCGGTCCTGGCGGTTCCGCTGGTCAGTTGGGGCTTGTACAGCCAACTCGGCTCGCCCGATCTGCCGTCGCAGCCGCTCAGCGAGCGACTGGCCAAGAATCCCGCCGACAGTTCGGTCGACGAACTGGTGGCACGCGCCGAGGCCCACCTTGCCGCCAACCCGTCCGATGGCAAGGGTTGGGACGTCCTGGCGCCAATCTATCTGCGCATGCAGCGGTTCTCCGACGCAGTGACGGCCTACCGCAACGCTATTCGCCTCGACGGCGACAGCGCAGCCCGCCAGGCCGGCCTCGGCGAGGCGATCGCCAGCGAAGCGGGCGGCATTGTCTCGGCCGATGCCCAGGCAGCCTTCGAGGCGGCGCTGAAGCTCGATCCGGCGACTCCGAAGGCCAGCTTTTATCTGGCGATGGGCATGGCGCAGGAAGGCCGCATCGAGGAGGCGACGGCCGGCTGGCAGAAAATGCTCGCGGCCTTGCCGCAGGACTCGCCCTGGCGCGGCGCCGTCGCGCAGGCACTGGCCGAAACCGCCAGGCGCAGCGTCGCTTCGGGAGTGCCTGCAAAAGGCCCGAACGCCGGGGATGTCGACGCCGCCTCGTCGATGTCGCCGCAGGATAAGGAAGCGATGATCAACACCATGGTTGCGGGGCTTGACGAAAAACTGCGGCAAAACCCGCGCGATGTGGAAGGATGGATGCAGCTTATTCGTTCCTATGTCGTGCTGGGCAAGGCCGATCAGGCGCGCGACGCGCTCAATCGCGGTATCGCCGTTTTTGGCTCCGATAGTGACGAAGCGAAGAAATTCACCGCCTTTGCCGCCTCGCTTGGCCTGACGGCGACGGAGTAAGAAATGACGCGCAAGCAGAAAAGACTGTCGGTGATCGCCGGAGGGTTGGCCTTCCTCGGTGCCGCCACCGGCCTGACCTTCTATGCGCTCGGCCAGAAGGCCTCCTACTTCTACATGCCCGCCGATCTGACCACCGCCAGCCTGCAGCCCGGGCAGCGTATCAGGCTCGGGGGCCTCGTCGAAAAAGGCACGATCGAGCGCGGTCAGGGGACCACCGTCGCCTTTTCGGTGACCGACAACCAGAAGCAGGTCAAGGTCACCTACACCGGCATTCTTCCCGACCTTTTCCGCGAGGAGCAGGGCGTCATCACTGAAGGCATTTTTCGCCCGGACGGCGTCTTCGTCGCCGACAGCGTGCTGGCCAAGCACGACGAGAACTATATGCCCAAGGAGGTGGCCGACGGCCTCAAGTCCAGAGGCGTGTGGCAGGAGAGCAAAAAGTGACTAAGCAGGTTCCGCAAAAGCCTGCCCTCGGGCTTGACCCGAGGGTTCCCACGATTTTGCGGCAAGACCCTGCGGCAAAGCAAAAACCTGGCGGGCTTGGCCACAATGGTTGAAACCGGACATTTCGCACTGGTCCTGGCGTTCGCGCTGTCTTTGGTACAGGCGCTGGTGCCGCTGTTCGGCGCGCGTATCAACAGCCAGAAGATGATGGCCGTCGGCGGTCCGGTCGCGGTGACCGGCTTCGCCTTGACCGCTCTGTCCTTCGCGGCGTTGGCGACGGCCTATGCGACGTCCGACTTTTCGGTGGCCAACGTCTGGGACAACTCGCATTCGCTGCAGCCGCTGATCTACAAGATCACCGGCACATGGGGCAATCACGAGGGCTCGATGCTGCTCTGGGTGCTGATCCTGAGCTTCTTCGGGGCGCTCGTCGCTGCTTTCGGCAGCAATCTTCCAGCGACCCTTCGAGCCAACGTGCTGGCCGTGCAAGGCGCGATCGGCGCCACCTTCTTGCTGTTCATCCTGGCGACGTCCAACCCGTTCGCCAGGCTCAATCCGGCGCCGATCGAGGGCCGCGATCTCAACCCGATCCTGCAGGATCTCGGCCTCGCCATCCATCCGCCGCTGCTCTATCTCGGCTATGTCGGCTTCTCGATCTGCTTTTCCTTCTCGGTCGCCGCCCTCATCGAAGGCCGCATCGACGCGTCCTGGGCGCGCTGGGTGCGGCCATGGACGCTGGTCGCCTGGATGTTCCTGACCGGCGGCATCGCCATGGGTTCCTACTGGGCCTATTACGAACTTGGCTGGGGCGGTTTCTGGTTCTGGGATCCGGTCGAGAACGCCTCGTTCATGCCTTGGCTGGCCGGCACCGCGCTGCTCCATTCGGCGATCGTCATGGAAAAGCGCTCGGCCCTGAAGATCTGGACGCTGTTGCTGGCGATCCTGACCTTCTCGCTGTCGCTGCTCGGCACCTTCCTGGTGCGCTCCGGCGTGCTCACCTCCGTCCACGCCTTCGCCACCGATCCAACGCGCGGCGTGTTCATTCTCTGCATCCTGACACTGTTCATCGGCGGATCACTGGCGTTGTTCGCCTTTCGCGCCTCGAGGTTGACGGCCGGCGGCCTGTTTCATCCGATCTCGCGCGAAGGGGCGCTGGTCCTCAACAATCTGTTCCTGACCACGGCCACCGCCACCGTGCTGATCGGCACGCTCTATCCGCTGGTCGTCGAGGCCGTTTCGGCCGACAAGATTTCGGTCGGCGCGCCGTTCTTCAACCTGACGTTCGGCCCGCTGATGGTGCCGCTCCTGGTCGCGGTTCCGTTCGGGCCGCTGCTGGCCTGGAAGCGCGGCGACATTTTCGCCGTCGCCCAGCGGCTGATGGCGGCCTTCGCCGCCGGGCTTCTGGCCGTGCTGGTGACGGCCTTGTTCATCGACGGCTCGTCGGTGTTCGCTGCACTTGGCGTCGGCCTGGCCTTCTGGCTGATCTGCGGCGCGCTCACCGATATTGCCGTCAAGTCCGGCTTTGGCAGTGTCGCGCCCGGCATCATGTTCAGGCGCTTCGCCGGCCTGCCGCGTTCGGTCTTCGGCACCGCGCTCGCCCATCTCGGTCTTGGGCTGACGACGCTGGGCATTGTCGGCACGCTTTGCTTCGGCACCGAGAAGATCCTGTCGATGCGTGCCGGCGAGACCGTGCAACTGTCCGGCCACACACTGCGCTTCGAAGGGCTCTATCCGACCCAGGGGCCTAACTACAGCGAGGATCGCGGCCGCTTCGCCCTGCTCGGCGCTGATGGAAGCACCACCGCCGTGATCACCTCGTCCAAGCGCTCCTATCCGGTCCGGCAGATGACGACGACCGAGTCCGGTATCAAGACGATCGGTTTCAGCCAGCTCTACCTCTCGCTTGGCGATGAGGCGACCGACGGCTCCGTCGTGGTGCGGCTGTGGTGGAAGCCGCTGGTGACGCTGATCTGGGGCGGCGCCCTTGTCATGATGGCAGGCGCTGCGATGTCGCTGATGGACCGGCGGCTGCGCGTCGGCGCACCGTCCCGCAGCCGCAAGTCGGCGGGCGCCATGCCTTCGGCGAGCCTGCCATGACCGCAAGAAAAACTTCACTGGCCTCCCTGATCCTGCTGCTGACGCTGTTGTTTGCCGGCGCCGCACTTGCGGTGAAGCCGGACGAGGTTCTGGCCGACCCGGCGCTCGAGGCGCGGGCGCGGACGCTTTCGGAAGAGCTTCGCTGCATGGTTTGCCAGAACCAGTCGATCGACGAATCCGATGCCGACCTTGCCCGCGACCTGCGCGTGCTGGTGCGCCAGCGCCTGGTCGCCGGCGATACCGACCGGCAGGTGATCGACTACATCGTTTCCCGCTATGGCGAGTTCGTGCTGTTGAAGCCGCGCTTCAGCCTGCGCAATGCGCTATTGTGGGGCACGCCGGTCCTTCTGCTGCTTGCCGGCGGGATTTTCATCGTGCTGACCGCCCGGTCGCGCCGTTCGACGCCTGCGGCCACGCTCACCGCCGAGGAGAAGGCAGCGTTGGACAAGGTTCTGGGTAACTAGTTCGGCCCGGCCGCCCCGTCGCCAAGACCGCGGCCGTGTCACGATGTCTCGCGACCAGGTGACGAACCGCTTCAAGCCTTGTCTGCGCGCCTGGCTTCCGACGCTTCGATGATGGCGTCGATTTCCGCCATGGCTTCGTCGTGCGGCACGACACGGCCAGCTGCCGCATCGGCCATGCCGCGTTTGATGCCTTCGATGATCTCAAGCTCGCGATCGACATAGGCCGATATCGCCTCGGCCGCGAGGAAGGATTTGCTGCGCCGCGTGTCGGCGGCGATCCGCTCCAGCTTCAGCTTGGTTTCGGACGAAACCCGTATCGTCATGGTGGCGCTTGCGGTCATGGTGAAAGCCTTGTGCTGAACTGTGTACAACATAGGGCAACGGGCGGGCGCAACCAAAGGGTTGGTGCCTGCAAACATTACCAAAGTTTCATGCACTGGAAATGGCGCCGTAATGTGCGCGCCTCTATTTCTCTTGGCCGAGGATGCCGAGCGAAGCGCATCCCTTGAAAGAGGATACGAGACCCATGAATATTGCCCCCAATTCACATTCCCGCACCCGCAAACGCTTGATGGCCGCCGCCGCATCAGTGGCCATTGCCGGCGCGATCGGCTTCGGCGCGGTTGCCACCGGGACAGCCCCCGTCCTGGCCGAGGCCGTGCGTGTCGAGGCGCCTCAAGTTCCGAGCTTCGCCGACGTGGTCGAGCGCGTTTCGCCGGCGGTCGTCAGTGTCCGCGTCAAAGCCAAGATAGAATCGACCGCCGACGACGGCTCCGACATGCCCGACGCCTTCGGCAATCTCCCCGACGATCCGCAATTGCGCCGCTTCTTCAGGGAGTTCCGTGGCTTTGGCGATCAGGATGGCCGGGATGGAATGCGACGTTTCGGACGCGGTGACCGCCAGCCACGCCCGGTCGCCCAGGGGTCCGGCTTCTTCATCTCCGAGGATGGCTACCTCGTCACCAACAACCATGTCGTCGGAGAGGGCTCGTCCTTCACGGTGGTGATGCATGACGGCAAGGAACTCGACGCCAAGTTGGTCGGCACAGATCCGCGCACCGACCTCGCAGTGCTCAAGGTTGAAGGCGACGGCAAGTTCACCTATGTCGACTTCGCCGACGATTCAAAGGTTCGCGTCGGCGACTGGGTGGTGGCCGTCGGCAATCCGTTCGGCCTCGGCGGCACAGTCACTGCCGGCATTGTCTCGGCCCGTGGTCGCGACATCGGCGCCGGTCCTTATGATGATTTCATCCAGATCGATGCCTCGGTGAACCGCGGCAATTCGGGTGGCCCGACCTTCAACCTTAACGGCCAGGTCGTCGGCATCAACACCGCGATCTTCTCGCCGTCCGGTGGCAGCGTCGGCATTGCCTTCGACATTCCCGCCTCGACCGCCAAACAGGTCGTGCAGGATCTGATGAAGGACGGCACCGTCCAGCGCGGCTGGCTTGGCGTCGAGATCCAGCCGGTCACCTCCGAAATCGCCGAATCGCTCGGGCTGAAGTCCGACAAGGGTGCGCTCGTTTCCAGCGCCCAGGACGATGGTCCCGGCAAGGAGGCCGGCATATCGGCTGGTGACGTCATCACTCAGGTGGACGGCAAGGACGTCGCTTCGCCGAAGGAACTCGCCCGTCTGATCGGCGCCTACCCGCCCGGCAAGCCGGTCGACGTCACGCTGTGGCGTGACGGCAAGAGTGAAACGGTCAAGGTCGACCTCGGCACGCTGCCTTCGACTGACAAACAGGCTTCGGCCGACCAGCAGCCTTCGGTTCCACCAAAGGCCGATACACTGGCCGATCTCGGTCTCACCGTCACCAGGTCCGACGATGGCAAAGGGCTTGTGGTGACCGATGTCGATCCCGACAGCGATGCTGCCGATCGCGGGATCCAGCCCGGCGATGTCATCACCTCGGTCAATTCGACGGAGGTCAATGGCACCGAGGACGTCGCCAAGGCCATGGCCGACGCGGTGAAGTCGGGCCGCAAGGCGGTGCTGATGCAGATCACCCGCGAGGACAGCAACCGCTTCGTCGCGCTGCCTGTCGCCAAGGGCTGACGTTCCAGACTCTTCCGATGCGGCGGTTTCAAACACCCGAGCCGTAGCATGGGAAAGCACGGGGCTTGAATACGTTAGTCAGTCATCGTGTTCCGGCCCAGCGGCAGCGGGCTCCCATCGCCCGCTGCCGCTCGAATAACAGAGCAGTCGCCCAAAGTGTGAAACGGTTTTGGGATGACGACATGCTCAAACAACAAAGCATGTCGCCCAAATCCGAGGATGCGGCGGCTCGACGCCAATAACATTATAAAACAAAGACTTACTGCTCGTTCTTGAATCATTTTGTTCGCGATACACCTCGAGGCCATGATGCCTATGCCGGCCACTCAATCTTCCAGCGAAATCGCGTATAACGGTCCCATGAAGATTCTCGTCATAGAAGACGATCGCGAAGCGGCCGATTACCTCCAGAAAGCCTTTACCGAGGCCGGGCATACCGCCCATGTCGCCGGCGACGGCGAAACCGGCTTCGCGCTCGCTGACTCCGGCGACTATGACGTGATGGTCGTCGACCGCATGCTGCCGCGCCGTGACGGCCTGTCGGTCATCGCCGGTCTGAGATCCCGAGGCAAGACTACGCCGGTGCTGATCCTGTCGGCGCTCGGCGAAGTCGACGACCGGGTCACCGGCTTGCGGGCCGGCGGCGACGACTATCTGACCAAGCCCTATGCCTTTTCCGAGCTTCTGGCCCGGGTCGAGGTGCTGAACCGCCGCGCCAGCGCCAGGGAGGCCGAAACCGTCTACCGGGTCGGCGACCTCGAACTCGACAGGCTGTCGCATTCGGTACGGCGCGCGGCCCGCGAGATTACGCTGCAGCCGCGCGAGTTCCGCCTGCTCGAATATCTGATGCGCCATGCCGGCCAGGTGGTGACGCGCACCATGCTGCTGGAAAATGTCTGGGACTATCATTTCGATCCGCAGACCAACGTCATCGACGTTCACGTCTCGCGGCTGCGCGGCAAGATCGAGAAGGGCTTCGACAAGCCCATCCTGCACACGGTTCGTGGCGCCGGCTATATGCTCAAGAGCGGCTAGCATGGCCCTTTCCATGCCGGCCATCATGAAGACGACGGCAGCGCGGCTTTCGGCGCTCTATCTCCTGCTGTTCGCCATCTGTGCGGTGCTGCTCGTCTTCTACATGACCTCGCTGTCGGCGCGCATGCTGACCGGCCAGACGCAGGAGACCATCAACGACGAGGTGCTCGGCCTCGCCCGGGTCTATCAGCGCGGCGGCTTGCCGCTGCTGGTGCGGGTGGTCGAGCAGCGCTCCCGCCAGCCCGGCGCCAACCTCTATTTGATCGCCGATGCCAACGGCCAGATCCTGACCGGCAACGTGCAGAGCCTGGAACCCGGCGTTCTCGTGGCCGAGGGCTGGACGACGGAGCCGTTTTCCTACCGGCGCTTTGGCGAGGGCGAGCTCGAGCGGCAACGCAACCCGATCGCCGACCCGAACGAACCCAGCCAGAGCGAAGTCCAGGTCGAAGGCGAGAAGGGCCACAACGCCATTGCCTTGGTGCTGCGCCTGCCGAACCAGATGATCATGCTGGTCGGCCGCGATCTCGGCGAGCCTGAGCGGTTCCGCGCCGTCATCCGCCGCGCCTTGACGTTGGCGCTCGGCATGATGGCGCTTGGCGGAATTTTGATCTGGTTCTTCGTCGGCCGCGCGGCGCTGAAGCGCATCGACTCGGTGTCGCAGGCCAGTCGCCGCATCATGGGCGGCGACCTTTCCGGCCGGCTGCCGGTCACCGGGGCCGGCGACGAGTTCGATCGGCTCTCCGAAAATCTCAATTCCATGCTGGCCAGGATCGCGACGCTGAATGAAGGGCTGAAGCAGGTCTCCGACAACATCGCCCACGATCTGAAGACACCGCTGACCAGGCTGCGCAACCGCGCCGAGGCGACGCTCTCCGGCAAGCACAACTCCGCCGCCTACCGGCAGGCGCTGGAAGCGACCATCGCCGAGTCCGACCATCTGATAAAGACCTTCAACGCCATCCTGATGATCTCAAGGCTGGAGGCGGGCTATTCCTCAGAAATCACCAGCCGGGTCGATCTGGCTGCTTCCGTGCGCGATGTCGTCGAGCTCTACGAGCCGGTGGCGGAGGAGGCGGGAGTGACACTCGAGACCTCTGTGCAGGACGGCTTCGCCGTTGAAGGCAATCGCGAGCTGATCGGCCAGGCGCTATCGAACATCGTCGACAACGCGATCAAATATTCGACCGACTCGACAGCCAAGCCGACCGTTCGCGTGGCGCTCGATCGCGTCGGCAGCGAAATCAGGCTTTCCGTCACCGACAACGGCCAGGGCATTCCCGACGATGCCGATCGCGCCAGGGCGACCGAGCGTTTCGTGCGGCTGGAGAAGAGCCGCTCGCAGCCGGGTTCCGGTCTCGGCCTCAGCCTCGCCAAGGCGATCATGACATTCCACAAAGGGCGGCTTGATCTCCTGCCCGCCAATCCTGGATTATCCGTCGTCATGAGTTTTCCCGAACGGGAGGATCGCTGATGGCGGTGAAGGCGGCTGCGGAACACACCAACTGGCTTCTGAGGCCGGCGGCAAGGCTCGTGCCTCTGGATCAGAACCGAGCCCGGGGGGAATTGTCGGAGATCGCTTCCGCAGCGCAGGAAGAGGGGCTTGCCGTGCTGGCGAAATTCCTGGCCGGCGAGGGCGCCGTCCAGGAGTTTCTCGCGGCAGTCTTCGACCTGTCGCCGTTCCTGCGCGACACGGTGCGCCGCCGCCCGCAGATCCTAGATGCGCTTTTCGATGAGACCGTCGAGGCGCGGCTGGCGTCGATCGGCGCCGCCATCGGCAAGGCCGCGCGGGCGGAAGCCATCTCTGAAAACGGCCTGATGATGGAGTTGCGGCAATGGAAAGCGGAAGCGCATGTCCTGATCGCGCTGGCCGATCTTGCAGGCGAGGCCGAAACTGCAATCACAGTACGGCGGCTGAGCGATCTTGCCGACGCCTGCACCCGCGCTGCCGTCGACTTCCTGCTTCGCGACGCGCACCGACAAGGCAAGCTCAAACTGCCGGATCTCGAGGATCCGGCGCGCCGGTCGGGCTGGATCCTGCTCGGCATGGGCAAGCTTGGCGCGCATGAGCTGAACTTCTCCTCCGACATCGATCTCGTCGTTTTCTTCGACCCGCAAGCGCCAGCAGTCGTCGATCCGCTCGATGCGACGGAGCTGTTTTCGCGCCTGACCCGCCGGCTGGTCCGCATGCTCCAGGACCGCACCGAACACGGCTATGTTTTCCGCACCGACCTCAGGCTTCGTCCCGACCCCGGTTCGACGCCGCTGGCGATCCCGGTCGAGGCGGCGCTGCGCTACTACGAGGCGCGGGGCCAGAACTGGGAGAGGGCCGCAATGATCAAGGCGCGTCCGGTGGCCGGCGATGTCGCCGCCGGCACTGCGTTCCTGAAGGAGCTCCAGCCCTACATCTGGCGCAAATACATGGACTATGCGGCGATCGCCGACGTCCATTCGATCAAGCGCCAGATCCATGCCCACAAGGGTCTTGGCGAGATCGCGGTGAAGGGCCACAACGTCAAGCTCGGCCGCGGCGGCATCCGCGAGATCGAGTTCTTCGTCCAGACCCAGCAGCTCATCGCCGGCGGCCGCTTCCCCGAACTGCGCGGCCGCGAGACGGTGCCGATGCTTGGCCAGCTTGCGGCACGCGGCTGGATCACTGCCGATGCGCGCGATACGCTCACAAGGCAGTACTGGCTCCTGCGCCGCGTCGAGCACGCCGTTCAGATGGTCGCCGACGAGCAGATCCACATACTGCCGGACGATGACGAAGGGCTCGAACGCATTGCCCGCCTGCTCGGTTTTGCCGATGCGGCGACCTTTGCCGAGGCGTTCCGCGCCGCACTCCATCAGGTCGAACGCCACTACGCAGCGCTTTTCGAGACCGCGCCCGAGCTTTCGGCGGGCATCGGCAATCTGGTCTTTACCGGCGATGTCGACGACCCCGATACGTTGCAGACCCTGCAGAGATTGGGATTCCAGCGGGCGAGCGACATCTGCCGCGTCATCCGCGGCTGGCATTTCGGCCGCTATCGCGTCACCCAGTCAGCCGAGGCGCGCGAGCGGTTGACCGAACTGACGCCGGCGCTGCTGCAATCCTTCGGCCAGACGCGCCGCGCGGACGAGGCGTTGATACGCTTCGACGAATTCCTTGCCGGTCTGCCCGCCGGCATTCAGCTGTTCTCGCTGCTCCACTCCAATCCGGCTCTGCTGAAGCTGCTGGCGACCATCATGGGCGCGGCGCCCCGGCTGGCCGCCATCATCACACGCCGGCCGCACGTGTTTGACGGCCTGCTTGATCCGGCCCTTTTGACCGAACTGCCGGACCGCGCCTATCTGTCCGGCCGTCTCGCCGCGTTTCTCGAAGGCGACAGGGCCTATGAGGACGTGCTCGACCGCTTGCGCATCTTTGCGTCCGAGCAAAAATTCCTGATCGGCGTCAGGCTGCTTGCCGGCTCGATCGATCCGGCGCGCGCCGGCCGTGCCTTTTCCGATCTGGCCGATCTCACCATCGACGCGGCGCTGCGGGCGGTCATCGCCGAGTTCGCGCTACGCCACGGTCGCATCGCCGGCGGCACGGTTGCGCTGCTCGGCATGGGCAAGCTCGGCAGCCGCGAATTGACGGCCGGCTCAGACGTCGACCTCATCCTGCTTTATGATCACGACGCCGATGCCGACGAATCCGATGGCGACAAGCCGCTCGCCCCGTCGCACTATTACGCCAGGATGACGCAGCGGCTGATCGCTGCGGTGTCCGCGCCGACCGCCGAGGGCGTTCTCTACGAACTCGACCTTCGCTTGCGGCCGTCCGGCAACAAGGGGCCGGTGGCGACCCATGTCGATGCCTTCAAGAAGTACCAGCGCAAGGACGCCTGGACCTGGGAGCATATGGCGCTGTCAAGGGCCCGCGCGATCGGCGGCGATCAAGCGCTGTGCGCCGAGGTCGAGACCGAAGTGGCACAGGTGCTTGCCCTGCCGCGCGACAGCGCCAAGGTGATGGCCGAGGCGGCCGAGATGCGCGCGATGATCGAGAAGGAAAAACCGCCGCGCGATCTCTGGGAGATCAAGCTGATCCCGGGTGGTCTCATCGATCTCGAATTCATCGCGCAGGTGGCGGTGATCACGGGAAAGGTCGAAGCCGGCCGCCGGGTCACCGGGACGGCGGACGTGCTGTCGAGGCTGGCGCCGGATTTCGCCGAGGCGCAGATCAGGCAGGAGCTTTGCGATGCCTATGCGCTCTATCTGGCGCTGACCCAGATGACGCGGCTCTGCCTCACCGGCGTATTCGAACGCGACGACGTTCCGCCGGGGCTTTCGGATCTGCTACTGGCGGTCACCGACCTGCCGGATTTCGGGGTGCTGGAAGCGCACCTCAAGGAGACGTCGCAAAATGTCAGGAAGGATTTTGGCTTTTTGCTTCGTGTGAATGAGTAGTGAGTAGTGAATGGTGAATGGAATTAGATATTCACTACTGACTATTTCACTATTCACTATTCACTAGTCAGGCGGCGGCCCTGACTGGCTGCGTCGGCTTCCTGGTCGGAATGCGCACCGACACGATCGTGCCGGTGCCTTCGGTGGAGCGGATTTTCAAGGCGCCGCCCTGAAGCTCGGCCAACGAGCGTGAGATGGCAAGGCCAAGGCCGGAACCGGCATGGCTCTTGGAAAACTGGTTCTGCACCTGCTCGAACGGCCGCCCGAGCTTGCTCAGCGCCTCCTTCGGGATGCCGCAGCCATTGTCTTCGATCGTCAGCACCAGAGCGCTGGAGGTGTTGCGGGCCCTTACCGCAATGCGGCCGCCCTGGCCGGTGAACTTCACCGCATTCGACAGCAGGTTGATGATGATCTGCTTGATCGCCCGGCGGTCGGCGAACAGCGTCAGCGAATCGGGGATGCGTGTTTCGACGGTGATCGAATTTTCCGCCGCCTGCAGCGAGATGACGCGCACCGTTTCCCGCATCAGCGGGCAGAGGTCGATCTCCTCCTGATCCATCGAGAACTGGCCGGCCTCGATCTTCGACATGTCGAGGATGTCGTTGATGACGCCCAGAAGATATTTGCCGCTGCCGTTGATGTCGGTGGCGTATTCCTCGTAGCGCGGCGAACCCAGGGGCCCGAACAGCGCCTGTTCCATCAGTTCGGAGAAGCCGATGATCGCGTTGAGCGGCGTGCGCAATTCATGCGACATGTTGGCCAGGAACTCGGATTTGGCCCGGTTCGCGGCCTCGGCGCGCTCGGTTTCCTTCATGTATTTGTGATTGAGCTCGACCAGTTCGCGCGACCGCTCTTCCTCTGCCCGGCGGGCAAGGCTGAGATCGTGGATCGTCGCCATCAGCCGGCGCTCGCTGTCGACCAGCTTCTCCTGGTGCAGCTTGATCTGGGTGATGTCGGAGCCGACCGAGACGGTGCCGCCGTCCCTGGTCCGCAATTCGTTCACCTGCAGCCAGCGGCCATCGGCAAGCTGCCGCTCGAAGGTCACGCCGCCTTGCTGCCCGTTGGTGTTGGCAAGCCGGCGCTCCGAGGCGAAGGCAAGCATGCGATCTTCGAGAACGGCGCGCGAGGCGCCCGGCATTACGTCGCGATCCGACAGGCCGTTGTCCTGCTGGTACTTGGAATTGCACATGATCAGGCGCTGGGCCGAATCCCAGAGCACGAAGGATTCGTTGATGTTTTCGATGGCCGTTCGCAGGCGAAGATCCGCGGCCTCGGAGCGCAGCGCCAAATGCCGCTGCTCGGTGACGTCGACGGCGATGCCGATCAACTGGATCTCCGGCGCTTCCGGGTCGATCACCTGCGCTCTTGCGCGCATCCACACCCATTGTCCGTCGGCGTGGCGCATCCGGAACACTTGGTCGATGTGGTCGATCTCTCGTGCGACGATCCTGTTGGCGAGTTGGAATAGGTCGCCGTCCTCGGGATGGATGATCCCGTCGACCTCGCCGAACGACAGCATCGTGTCGCAGGGCTCATAGCCCAGCATGTCGTACATCGAACGCGACCAGTACATCTTGCCGCGCACCATGTCCCAGTCCCACAGGCCGCAGCGGCCGCGCACCAGCGCCATGTCGATGCGCTGGTGCGCTTCGAGATAGATGCGGTCGGCGGTCTGGGCGCGCGCCGCCTGGCCGAAATAGGCATAGAGGACGATGATCAGCACGCCGGCCGTCAGCACGAACAGCGTGACGTTGAGCGAAACGGTCTTGCGCCACGTGTCGAAGACCGCATCCTGCGGAACGAGCGCTGCGGCAGCACCATTCCTGCCATTTGCCAGGCTCACCGCGCCATACCAGTCCTGGCCGCCGATGCTGACCTCCATCACCCCGGCGCGGTCACCGAACATGAACAGCGGTTGACCGCCCTGGGCGATGGCGTCGAGCGACCGCCCTTCCCAGCCCGTCGATTGCGGTGTCACGGCAACGATCTTGAACGCGCTGTCGGTGACCGCAAGCACGTGGCTTCGGCCCATGGCGCCCTGACGGCTGATGCCCTCCAACAGGTCCTGCGTCGCGCCAGGCGTCGAGGTCATGCTCGCATCGACGCTGATCGAACTGGCCAGTTGGCCCGCCGCGAGCGAGAGGATCGCCTTGGCGTCGCGTTCCACGTCGTCGCGCTCGTGCATCAGCGACAGGAACCGCAGTGCCGCGATGACAATCAGGAAAATGATGATGAGGGCCGGTATCGATCGGCGCAGCAATGGCTCGGCTGCCAGAAGCCGTCGGTAGGCGGGTTCGGCGATCAGCCGCGCATTGCCGGCGAGACCGTCGCTTCCCGCCTCACGCTGCTCAAAACCCGTCCCTCCGGGCGCGCCCCACGCGTCCGCCTTCGCCATAAATGGCTCTCCCCGATTTTAAATCTGCTTGACGATCCGGCGACGCCGCACTTCCGAATCTTCAGCTAAAGAATCAAAGGTGATTCGGCTTGTCCAGAGGCGCAGCGAAAAAAGATTAAAAATCGACTAAAATAATGGACTTTCCCGCCCGATGATGCCGGGCGGCAACCTTCTAAGGTGTGTTGAGATTCAGGTCAGGCCGCGCCGAGAACGGTGGATTCCGAGAACCGGAGCGGACCGTACTTTTGGGTACGTGAGCACCGGAAGCGCAGGAAACCGCCGTTCGCAGGCCGGCATCACCTGAATATCGACACACCTTACGCCAGCGTGCGCTCGACGATGTCGCGCAAATCGGCCGACAGGTTCTCGGTATTGGCAATCGAAAGCAGCGCTTCCCTTGCCTTGCCCTGCCGGGCAGGTTCCAGCGAGCGCCATGATCTGAGTGCCGTCGCCAGCCTGGCGGCCAATTGCGGGTTGCGCTTTTCGACCTGCAGGACCGTTTCGACGAAAAACCGGTAGCCTTCGCCGTCGGCGCGATGGAAGCCGGTCTGGTTGGCGCTGGAAAACGTGCCGACGAGCGAGCGCACCCGGTTCGGGTTGGCCATCGAGAAGGCCGGGTGGCCGGTCAGGGCGCGCACCGCATGAATGGTTTGCGGGCCCGGCACGCTGGCCTGGATATGGAACCATTTGTCCATCACCAGCGGATCGGTCGCATATTTCGCTTCGAACTCCGCCAGCGCCTTGACCGTCTCGGGCGAACCGCCATGGCGCAGCGCAAGCACGCTCAATGCGGCGGCGCGGTCGGTCATGTTGGTCGCGGACTGGAAATGCCGGGCCGCAAGCGTCGCACCTCCTTGCAGCAGCGAAAGATAGTCGAGCAAGGTGTTGCGCAGCGCCCGGCGACCGGCGCTTGCCGCATCAGGACTGAAAGCGTCCTTGTCGGTCAGTCGATCGTAGAGGCCGGAGAATATCTCCCGATTCGCCTCGGCGATTGCGACCGTCAGCGCCTCGCGGGCCGAGAAAATGGCATCGGGGTCGATGTTCTTGCCGATGTCACGGGCGATATCGGCTTCGCTTGGAAGCGCCAGGGCCAGCGCCCGATAGGCCGGTTCGAGTGTCTCGTCGCCGGCTATTTTGCCGGCAAGCTCGATCAACCGCGATGCGAAACCGGGCTGCTTGCCGTCAAGGACCTGGCGGAAGGTGGATATCAGAGCCTCGGTCAAAAGCGTGTTGAACGCCTGCCAGCGCGAGAAGGTATCGTTGTCATGGCCAGCAAGGAAGAACTGATCGTCGGCCCTCTGCTCGACGGAAAGCGTCACCGGCGCCGAGAAGCCGCGGTTGAGCGACATCGCCGGGCGCTCAGTGACGCCCGAGAAGCGCACCATGTGCCGGCGCCTGCGGATATGGATGACGCCGTCCTCGACGCTGGCGCCCTCGACGCCGCTATATTCTATCGCTTTGCCGTCGGTGCCGACCAGGCTGAAGGCCAGCGGGATATGCATCAGCCGCTTGCGGCTTTCGGACGGCGTTGGCGGCACCGACTGCTCGATCTCGAGCGTGAATTCCTGGGCCGCCGCATTGTGCGTCGAACTGATGGTCAGATTGGGCGTGCCGGCCTGATGGTACCACAGCGAAAATTGCGCGAGGTCGCGCCCGGACACATCCTCGAACACCTTGATGAAGTCCTCGATTGTCGCAGCCTCGCCGTCATGGCGCTCGAAATAGAGATCCATGCCGGCCCGGAACGTCTCGGCGCCGAGAATGGTGCGGATCATGCGCACCACTTCCGAGCCCTTTTCGTAGACTGTCGCCGTGTAGAAATTGTTGATCTCGCGGTAGCGGCGCGGTCGCACTGGATGCGCCAGCGGTCCCTGGTCTTCGGGAAACTGATGTGCCTTGAGCGTGCGCACTTCGGCAATGCGTTTCACCGCTTGCGATCGCTGGTCGGCGGAGAATTCGTGATCGCGGAAAACCGTCAGCCCTTCCTTCAGGCAAAGCTGGAACCAGTCACGGCAAGTGATTCGGTTGCCAGTCCAATTGTGGAAATACTCGTGCGCGATGATCGCCTCGATATTGGCGAAATCGGCGTCCGTTGCGGTCTCCTGGTCGGCCAGCACATACTTGTCGTTGAAGATGTTGAGGCCCTTGTTCTCCATCGCGCCCATGTTGAAGTCGGACACGGCGACGATGTTGAAGACGTCGAGGTCGTATTCGCGGCCGAACGCTTCCTCGTCCCATTTCATCGACCGTTTCAGGGCGTCCATGGCGTAGCCGGCGAGCCGCTCCTTGCCCGGCTCGACAAAGATGCCGAGCTCGACCTCGCGGCCGGACAATGTGACGAAGCTGTCCGCGACCTTGCCGAGAGCGCCTGCGACCAGCGCGAACAGATAGGACGGCTTGGGGAAGGGGTCGTGCCAGACTGCATAGTGCCAGCCGTCGGCAAGTTCGCCGCCGCCAGCCGGGTTGCCGTTGGAAAGAAGCAGTGGCGACTCGTGGTGCGGCGCCTCGATGCGCACCGTATAGACCGACAGGATATCGGGACGGTCGAGAAAATAGGTAATGCGCCGAAAGCCCTCGGCCTCGCATTGCGTGCAATAGACGTTGCTCGAGCGATAGAGGCCCATCAGGGCTTCGTTGTGCGCCGGCGCCAGCTCGGTTTCGATCAGCAGCTGGAAGCGGGCTGCTGTAGGCGGCGTGGTGATCGTCAACTGATCGGGCGTGGCGAAAAAATCGGCCGGCGCAAGTGTCTGGCCGTCGATTGCGATGCGGCTGAGCGTCAGGCCATCGCCGTCCAGCACCAGCGGCATTGACGCCGCGACGCCGTCGCGGCGCTCGACCGTCAGCACGGCGATGACGCGCGTGGCTTCCGGCGACAGCCGGAAAGTCAGGCCGGTTTCCGGAATGAGATAGTCGGTGGGGCGATAGTCTTCGAGCTTGAAGACCTGGCCGGTGTCCGTGCGCATTCCGTTGGTTTTCCTGTCGATTCCCGCAGCGGCAGGTGGGTCCGCTGGTCGAAGAAATGTGAAGCACGCGCTCTTTACACGAAACCGTCACTCGACAAAACTGGCGCAGCGCCTATTTCAGGCACTCGTTTTCCAATCATCGTCGCGAGGTATCCATGACCGTCGTCACACCGAAATTCGGCATGGGCGCCTCTGTGCTGCGTCGCGAGGACCAGGCCTTCATCAAGGGTCTCGGCCGCTATACGGACGACATCCAACCGGCCGGCCTCCTGCACGGCTATGTCCTGCGCTCGCCGGTGGCCAAGGCAAGCTTCACCCTCGGTTCGACCGAGGCGGCCAAGGCGGCATCTGGCGTCCATCTGGTGCTGACCGGTGCGGATCTTGCTCATCTCGGCAAGCTGAAATCCGGCGTCATGCAGAGGCAGCCGGACGGCACCAAGGCGCCGACCCGCGACATTCCGGTCCTTTGCCGCGACCGGGTCAATTATGTCGGCGACGCCGTCGCCTTCGTCGTCGCCGACAGCCGCGCGCTGGCGCAGGACGCGGCCGAACTGATCGAGGTCGAATACGAGGGCGAGGATGCCGCGTCCGGCACCGCCACGGCGCTTGACGAAGGCACGCCGCTTGTCTGGCCGGAACTCGGCTCCAACCGCGCCTTCAGCTACCACATCGGCGACAAGGCGAAGACCGCGGCGGCATTCGCCAGGGCGGCGTATGTCACCCGCATCGAATTCATCAACAACCGGCTGGTCTGCAACTACATGGAGCCGCGTTCGGCGATCGGCGAGTGGAACACGCAGGAGAACCGCTTCGTGCTGACCACAGGCTCGCAGGGCGTGCATTCCATGCAGTACATCCTGGCCGACATATTCAAGATCAAGAAGAATCAGCTGCGCGTCATCACGCCGGATGTCGGCGGCGGCTTCGGGCCGAAAAGCTTCGTCTATCGCGAGCATCCGCTGGTGCTGGAGGCCGCCAGGCGCCTTGGCCGCCCGGTGAAATGGGCCGGCGACCGCACCGAGCATTTCCTCACCGATGCGCAAGGTCGCGACAATGTCGTGACCGCCGAGATGGCGATGGACAAGGACGGCCGCTTTCTCGGCATGAAGGTCGATCTCCTCGCCAATATCGGTGCCTATATCTCGCAATATGGCCCGTTCATCCCCTATATCGGCGTCACCATGTCGACCGGCGTCTACGACATCCAGGCGCTCGACGTGTCGGTGACCGGCCTCTACACCAACACTTGCCCGGTCGATGCCTACCGCGGCGCCGGCCGTCCGGAACGGCATTCCTGCTGGAAAAGCTCGTCGACGCCTGCGCCCACGACCTGGCCTTGCCAGTCGAAGAGATCCGCCGGCGCAATTTCATCAGGCCCGAACAGTTTCCTTACCGCACGCAGACCGACCGCCTCTATGATACCGGTGAATTCGCAGGCCATATGGACCGCGCCATCGAACAAGCGGAGTGGCAGGCGTTCCCGGAGCGACTGGCGCAGTCGAAGGCGGAAGGCAAAATCCGCGGCATCGGCATGGCGACCTATATCGAGGCCTGTGCCTTTCCCGGCTCTGAACCGGCCTTTGTCGAATTGAACGGCGACGGCACGGTGACGCTGAAGATCGGCACCCAGACCAACGGGCAGGGGCATGCGACCGCCTATGCGCAGTTCCTCTCGGAAAAGCTTCATCTCGACATCGGCAACATTCATGTCCGCCAGGGCGACACCGACGAGCTGAAGGCCGGCGGCGGCACCGGTGGCTCGCGCTCCATTCCGCTTGGCGGTGTGTCAGCTTCTCGCGCCGGCGAGGATCTGGCCATCAAGATCAGGCGCATCGCCGCCGATGAGCTGGAAGCCTCGGCCGACGACATCGAATTGTCCAACGGCGTTGCTCGCATCGTCGGCACCGACCGCACGATCGATTTTTCGAGCATCGCCAAGGCAGCCAAGAACCCGGACGATCTCAAGGGCTTTGGCGAGTTCGTGCAGGACGAATGCACCTATCCGAACGGCACCCACATCTGCGAGGTCGAGATCGATCCCGACACCGGCGTGACGGAAATTGTCCGCTATACGATCGTCGACGATTTCGGCGTCACCGTGAACCCTATGCTGCTGGCCGGCCAGGTGCATGGCGGCGTCGTCCAGGGCATCGGCCAGGCGCTGACCGAGAACACGGTCTATGACGAGGACGGGCAGCTGTTGACGGCAAGTTTCATGGACTATGCCATGCCGCGCGCCGACGATTTGCCGTTCTTCCATTTCGAGACCCGCAACGTGCCCTCGACCACCAATGCGCTCGGCATCAAGGGGGCAGGCGAGGCAGGCACGATCGGAGCGACGCCGGCCGCGCTCAACGCGGTGACGGATGCGCTCTATCGCGCCTACGGCATCAGGCACATCGACATGCCGGCAACGCCGGCGCGCATCTGGGCGGCGATCCAGGAAGCAGCTGCCAAGTGAACCCGACGGACCATCCCGGCGGGCACAACACGCTGACCGGGATCATGCTCAAGATCGCGTCGGTGGCGGTCTTCGTCGCCATGTCGTCCTGCATCAAGGCGGCGGGCACGGTGCCGGCGGGCCAGATCGTCTTCTTCCGCTCGTTCTTCGCCATCTTTCCGATCGTCGTCTTCCTGGCCTTCCAGGGAAAACTTGGCACCGCATTTTCGACCAAGCGCCCGCTCAACCACATTGCGCGCGGCGTTGTCGGCGTCTGCGCCATGGGGCTCGGCTTCTTCGCGCTGATTCGGCTGCCGCTGCCGGAAGCGATCGCGCTGAACTACGCACAGCCGCTGCTGGTGGTGGTGTTCAGTTCGATCTTCCTCGGCGAAGCGATCCGCGTCTATCGCTGGAGCGCGGTTGCGGTCGGACTGGTCGGGGTGCTGGTCATCTCATGGCCGGAACTGACGCTGCTGGGTTCGGGCGCAGCACTCGGCGATCAGGAGGTGCTCGGCGTCATCGCCGCACTGGTCGCGGCAGCGATCTCGGCCGTCGCCATGCTGCTGGTGCGCAACCTCGTCCAGAGCGAGCCGACGGCAACCATCGTGTTGTGGTTTTCGGTGACGGCGAGCCTCCTGGCCTTGCTGTCGCTGCCGTTCGGCTGGCAGGCGCTGACACCGGCGCAGGCGGGCCTGCTCATTGCTGCAGGCTTTTGCGGCGGGCTCGCCCAGATTCTGATGACGGCCGCCTATCGCCATGCCGAGGCCTCGGTCGTGGCGCCTTTCGAATACACGTCGATGCTGCTTGGCATCGTTGTCGGCTATCTCGCCTTCGGCGACGTCCCGACGGTTCATATGCTCATCGGCGGCGTGATCGTCGTTGCCGCCGGCATCTTCATCATCTGGCGCGAGCGGCAACTGGGCCTTGAACGTGCCCGCACCCGCCAGGCGACCCCGCCACAAGGATGATCAGGACGGCTCGGCCCGCTCGTTCGCCAATCGCACCAGCACGGTCCTTGTCTGCTCATCGGCGGGGAAAAACGATTCGATCGCCAGTTCCGACAGCGTCACGTCGAGCGGCGTGCCGAACACGGTGATGGTGCTGATGAACGACAGCACGGCATCGCCATGCGCAAGCCGCAGCGGGTGCACGATCGCGTTCGGCTCGACCGGCACCGGCCGTGCGCCGTTCAGGCCGGACGGATAGGTCCGAAGCTCGCGCTCCAGTTCGACCAGAACCGGGTCGCCTGAAGCGTCGTTCTGGTGTTTCAGCCGGTCGAGAAGATGCGCGCGCCATTCGGCCAGATTGACGATGCGCGGCGCGACGCCACCCGGGTGCAGGCTGAGCCGCAGCACGTTGACTGGCGGCTTCAGCAAGGAAGGCTCGGCGACGTTGGCGAGGAACGGGCCGATGGCGGCGTTTGCCGACACCAGGTTCCAGTGCCGGTCGACAGCCAGAGCCGGGAAGGGTTCGTGACCCTTGAGCACGATCTCGACCGCCGCCATCGCCGGCGCCAGCGAGGCATCGGTGAGCGGACGCTCGCTGAAGCTGGGGGCAAAGCCCGCGGCCAGCAGGAGCTGGTTGCGCTGCCTCAACGGGATCGACAGCTGCTCGGCCAGATGCAGCACCATGTCGCGCGAGGGTGCCGCGCGGCCGCTTTCCACGAAACTCAGATGCCGCTGCGAGATTTCGGCTTCCATGGCGAGGTCGAGCTGGCTCATGCGCCGGCGCGTGCGCCATTCGCGAATGAGGCTGCCGGCGGAAGTCTGGGTTGCGGTCATGGGTGCATGACTAGGCCGGCCGCAGATGCATTTCAATTACCGGGGAGGTTATAGGTACAGCATCTACGTCGGAGATTTGCGAAAGCGGTGATGACAGCCAATCTTCCCCCTTGTGGGGGAGATGCCTGGCAAGGCAGAGGGGGGCGCTGTCCCGCCGACCTATCGGGAGGCCACGAAAGTGGGCCATCCTTCGCGCCCCCCCTCTGGCCTGCCGGCCATCTCCCCCACGAGGGTACCACGAGGGGGGAGACTGGCTAATCTCGAACCCTCAACCCAGCGCCCGAAGCTTCGCCTTCACTTCAAGGAAATCCCGCCACGCCAGCTTCTTGTGCGCGGGGGTTCGCAAGAGATACGCCGGATGAAGCGTTGGCATGGCGGGGATGGCAATGCCGGCGGCGGTCGTGTGGACGCGCCAGTTGCCGCGCAGCCGCAGGATGCCCTCTGTGGTGTTGAGAAGGGTGCTTGCCGAGGGGCCGCCCAAATTGACCAGCACCTTCGGATTGACCAGCTCGATCTGCCGTTCGATGAACGGCCGGCAAATCTCGGTCTCGTGCGGCGTCGGCGTGCGGTTGCCCGGCGGCCGCCAGGGAATCACATTGGCGATGTAGGCCGAGGTCCGGTCGAGGCCGATCGCGGCCAGCATCCGGTCGAGCAGCCGGCCCGAGCGGCCGACGAACGGCAATCCCTCGATGTCCTCGTCGCGCCCGGGTGCCTCGCCGACCAGCATCACCGCGGCATTCGGATTGCCATCGGCGAACACCAGGTTCTTGGCGGTGAATTTGAGGTTGCAGCCGTCGAATGCCGCCATGTGCTGGCGAAGTTCGTCCAGGGTTGCCGCCGTCGTCGCCAGGTGTCGCGCCAATGCCGCTTGCTGCTCGTCGGGCACTGTCGCCGTACCGGACGGCGCGCGCACCGCCGGCGCCGCAGCTTGCCTTTCGCCCATTCCGGCGCGTGACAGGCTTGTCGAGCGTGGCAGCGCTGCGTTCTCACCGGTTGGCGGCGTAACTGTCGCTGGCGCCCGCTCAGGCGGCTTTGACGCAGCCTCGGCAAACCTGTTCAGCGGCTCCTCTTCGAGCGCTTCATCGACGCCGGCGCTGGCGTAGAAGGCCAGCAGCTCGGCAATATCAGGTCGGTTGTCTCGGGAAACGGCAGTCATGCTTTCACATTCAGTCGCGCGGCAGGAATTTGCAACATCGTGATTGGCGCGATGCTTCATGATTTCGTCATCGTCGGGCGGAGCATGAGCGAAGAGACGTTGCGAAGACCCAGTATGACGAAGTAGTTCAGCTCGACGGTATACGCGGATCCTGCACCAGATAGAACGTCCAGCGTGGTGTGTAGTCGGTGATCAGGTAATCGAATTTTGCCGTCTTCAACGGGTCGATCTTGCCGCTCTTGAACAGCAGCCGGTCATAGGGTTCGAAGTCGCGATCGAAATCGGCAAAGCTGCTCGACCAGATGTTGTCAGGCGTTTTGTTGCGCTGGTCGAACGACAGGCCGTCGCCGAACACGCTCGGCCGGTGGAGTATCTCCTGGAGCTCGAATTGGAACTCGACCCAGGCCTGGCCGCTGTTGTTGAGCACGTCGATGCGCATGTACATGAGGCCGTTGGCAAATTGGCCCGCAGTGCCGAAGGGGTGGATCGGCTTCGTCGTGCGGATCGTCAGTGTCACTGGTGTCGCCGAATTCAACTCTTCGGTGATGACAAGCGGGTCCTCCTTTGTCCCGATGCCCGAGGCGCTGGTGATGCGGAAGCCGCCCAGCTCGTCGGAAAAGGAGTAGGCTCCGGCCACCCAGACCCTTTGCGGCTCGGCGTGGGCGCCAACGGACGCCAGCGGCAAAAGGGCCAAAACGAGCGCCCGGCAAACCCGTCCGGGCGGCGAAAAAAAGCGCGTCGATGAAAAGCCGGATGGCCCGTATGTGCGCATGGTGCGAAGTATGGCCGATAAGCAAGCCGCCGAACAATTAAAAAAAATCAGGGCAACGGCTCTCTTTGGACTGGCTTGACCCGGATCGATGTTGGTGGACCCGCAAATCGCGATTTTGTAGTACGATGCGCGGCCTTTTGACGAAATCGGCATTGTCACGTCAGCGCCGGTTTCGCGTCGCGAATTGATGCGCTATGCAGCGGATAAGCCAGCAAGATGCGCAAATGCGGCAGCCAGTGAGGGGTTGATGAGCGAGATCGAACGCGAAAGCATGGAATTCGACGTGGTCATCGTCGGCGCCGGTCCGGCCGGCCTCTCGGCCGCGATCCGTCTCAAGCAGGTCAATCCCGAGCTTTCCGTCGTCGTCCTGGAAAAGGGCGGCGAAGTCGGCGCTCACATCCTGTCCGGCGCCGTCGTCGATCCGATCGGCATCGACCGGCTGCTGCCGGGCTGGCGTGACGAAGAGGGACATCCGTTCAAGACGCCGGTCACCGCAGACCATTTCCTGGTCCTCGGCCCCGCCGGTTCGTTCCGTCTGCCCAATATCCTGATGCCGCCGCTGATGAACAACCACGGCAACTACATCGTTTCGCTCGGCAATGTCTGCCGCTGGTTGGCGACCAAGGCCGAGGCGCTGGGCGTCGAGGTCTATCCGGGCTTTGCCGCCGTGGACCTCATTTACAGTGACGAGGGCGCGGTCACCGGCGTTGTCACCGGCGATATGGGCGTCGAGAAGGATGGCACGCAAGGCCCGGGCTTCGCGCCGGGCATGGCGCTGATGGGCAAATATGTGCTGATCGGCGAGGGCGCGCGCGGCTCGCTGGCCAAGCAGTTGATTGCCAAATATCATCTTTCCGACGGCCGCGAGCCCGGCAAATACGGCATCGGTCTCAAGGAGCTCTGGCAGGTCAAGCCGGAGAACCATCGGCCGGGCCTTGTCCAGCACTCCTTCGGCTGGCCGCTCGACATGAAGACCGGCGGCGGCTCCTTCCTCTACCATCTGGAGGACAACCAGGTGGCGGTCGGCTTCGTCGTCCACCTCAACTACAAGAACCCCTACCTGTCGCCGTTCGACGAGTTCCAGCGCTTCAAGACCCACCCGGCGATCAGGGCCACATTCGAGGGCGGCAAGCGGCTCGGCTATGGCGCCCGTGCCATCACCGAGGGCGGCTGGCAGTCGGTGCCGAAACTGTCCTTCCCCGGTGGCGCGCTGATCGGTTGTGCTGCCGGCTTCGTCAACGTGCCGCGCATCAAGGGCTCGCACAATGCCGTGCTCTCCGGAATGCTGGCGGCCGAGCATGTCGCCGAGGCGATCGGCGCCGGCCGCGCCAATGACGAACTGGCTTCTTACGAGGCGGCATGGCGGGCAACCGACATCGGCAAGGATTTGAAGAAGGTGCGCAACGTTAAGCCGTTGTGGTCGCGCTTCGGCACCGTCGTCGGCGTCGGCATCGGCGGTCTCGACATGTGGCTGAATTCGCTGTTCGGGTTCTCGCCTTTCGGCACGCTGAAGCACGGCAAGGCCGATTATGCGACGCTGGAGCCGGCCGCCAGGCATAAGAAGATCTCCTATCCGAAGCCGGATGGCGTGCTCACCTTCGACCGCCTGTCCTCGGTGTTTCTGTCCAACACCAACCACGAGGAAAACGAGCCTGTCCACCTGCTGGTCGCGGATATGGATCTGCAGCGGCGTTCCGAGCACGATGTCTATGCCGGGCCCTCGACACGCTACTGCCCGGCCGGCGTCTACGAATGGGTCGACAAGGATGGCAACGCCGCCGCCGATCCCGCGGCGAAGGACGTGCGCTTCGTCATCAACGCGCAGAACTGCGTCCACTGCAAGACCTGCGACATCAAGGATCCGAACCGAAACATTACCTGGGTGCCGCCACAAGGTGGAGAGGGACCAGTCTACCAAAACATGTAGCCCAGCAAGCCAGAACGGCCCGGCGGCCGTCTCGCCCGTTGACCAAAATGAAAGCGCGTGAAGGCCTATTATATGTGCGGCGTCTAAAAGAAGTTGAAGCGGGGCGGCGCCTGTGGTTCCATTCTTTCTGACCCGGGAGATGACCATGCGCCTGGCGGTTCTGACGTGCCTTGTGGCGATTGGCGGCTTGTGCGGCTTCGCACCGCCGGCATTGGCTGACACGAAGGTGCTGGTCAAGACCCGGACCTACGACATCACTGGAACCACGGGCGCCGCCCTGATCGAGGCCATGGACCGCAACGGTCCGAAGCGGCACGGCTTCATGACGCACGCCATCGCGCTGGCCGCCTATACCGTGGATTGGGACCTTGACGTCACAAGGGAGGGTGGTGTCTGCCGTCTGCGCCAAGCCAATGGCACGCTCGATCTCACCTACACCTTGCCGCGTTTGGCCTCAGCCGCGACGCCGGCGCTGCAGAAGCGCTGGAAGCGGTTTTTCGCGGGCGTTCGTGCTCACGAGCATAACCATGGCCGCATCGCCAGGACAATGATGCGGGCGACCGAGAAATCGATCACTGGACTGGAGTTCGCCGACAACTTGTTTTGCAGCAAGACGCACCGCGAGGCGAGGCGCCGGATCAAGGCCGTCTATGCCGAATACGAGGCGAAACAGAACGCCTTCGACGCGCGCGAGCATCGCGACGGCGGCCATGTCGAGCACCTCATCAGGGCGCTGTTGCGCAAGCAGTAGCTCAGCCTCGGGTCCTGCCGTTCTGTCTCACCGATGCCGTCGCGGTTTCTTGTTCGTCGACCGGCTTCTTCTGTTCCTGCCTGAGCGAGAACTCCACCATCAGCGGAAGATGGTCGGAGCCGGTGTTTTCTAGCCTCGACACCGAATGGATGAGAACCGCGCCCTTGCTGAAAACAAGGTCGATCGGCAGTCCGGCGAAGCGCAGGAATTCCGGCAGCTTGATAGGGAGCCAGGTCGGCCCCGGCGAAGGCGCCACGGTCAGCTTGCCAAGACCTGCGACGCGCCGGACGGCGGCGCTCCACGGCGCTGCATTGCAGTCGCATGCCATGATCGATGTCTCGCCAAGCGAGGCGAACTCCCCCGACAATCCGCCGATCTGCCGTGACTGGTTGCGCGGCCATGGCCAGGTGAGGTGCATGGCGGCGACGTCGACTTCGGTTCCGCCGAAATCGACCGTCGCGATGGCCATCGCGCCGCGGCCATAGCAGCGCGGTTGCGCGCCGGCGGCAAACGACCGTCTGGACAGCAGCGCAACGCCGAATACGCCATTGGGGTAGGGGCAGAAGATCCGGTAAGGGTAGGCGCTTGCAACATGGCCAAGTTTCGCCTTCCACATGTCGGACACCTCGTCGAGGGTGATCACATCAGGCTGGGTCCGGCCGATCAGCGACAGGACTTTTTCAGGCGTTGAATTGTTGAACCGCAGGTTCATCTGCAGCAGGCGGTAGACCGCCTGATCACCGGGGTAGACCGCCTGATCGCCGGCCTCGACTTCGTAGGCTGCCTGGACCGGCCACAGGCGGGGCACCGACAGGGCGTTCGACGTGGTGGCAAAGGCAGCCACCGCAAAGAGCAGCCCTGTGGCCGCCTGCAGGCGAAACGAGGTCGCCAGCAGCGGCAGCGCGCAAAGCGCCATCAGCACGGCAAGATGAACGCGGAAATGAGCGAAGGAATCGAAGGCCGGATGCAGCGTTCCGAAAAACCCGGCCACCAGCGCGACCGAGAAGACGAGCATTGCGACGAATGCCATCGAAGCCATCATGTCTCGAACGGGTGCCATCTACTTTGCTTATCGGCAGAAATGCAGCCAATCAAGATGGTGAAACGCCCTGCCGCGCTGTTACCATACTCCGATCGATGAAAGCCGCCGTTCCTACTGGAACGCCGTCTCCGAAAAGCTTCTGAGCTTGCGCGAATGCAACCGTTCCATCGGCATCTCGGCCAGCTTTTCCATCGCCCTGATGCCGATGGTCAAATGCTGTGCCACTTGCCGCTTGTAGAACTCGGTCGCCATGCCGGGCAGCTTCAATTCGCCATGCAGCGGTTTGTCGGAGACGCAAAGCAGCGTACCGTAGGGTACGCGGAAGCGGAAGCCATTGGCGGCGATCGTCGCCGACTCCATGTCGAGCGCGATCGCCCGTGACTGCGACAGCCGCTGCACTGGTCCACGCTGGTCGCGCAACTCCCAGTTGCGGTTGTCGATGGTAGCGACTGTGCCGGTGCGCATGATACGCTTGAGGTCATAGCCGGAAAGGCCGGTGACTTCGGCGACCGCCTCCTGCAGCGCCACCTGGATTTCGGCCAGCGGCGGGATCGGCACCCAGACCGGAAGATCGTCGTCCAGAACATGGTCTTCCCGCACATAGGCGTGCGCCAGCACATAGTCGCCCAGCGCCTGGGTGTTGCGCAGGCCGGCGCAATGGCCGAGCATCACCCAGGCATGCGGCCTGAGCACCGCTATGTGGTCGGTGATCGTCTTGGCGTTGGAGGGGCCGACGCCGATATTGACCATGGTGATGCCGCCATGGTTCGGCTTCTTCAGATGATAGGCCGGCATCTGCGGCAGGCGCGGCGGCGCCACGCCATGGCTGGGCGCATTTTGTCCAGCCTTGGTGACGACGTTTCCCGGCTCGACGAATTCGACATATCCGCCGCCGCCTTTCGCCATAAGATCGTGCGCACGGGCGACGAATTCGTCGATGTAGAACTGGTAGTTGGTGAACAGCACGAAATTCTGGAAATGCTGCGGACTGGTCGCCGTGTAGTGCGACATCCGGTGCAACGAGTAGTCGATGCGTTGCGCCGTGAACGCCGCCAATGGCCTGGCTTCGCCTAGCGCCACTTCGAACGTGCCGTTGGCGATCTGGTCGTCGGTGCCGTCGAGATCCGGCACGTCGAACAGGTCACGGATCGGCCGTCTGATGCGCTCGGCTGCCGCGCCGTCGACATGCGAGCCTTCCAGGAACGCGAAATGCAGCGGGATGGGCGTCGTCGATTCCGAGACCGTGACCGGAACGCCGTGATTGCGCATGATCAGGCGAAGCTGTTCGATGAGATAGCGTTCGAAAAGGGCGGGCTGGGTTATGGTGGTCGAGAAATGCCCAGGCGTCGGCATATGGCCGTAAGCCTGCCGCGAGTCGATCTGGGTGAACGAAGTCGTGGTGACACCGACCTCCGGATAAAACGCCCGGTAGCGCTTGTTGTTGTCGCCGCCTGCGGCGAGCGCCGTAAACGAATCGCGCAGGAATTTGGTGTTGCGGTCGTAGAGCGCCTGCAAGGCCGCGACGGCCTTTGCTGCATCATTGAAGATCTGCCGGCCAAATGGCTCCGGCATCACGACTGAGTCTATGGCTTGGGGGTAGATTCGCTTTTCCATGACCCAATATAGAGGCTTGGCCACGCGGTTGGGAGGGGGCCGAAGGGTCGTTTTTTGTTTTGAGTTTCGATGAAGGCCGATTGCCTAACCACGCCGCAGGCTGATCAGCAGCACAAAGCCGACGCCGGTCTTCTTCAGCGCCGGCGCTTCGATCGTCGAGCCGGCATCGGCGCGCATCGTCGGCACGGCCAGAACCGGCGCGGCAAGAACCATCAGGATGAGCGTCGCCCGCGGCACTAGCCGAAGGGTCTTGCGGGCGTTGGCGGCGATGCGGTCCATGGTTTTTGCTTTTCTCCTCTCGAAGACTTTGTCGGTTCAGGGGCGAAAATGGTTCACGCAATCGAACCGGCAGGAATTGGCCTGGTCCCAGGAACGGGCCGGGCGCCCGGCCTCTGCAACGAGGATGGCGAACGCCATGCCGAACAGGCTCATTAGCAGGCAGACGATGGCGAAGCGGCGGGCGAACATGGCGTGGTTCTCCTTCAACACGCATGACAATGCCCTGATGCAACTGAACCGGCTCTGATGCCGGTGTTCATCTGCGGTTCAAATTTGGACTGTTAGGGCGCGGAAGGCGCAGCCTGCGCGATCGATCGGTGTTCCCAAACACAGAGGCGCGAACAAAAACGGGGCCTTTGCGGCCCCGTGTTCATTGTGCGGCAGTCGAAACGATCAGAGCTTGTGCCAGGTCTGGCTCCTGCAGATCAGCCCGCCGAGCACGCAGCCGCTCATCTTGAGCGAAGCGCCTGAGACCGAGGCCTTGCCCGAATAGGTCTTGTCGGTCTCCGGGTCGGTTATCGTACCCGTGTATTTGTTGGCGCCGGACACCTTGAACGAACCGATACGCTTGCCGGCAAACTTGCCGGATTTGAGCGTGATGGAAAATGCGTCGCCACCGCCCGTGATGGCGGCGGTCGAACCGGCTTGCGTTTTCCAGTTGCCTTCGATCGGGTCGGCCCAAGCGGTGCCGGCCATGATCAATGTGGCCGCGAGGCCCATGCTGATTTTGCGAAACATGTTTCTCCTCCCTGTGGACATCCGGACGAACGTTCCGCCCCGCCAGTCTGCCTCTTACGCAAACGTAAGCTAATCCACCTCCCGGCAAAACAAAAGCGGTGCCGCTGCGGAAGACTTCGGGATTTTTCCCGGCCGCCTGAAGCGGTCTGGTCGGCGAGAAATGAAATGCCGGGCATGCTGGCTTTGTCTTCCGTGGTTAGCGGAGTCTTGATTTGCGCCTCGCAAATTTTCATCAATATTGGCGCAAACCGGCGCAATTGCTGGCTTTGCATCGTTAATGAATTTCGGCGTTTACCTCTTGTTTTAGCTTTGTTTTCCTCAAATTAAGCACGCCGTTTAACGACGGATTCAAGCCTTCGGTTCATTCTCGAAAGCATCGAAAGAGCGGCCGCCCAAGGGTTTCCAAGGGACAGAACGAGGCAGCTCTCGGGAGCCTGACAGGGGCTAGAACAGGGGATTGAAATGGCACGTTTTGAAATGCCTGAAGCCGGCTTCGGCGCCATGGGGGCAACTGCCCAGGCCGACATTCTTTTCGAACTGGGCATGATGTATGCGACCGGCCGCGATTGCGAGACCGATGTCGTCGCCGCCCACAAATGGTTCAACATCGCTGCGATCAAGGGCTCGGTGCGCGCCGCGGAACTGCGCTCGGAATTGTCGGCCGCCATGTCGAAAGTCGAGATCGCCAGGGCGCTGCGCGAAGCCCGCGAATGGATGACGATGCACTAAGTCTCACCTGAACTCATCATGTACTGAGATCACCGACAGGGACGCTTCAAGGCCGCGCGAAGACGGCCGGACCGGCAAGAACAAGGCCGCGCAAGACGGCCGGACCAACAATGACAAGAACGCCGCAGGCCGGATACAGCCCAGCTGCGCGACGGACAGGGAAGGCGAGCGGTTTTCGGGGCGCGCGTAGCGTTCGGGATTGTTCGATCGACAAAAGCCGCGACCGGCCGGAACAAGGCCGGCGCGGCTTTTCGCGTTTTCGGACCATGGTCCCAAAAAGTGGAAACTGGTTTTTGGAAGAAGATCATGGCCAAACAGAAAGGCGGCAGGCCCAATCGAGTGCCGCCGATGCGCCAAGACAGGCTTGGCGAACGGTGAAATTCTCCCACCTAATCTGGAAGAGGCGCGGTCGGAGCGGCCGCGCGCGAGTGGAGGAGTTGTATCGCCATGAAAAACTTGGGTATTTTGAGCGCGGCCATTGTCGGCCTGGTGATGAGCGCGCCGGCCTTCGCCGAAGACATCACCTTTTCGGTGGTCGGACCGATGACCGGACAGCTTGCCACCATCGGCGACCAGTTCAAGCAGGGCGCGCAAGCCGCCGCCGACGCGATCAACGCCGCCGGCGGCGTCGACGGCCGCCAGATCAAGCTCGATGTCCAGGATGACCAGTGCGATCCGAAGCAGGCGGTTTCGGTCGCAAACCGCATCGTCGCCAACGGCGTCAAGTTCATCGATGGCCATGCCTGCTCGGGCTCGAGCATCCCGGCCTCGGCCGTCTATGCCGAAGCCGGTGCGATGATGATGAGTCCGGCTTCGTCGAACCCGGAGCTGACGGACGCGGCGGCGAAATCCGGCTGGCCGACGATCATGCGCCTTTATACGCGCGATGATGCGCAGGGCGCCTTCATCGGTCCATGGATCGCCAAGAAATACGCCGGCAAGAAGGTCGTCATCATGCATGACAAGAGCGCCTATGGGCAGGGCGTGGCCGATGCCGTCAAGGCGACGATGAACCAGAACGGCCTCAACGAGATCCTCTACGAGGGCATCAACGCCGGCGAAAAGGACTATTCGGCGCTTGTCACCAAGCTCAAGGAACTGAAGGCTGATGTGGTCTATTTCGGCGGCTACCACCCAGAGGCCGGCCTCATCCTGCGCCAGTCGGCGGAACAGGACTTCAAGTTCCAGCTGATCATGCCGGACTCGATTGCCACGCCGGAATTCTGGCAGGTTGCCGGCCCGGCCGGCGAAGGCACCATGTTCGTCTTCCCGTCGGATCCGCAGGCGAAGCCCGAAGCCAAGCAGGCCATCGAAAAGATCAAGGCGGGCGGCTTCGTGCCCGAGGGCTTTACGCTGTTCTCCTATGCCGTGATCCAGGCCTTTGCCGAGGGTATCAAGCGCGCCGGCAGTGACGACCCGGCCAAGGTTGCCGAAGCGCTGAAGAATGGCCAGCCGATCAGCACCGTCGTCGGCCCTGTCACTTTCGATGAAAAGGGCGACCTCAAGAACGTCAGCTACGACATCAACCAGTGGCACGACGGCAAATACGCGCCGATCCAGCCTTGATCGCCGGCTTTGCCTGGCGACAATCGGAGATGGCCGGGGCAGATCCGGCCATTTTCATTTGGTGATGCGTTTGTGGCGCGCGTCTTCCGTCGTCGCCTCTCCTTGGATGAACAGCGTCAGCCGTGGGCTTCCTCGGCAAAACGCACCAGCACCGTCCCATCGGTGACCTGCGCGCCCTCTGTTGCGATCTCGGCGATCGTCCCGTCATGCGTGGCGGAAATCGTGTGCTCCATCTTCATCGCTTCCAGGATCAACAGCGGCTGGCCCTTGATGACGGTTTCGCCTTTTGCCGCGCGCACCAGCTTGACCAGTCCCGGCATCGGCGCGCGCAGGCTGTCGGCACCGGCGGCGATTTCGTCGGCCCTTGCCAACGGGTCCGGCACCGCGAAGCTGTAGCCGACGGCGCCTGAAAAGACAGTGACATGGCCTGGCCAGCGGGCGAGGCGAGGGGCAGCGCGAAGATCAAGCGCGCTGTCATAAGGTGCGTCCAGTGCCACCTGGAAGCGCCCGTCCGGCCGCATCGATACAAGCGCCAGGATATCGTCCTCGCCGTAGCGAAGCCGCGTGCGCCGCGCCATCGCGTGGAAATGCGCATAGCCGGCAAGCGACGACCACGGGTCGCGGGTCGGCGCCTGAGCCCCGGCGCCGGACGCCGCAAGTGCGGCTGCAGCGACGATCTCGCTGCTCGGCGGCGGCACTGCGGTCAGCGCTTGCTGATGCCTGCCGATCAGCCCGGTGTCGACGTCACCTGCCGAAAAATCCGCGTCAGCGGCGAGAGCCGCGAGAAAGGCGGTGTTGACGGTCGAGCCGGCAATCTCGGTTTGCGAAAGGGAAATGCCCAGTGCCTCGAGCGCCGCCTGCCTGTTCTTGCCGTGGACGACGAGCTTGGCGATCATCGGGTCGTAGAACGGCGAGATGGCATCGCCGGTCCGCACGCCGGTCTCGATCCGCATGCTGGCGCCCTCCGGCACTGTATCCGGAAATTTCAGGTGATGCAGCGTGCCCGTCGCCGGCAAAAAGCCCTTTGCCGCGTCCTCGGCATAGATGCGCGCCTCGAAGGCGTGACCGGAGAGCGCAATCTCGCTCTGCGTCTTCGGCAGCTTTTCGCCGGACGCCACCCGCAACTGCCATTCGACCAGATCGGTGCCGGTGACCATTTCGGTGACGGGATGCTCGACTTGCAGGCGAGTGTTCATTTCCATGAACCAGAAGCGGTCGGCCTTCAGCCCTTGCGAGGCGTCGACGATGAACTCGATCGTGCCGGCGCCGGAATAGTCGATCGCCTTGGCGGCCTTCACCGCCGCCTCCGTCATTGCCTTGCGCAATGCCGGCGTCATCCCGGGGGCGGGGGCTTCCTCGATCACCTTCTGATGGCGCCGCTGCGCCGAGCAGTCGCGCTCGTAGAGATGCACGACATTGCCGAAGATGTCGCCGAAAACCTGAACCTCGATGTGGCGCGGCTTGTCGACATATTTCTCGACCAGCACGCGGTCGTCGCCGAACGCGGCCTTGGCCTCGCGCCGCGCACCCGACAGCGCCTCGGAAAAGTCGTCGGGATGTTCGACGCGCCGCATGCCCTTGCCGCCGCCGCCGGCGCGCGCCTTGATCAGCACGGGATAGCCGATCTCGCGTGCCTTGGAGGCGAGCAGCACGATCTCCTGCGCCTCGCCGTGATAGCCCGGCACAACCGGCACGCCGGCCTTCTCCATCAGCCGCTTGGCCGCGTCCTTCAGCCCCATGGCGCGGATCGAGGCGGCCGACGGGCCGATGAAGACGAGCCCGGCCGCTGTCACCTGATCGACGAAATCAGGGTTTTCCGACAGAAAACCGTAGCCGGGATGGATGGCTTCGGCGCCGGTGGCCAAAGCCGCCGCGACGATCTTGTCGCCGCGCAGATAACTTTCGCCGACCGGCGAGGGTCCGATATGCACCGCTTCGTCGGCCATCTCGACATGCAAGGCGCCGGCGTCGGCCTCGGAATAGACGGCGACCGTGCGCACGCCCATCCTGCGCGCGGTGCGGATCACCCGGCAAGCGATCTCGCCGCGGTTGGCGATCAGGATTTTGGCGAACATGGGACCTCCAAAGCCAGAGCTTGCCGCCAACGGCGCGAATGCTCCTTCACGCGGGCTGTGGCAACACCCTGCTTTGCAGTCCGGCCATTGTCAAAGGATCGGTAAGCCAGCCTGCCTACTTGGAGGCAGCGATCCCGCAGCCGCCGGCCGCGGTCTTGACCTTCCATCTCGTCAAGCCGGCCTGGCAATTGCGCAACGCACTCTCTTCCGCGGCCTGTTGCGAGGGTGCGTTGAGTTTGGAGCCGCAGATGATGTAGAGGTCGGTCACGCGCGATTGGAACGTCGTCGCATAGGCCGAATGGCCGCTCGCCGCGACATAGGCCTTGTAGGCCTTCGGGCAATCTCCAGTCGAACCTGCCGGAAAATGGACGGCGAAACGTCTGTCGCCCTTGCTTCCCGCCAGCGATTCCGCCGCTCCAATGCCGGGCGCTGCTAATATAAGCAATCCCGCAAGTACAGATACAGTTGTTTTCTGAAAAAGCTGCTGTCTCATCTTCGCCCAATCCCCACTGGTATTTGCAATGAGCAATAGCCGCGATTCTTTCGTCTGGCCAGATCGGGGAATGAAAATAAGTCTGAAAACTATGAATGGATTTTCTTACCTGAGCCGGTCGCGCTCCCGCCATTGCGCAGCAACGCCTGTTGGTATAGGTCCGCCGTCTGTTGGTCGAAGCAGCAGAAGATGACGGTTTCAGGAACCGCATTGTGGCTGACAAAGGCGCTCACCGTGCCAACGGCGATCTGCGTCGCCTGGTCCTTTGGATACCGGTATACACCGGTCGAGATCGCCGGAAATGCCACCGTCCTGCAATCCTTGCCGGCGGCGAGTTCGAGCGACCGGCGGTAGCAGGAGGCCAACAACTCGGCTTCGCCCTTGCCGCCGCCTTGCCAGACCGGCCCGACCGTGTGGATGACATAGCGTGCCGGCAGCCTGTAGCCCTTGGTGAGTTTTGCGTCGCCGACCTTGCAGCCATTGAGGGATTGGCATTCGGCCAGAAGTTCGGGGCCGGCCGCACGGTGGATGGCGCCGTCGACGCCCCCGCCACCCAGAAGTGAGGTGTTGGCGGCGTTGACGATGGCGTCGACCGCCAACCTGGTGATGTCGCCGACATGAACGCGAATCCTTGCCTCGATCTCGCTCATCGGTCACATCCTGAACACGCCGAAGCTTGTCTCCTCGATCCCGGCGTTCAGCGCTGCGGACAGGCTGAGCGCCAGCACCTCGCGCGTCTTGGCCGGATCGATGATGCCGTCGTCCCAGAGCCGGGCGGAGGAATACAGCGGGTGGCCTTCATGCTCGTATTTCATCAGGATCGGCTTCTTGAATTTTGCCTCCTCCTCCGCGCTCCATTCCCCGCCCTTGCGTTCGATCCCCTCGCGCTTGACCACGGCCAGCACGGTGGCCGCCTGCTCGCCGCCCATCACCGAAATGCGGGCATTCGGCCACATCCACAGGAAGCGTGGCGAATAGGCGCGTCCGCACATGCCGTAATTGCCGGCGCCGAACGAGCCGCCGATGATCATGGTGACCTTCGGCACGCGGGCCGTGGCGACCGCCATCACCAGCTTGGCGCCGTCCTTGGCGATGCCGCCGGCCTCGTATTTTCGCCCGACCATGAAGCCGGTGATGTTCTGCAGGAAGATCAGCGGAATCTTGCGCTGGCAGCACAACTCGATGAAATGCGCGCCCTTCAGCGCACTTTCGGAAAACAGCACGCCGTTGTTGGCGATGATGCCGACCGGCATGCCGTTGAGATGGGCAAAGCCGGTGACCAGCGTGGTGCCATAATTCTGCTTGAACTCGTCGAATTCGGAGCCGTCGACGATGCGGGCGATCACTTCACGCACGTCATAGGGCTGGCGCAGATCGGTCGGCACGATGCCGTAGAGTTCTTCGGCTGCATGAAGCGGCGCAATCGGATCGCGTAGCGCCAGCCCGATCTGCTTCTTTCGATTGAGGTTCTTGACGATGCGGCGCGCGATCGCCAGCGCATGCTCGTCGTCCAGCGCAAAATGATCGGCCACGCCGGAAAGCCGCGTGTGGACCTCGGCGCCGCCCAATTCCTCCGCGCTGACGTCCTCGCCGGTAGCGGCCTTCACCAGCGGCGGACCGCCGAGGAAGATGGTCGCCTGGTTGCGCACCATGATCGTCTCGTCCGACATCGCCGGCACATAGGCGCCGCCCGCCGTGCACGAACCCATGACGCAGGCGATCTGCGGAATGCCTGAAGCCGACATGTTGGCCTGGTTGTAGAAGATGCGGCCGAAATGGTCGCGGTCGGGAAACACCTCGTCCTGGTTGGGCAGGTTGGCGCCACCGCTGTCGACCAGATAGACGCAAGGCAATCTGTTCTGCGCCGCGATCTCCTGGGCGCGCAGATGCTTCTTCACCGTCAGCGGATAATAGGTGCCGCCCTTCACCGTGGCGTCGTTGACGACGACCATCACTTCGGTGCCTTCGACGCGGCCGATGCCGGTAATGATGCCGGCCGCTGCGATGTCCTCACCATACATCGACCACGCGGCGAACTGGCCGATCTCGAGGAATGGCGAGCCGGTGTCGAGCAATTGGGCGAGGCGCTCGCGCGGCAAAAGCTTGCCGCGGCGATGGTGGCGCTCACGCGCTTCCTCCGAGCCGCCACGCTCGACGGTTGCCGCCTTTTGCGCAATGTCGGCGACCAGCGCCCGCATGCGCTCGGCATTGGCGCGGAAGGTGTCGGAGGCTGGCGAGATCTGCGAGGTGAGGGGGGCCATTGGCGTTACCGGATCAGTTCGATCTTGCAGCCGATATCCAGGTCGCCCCAGCCGCGGTCGGCGGTGACGGCTATGGCGTTCTCGCGAATTGCCAGGGCCAGGCAGGCCCGATCGCCCAGCGACAAGCCGCGATGCCGCGTCAGCTCGCGAAGCTGACCGGCGGCGATGCCCATCATCTCGTCGAAAGCAGCGACCGGCATGCCGAGACTGGCGAGGTCGTCAGCGGCCTCTTCCATGCTGCGTCCCTTGTCGATCAGCTTGGCGATAATTTCGGCCGCATTGACGGAGCTGAATTGCGCATCCGGCGCGAAACCCAAGGCAACATCGGTGCCTTTCTCGTCAAGCAGGATCGCAAGCGCCGCCGAGCTGTCCATGACGTAAGCTTTCACTTCGCTCCCTTCCTCGCCGTTCCTTCAGCATGAAGCCGGTCCAAACGTCTATCGCTTCGACGCTGTTCTTCGCGCCGCTCCTTCAGAAATTCGTCGACGACACTTTCGCCGGGCTTTTTCAACGCTGACAATTCGGCCTGGACGCGCCGCAGATTCCGAAGCCACGACCTTACCCGCAACTCGCCGTTCTCGACGTGAAGGATCAAGTCTTCACCAGGCTTCACGCCCATTTCCTCGCGCATCGCAGCCGGGATAACGAAGCGTCCGCCCTCGCCAAGTCTTACGCGCTCGCGTTTCGCTGGCAACCGGAGCGGAGTTTTTGGAGCACCTGCCTCGAATTGTGTCGGCGGATTCTCGTCAACCCCCGCCTTTTCGGTTCCGTTCGCCATGTTCTGCCTCGGTCCGGAAATATGACATGTCAGGAGAAATATGGGGCAAATTGTCCAGCATGGCAAATTCAGGAGATAGCGCCATCAGACTCTTTCCGCCATGATTTCCCGCCCGATCAGCCAGCGGCGGATCTCGCTGGTGCCGGCGCCGATCTCGTAGAGTTTGGCGTCGCGCAAGAGCCGGCCGGTCGGATAGTCGTTGATGTAGCCATTGCCGCCCAGCAGCTGGATGGCGTCGAGCGCCATCTGCGTCGCCTTCTCGGCAGCGAACAGCACGCAAGCGGCGGCGTCCTTGCGGCTCGTCTGGCCGCGGTCGCAGGCAGCGGCGACGGCATAGACATAGGCGCGCGCGGCGTTCATCGTCGTATACATGTCAGCGAGCTTGCCCTGCACCAGCTGGAACTCGCCGATCGGCTGACCGAACTGCTTGCGTTCGTGCACATAGGGGACCGCCACATCGAGGCACGCCGCCATCAGCCCGAGCGGGCCGCCGGCGAGCACCGTGCGCTCGTAGTCGAGACCCGACATCAGCACCTCGACGCCGCGCCCTTCCTCATGCAGCACGTTGTCGAACGGCACTTCGACATCCGAAAAAACCAGCTCGCCGGTGTTGGAGCCGCGCATGCCGAGTTTGTCGAGCTTTTGCGCGACGGAAAATCCGACGAAATCCTTTTCGACGATGAAGGCGGTGATGCCGCGCGACTGGAGTTCTGGATCGGTCTTGGCGTAGACTACCAGCGTCTCGGCGTCCGGGCCGTTGGTGATCCACATCTTGGTGCCGTTCAGCACATAGCAATCATTGCGCTTTTCCGCGCGCAGTTTGAGCGACACGACGTCGGAGCCGGCGCCGGATTCCGACATTGCCAACGCGCCGACCTTTTCGCCGCTGCACAGCGCAGGCAGATATTTTTCCTTCTGCGCCGGCGTTGCCCAGCGATTGATCTGGTTGACGCAGAGGTTGGAATGGGCGCCGTAGGAAAGGCCGACCGAGGCCGAGGCGCGCGAAATCTCCTCCATCGCCACGACATGGGCGAGATATCCCATGCCGGTGCCGCCGAATTCCGGATCGGCGGTGATGCCGAGCAGGCCGAGCCCACCGAGTTCGGCCCACAGATGCGACGGAAATTCATTTGAGCGGTCGATCTCGGCGGCGATCGGGGCGATCTTGTCCTGGGCGAAGCGCCGCACCAGGTCGCGCAGCGCCTCGATGTCTTCGTCAAGCCCGAAGTTGAGTGTGTGCGTGTACATGCCGTTCCTCCCGGCGCACGGCCCGAAATCGAATTCAATTTCGGGAAGGGCGCAAAATCAAAGTGCCACAGCGTCCTTTGCGCGCCGGCTGTGGCGCTGCAGGCGCGTTGTCGCGCCATGGGCCTTTGCTCCAACCAGGCGCATCGTCATTGAAAGATATGTGGCGGTCACCTCCGAGATCGATAGCCGCTCGCCCGGCCGGAACCAGACGATGACGCCGGTCATCATCTGGATCAGCGCCATGGCCGTCAGCCCTGTGTCTTCGACGCTGAAGACGCCGGCTTCCGCGCCGTCGCGCAAAATGACGCGCAGCTCCTTCTCATAGGCGGTGCGCATACGCAGGATCTGCGTCAGGCGGTCATGCGACAGGCTGCGCAATTCCATGTTCGAGACATGGGTGGAATGGCGGCGTTCGATGTGGAAGGCGATGTGGTTTTCGACATAGGCGGCGAGCCGGGTCGCCGGATCGGCCGCGGCCGGGCGCGCCGAGTCCCACGCCTCGATCAGCCCTTGCATGTGCTCGCGCATCAGCGTGAACAACAGGTCTTGCTTGGTCGGAAAATAACGGTAGAGCGCCGCCGCCTGGACGCCGACCTCGGCGGCCAGCTGGCGCATCGACATTGCCTCATAGCCGAGACGCGCGATCAGGCTGACTGCCGCCTCGCGGACCGCTGCTTCGGTCTTTTCGCCGTCGGAACCCGTCGTGCGCGCCATGCGAGCCTCGTTGAGAGGATAAGAATAAAACGAACGTTCAATTAATTCAAGAGTGCGACTCCTTCTTCTCCCCTTGTGGGAGAAGGTGGCCTCGCGAAGCGAGGTCGGATGAGGGGTGTTCCAGCTTGGCACCGTGGGCACTCCGTCCAACACCCCTCATCCGTCTCGGCGCTACACGCCGATCCACCTTCTCCCACAAGGGAGAAGGAAGAGCGCCTCTCAGCTTCCCCGTGCCGCCGCCAGCGCACCCGGCAATTCCTCGGCAAAAATGTCGAGCTCGTGGTCGAGGCCGACGCTGACCCTGATACAACGGTCGAGCACCGGCACCATCGGCTTGCGGATGAACACATCGCGCGACAAAAGCGCCTGCAGCACCTTCAGCGCGAAGGCGCCGTCGCCGCCGCAGTCCATGGTGACGAAATTGGTCGCCGAGGGCAGCGGCTTCAGCCCGTTCGCTTCGGCTATTTCAGCGATGCGCCGGCGGCCGGCAGCGACCCGCGTCACCACGCTTTGCAGATAGTCCTGGTCGGCCAGCGCCTCGACGCCGGCGATCTGCGCCATGCGGCTGACGCCGTAGTGGTTGCGGATTTTCTCGAAATCGCGGATCACCTGGGCGTCGGCCACCGCATAGCCGCAGCGTATGCCGGCCAGCCCGTAGGCTTTCGAGAAGGTGCGCATGCGGATGACGTTCGGCCGTGACACGTCGATCGGCGGCAGCGCCGAGGCAGGGCCCAATTCGCCATAGGCCTCGTCGAGCACCAGCATGGTGGTCTCCGGCAGGGCTTCGATGAAGCGGATGAGCTCCGCCGCCTCCCACCAGCTGCCCATCGGATTGTCCGGGTTGGACAGGTAGAGCAGCGGCGCTTTGTCCCTGGTGACCGCAGCCAACAGGCCGTCGAGGCTTTCCCGGTCGTTCTCGTAGGGGACCGCGACCAGCCGGCCGCCGACGCCGGCAATATGGAAATTGAAGGTCGGATAGGCGCCGAGCGAGGTGACCACCGCGTCGCCCGGCGCCACATACATGCGCGCCACCAGGCTGAGCAACCCGTCTATGCCTTCGCCGACCACCACGTTTTCGACGCCAACGCCAAGATGCGCGGCAACAGCCAGCTTCAAATCGTGATTGTCTGGATCACAATACATCCACATGTCGCGGGCGATGCCGGCCATGCGGGCGATGACGCGCGGCGAGGGGCCAAAACTGCTCTCATTGGCGCCGATGCGGGCGCGAAAGGCGCGGCCGCGATCCCGCTCCTGCGCCTCCGGGCCGACAAACGGCACCGTCGAAGGAAGCGCGCTGACGATCGGCGTGAGGGGAGGGCGCTGGCGCATGGCAAAAGCTCGCTCGAAAAGTGCCTTCTTGCTAGCGCGGCACAGGTGGCCGCGCAAGCTCCCGCCTTGGCTGCAGCCAGCATGCTGGATTCCCCCCGCACTTTTTGCTAGCGAGATATTTCTTTTTGCTAGCGAGATATCATGAACAATCGACTCCCGCCTGCCTGGTCAAAGCACATCAAGCCCGGACCCGCGCCAAAAGTGAAGGGGCCGATAGTGAAGCCTTTGGTGAGCCCGCAGAAAGCAAGCGCCGCCCAATCGCGTGCGCAGGCCGACGACGCATTGCTGAAACAGGCATATGCCTTTCAGCAGGCCAAGCGGCTCGACGAGGCTCAGGACCTATGCCTTCGGGTTCTGGAGCGCACGCCAAACCATCCGCTCGCCTTATACATCCTGGGGACCATATACCTGGGTTACGACGATGAGCGGGCCTTGCGATATTTCGCACGGGCGGTCGGCGAGGAACCTAAAAACCCCTACTACCACCTCAGCCTGGGCGAGGCCTATGTGAAGGTCAGCGAGTATGCGCCAGCAATCAAGCATATGCAGTACGCCCTGGAACTGCAGCCCGGCCTTATCGAAGCACTTTGTGCATTGGGGCGCACTTACACGGCGTTCGACAAGCCCGACATGGCTCTGCCGCTTTACGAGAAGGCGCTGAAAATCAACCGCGATCATCCCAAGGTGCGAGCCGGGCTGGCCAGCGCGCTCAGCGGCCTGGGCCGTATGGATGAAGCCGCCGCCTATCTGAAGCAAGCAATCGCACGTCGTATTGGCGTGCCGGCTGCCTACAACGACCTTGTACAGACGCGAAACTTCACCGAGGAGCCCGAGGAGCTCCAATCCATCCTTCGTGAGCTCGGCAATCCGAAACTTGGTTCGGAAGGCGCGCAGCAACTCCATCACGCCGCCGGCAAGGTGCTGAACGACCTCAAGCGCTATGACGAGGCATTCGACCATTTCAACAAGGCGAAACAGGCCTCCGGCCAAAGGTTCGATATCGATCTGTATCGTCGGTGGGTCGATTCGATGATTGAAACCGTCACGCCGGACTTTTTGGCTGCCAGGGCCGGCTATGGAAATCCTTCCGAAGCGCCTGTGTTCGTGGTTGGCATGCCCCGCTCGGGGACGACGCTCACCGAGCAGATCTGCGCCAGCCATCCCGACGTTCATGGCGCAGGGGAGCTTAGCAAACTGAGTCGGGTTGCTAACGCGATCGGCCTCAAGACATCATCGGCTGGTGATTTGAACCAGCCGATCACCTCGATCACGGAAGACCTGTCCAGAACCTTGGCCGAAGAGCATCTGTCCTATTTGCGGGAGCGGGCGCCTGCCGCACTTCGCGTCGTGGACAAGACGCCGCACAATTTTGAACTGATCGGCCTTATCGGCCTTCTCTTCCCCAACGCACGCATCATTCATTGCCGCCGTGATGCCATCGACAACTGCGTCTCCTGCTTCGTCCTCAACTTCAGCGAGGCACACAGCTACAACACCGACCTGAATACACTAGGCCTGTACTATCGCGAGTATGACCGCCTGATGCGGCACTGGAACGAGGTCTTTCCAGGCCTTATCTTCGAAAATCGCTATGAAACGCTGGTTGAGGACCAGGAAGCCCAGTCGCGCCGCCTGATAGATTATCTCGGGCTGCCTTGGGATGACGCCTGCCTGCGCTTTTTCGACAGGGATGGTTCGGTCAACACGCCCAGCCGCTGGCAGGTTCGCCAACCGATCTACAAATCGTCGGTCAAGCGCTGGAAGAATTATGAAAACGAAATTCAGCCACTGATACAGTCGCTGGGCGATCTTGCTGAGATTTGACCGGGGCTCTCTCCTTCTCCCCTTGTGGGAGAAGGTGGCCGAGCGAAGCTCGGTCGGATGAGGGGTGTTCCAGCTTGGCACCAACCGCACTCCGTCCAACACCCCTCAACCGTCTTGGCGCTGCGCGCCAATCCACCTTCTCCCACAGAGGGAGAAGGAAGAGCCCTGTCCGGCAGGACAGAGGGGGGCGCGAAGGATCGCCGCTGCTTTCATTCTGTGCAGCTGCATTATTCGGCTGAAAACATTCCGGCCTTGACAGCCACGCCGACACGAAAAAAACCCGGCGGTTGCCCGCCGGGTTCGAGTTCAGTCAAACGCTGCTGATTAGAACGAGCGCTGGAAGCGGAGCATGCCGCCGAGGCTGTCTTCGTCGTCCGCACCGGTCCAGTTGGAGAAGTCGGGCTCGTCGAAGTCGCCGGCGTGCAGGTAATCGACTTCGGCCGTGATCGTCAGGCCCGGAACGATGTCATAGGCGATGTTGGCAGCGATGCCGAGGTTTTCGCCTTCGTCATACGAGATCTGGGTGTTGAACGAGGTCTTCTCGTTGATGGTGTAGGTGCCACCGCCCCAGACCGCCCAGTTGCCGCTCCACAGCTTGTACATGCCGCGGCCGCCGGCGACGGGTGTTGCGAAGCCGGGATCCTCGTAGTTGTCGTCAGTGCCGTAGCCGGCCATGATGAACAGCGACAGGTTCTCCATTGGGGTGACGTCGAGGCGAACCTTGCCGGCCACTTCTTCGTAGTTGGCGTCGTAAGCAATGACGCCGGTGATGGCGCCCCAGCCCTGCGTCCACTTCACGCCGCCGACAACATGCGGAACATAGCTGTCGATCGTGAAGTCGCCATAACCTTGTTCGAGCGAGACCACGGCCGAGAAGCCATTGCCGGCGTCGAAGTAGTACTGGACGACGTTGGTGTCGAAACCGCCGTAGGGAACCAGCGTATCCTGGATGACGTTGCCGGCGTAGCCGATGAACGTATCGTAGGCCGATTCGTCTTTACCGACGCGCAGGCCGCCGAGCTGGATCCAGGCGAAGTTCAGCGAAATGCCTTTGTTCTCGGCAGGGTTAGCGACAATGATAGTCTCACCTGGCAGCGGGGGCAGCGGACCGGCGCCGTCCGGATCGGGACCGGGGACGTATGTGCTGCTGACGTGCCGGTTCCGGTTGCCGAAGTTGAAGCGGGTCTCGGTGTAGGTCTTCAAGGTGCCGAGCTCGGTTTCCTGGCCGGTCCAGGTCTTCAGGTTAAAGCGGGCCTGCTTGTAGTACGTGTCCTGGATGTCGCCGTCCTCGACGTCGAAGTTCTCAGCACCGTCGAACGAGCCGACGTCGCCGACGCCGATGTCGTAGCGGACATAGCCGCCGATGCGCAGGCAGGTCTCGGTGCCGGGGATGTAGAAGTAGCCAGCGCCGTAGACGTCGCAGATGCGGACGTATTCAGCGGGTTCCGGCTCGGCGACGACGACGGCGTCGGCGGCGCGCGCACCGGAAACTGCGACCAGAGCCGCAGCGGAGCCAAGAAGAAGGCTCTTGATGTTCATTTTCTGACCTCCAGTCAAAAGTTAAAAAACGGGTCTGGGTATTCTTTGCTGAAGGACAGCGTTCCCTGCCCCATCCCCACTACCGAAAAAGATGCGCACCGCGCCGCTCCTTCGAACCCGACATTACCCATGAGGCGGCGGCGTTCAACAACCATCGCATCGGCGAAAGGTCTGTGCAGGCGCTATCACCTTGCCTTGTTGCACAAATGACACGATTTGGCCTCACTCGGAAAGCTCCCGTTAACCATTGCGCCGCCGGAGACAGGTTGGAGACCCATTGGGCCAGCCCTTGCAATCCGGCCGATTCCGGCAATTGCCTGCCGCAATTGCGGCGATGTCTGTGAGTCGCCGGCCAAGGCATTGCCGCAGAATCGCCGCATGGCGAAAAGCGGCGAGCGCGAAGCGGGATGGCGGAGAGGATGGGATTCGAACCCACGAGAAGCTTTTGACCTCTACTCCCTTAGCAGGGGAGCGCCTTCGACCACTCGGCCACCTCTCCGTTGCGCTGGTGGATAAAGAAAAGCGCCGGCACAATCAACAAGCCTGACCCATTATCGTTGAAAAAACCGGCTCCCGGCGAAGCGTTGCTCGGTCCTGTCCAGAAAAGCGGCGATGGCGCCGGGCAGGCCGCCGGTCTCGAGGAAAGGCGCATGGCCCTGGCCTTCGACCGTGATCGTCTCGACACAAGGATGACGGTTTCGCATCTGTTCGAAGGTCTCGGCGGACAGCAGCTTCGAATTGGCGCCGCGGATGGCGAGCAAGGGTATTGCCGCCAGTGCCTCGAACTGCGGCCACATGTCTGGCAGCTTCTGGGTCAGGTCGAGTCCCGCCAGCGTCTCGACCAGATTCGGATCGAAATCCGGCAATAATCCTCCACCCGTATCTCGGTAGAGCGCCGCTGCCATCCGCTCCCAATCCGCCTCGGTCAGGGCAGGAAAGTCGCTGCCATGCGCGCCGCGCTGGGCGCCGACGGCCTCGGCGTGGGTTTTCGGCTTCGGCGCGCGCTCGAGATAGGAGCGGATATGGGCGAGACCGCCGGCCTCGAGCACCGGGCCGATATCGTTGAGCACGATAGCCCGCAGGACTGCCGGCCGCATCACGCCAAGCACATGGATGATCAGCCCGCCGCGTGACGTGCCGATGAACGCTGCTTCCTCGATGCCCAGCGCCGCCAAGCCGGCGAGGATGTCACCGGCTTCGACGCCGATATTGTAGTGGCCGATATGGGGGTCGTAGGCGGATTGCCCGCGGCCGCGATAGTCGAAAGCGACGATTTTTCGCGGCGTTTGCGCCCGCCGCGACAGATGCAGCGCCAGCTCATGAAAATCGCGGCTATTGCGGGTCAGGCCAGGCAGGCAGACGACCGGCCAGTGGCCGGAATTCGCTTCGCCATAGATGCGGGCGTGGAGTTCAAGCCCGTCCGGCGAGGCGTAGAAGAAGTCGGAAAAATCGATCGACATTTTGGGACTCGATTCCTCGCCGTTGCCGGATCGTCGACTGCTACAGGCGAGGGCGGGCACGGTCAAATCGAAGCGTCATTTTCGAGATGTCGGCGGGACAGCGCCCCGCTCTGTCCTGCCGGACATCTCCCCCTCAAGGGTCCCTCAAGGGGGGAGATTGGCTGTCCCTTTGCTTTTCGCCAATCGCCAACGCTGATAAGGAAGGCGCCGCCAGTGAAACTGCCAACCTCCCCCTTGAGGGGGAGATGCCCGGCAGGGCAGAGGGGGGTGCTTCGCCAAGCCAGCCTTCGCCCGAACGGATCAACTCCGCCCGTTCACCAAATCCCCGACAATGTCGTACTTGCCGGAAATGCGCATCTTATAGACTTCGTAATTCTCCATCACGCGCTGGACGTAACTTCTTGTTTCGGTATAGGGAATCCGCTCGATCCAGTCGACGACGGCGTCGATGTCCTTGCCGCGCGGGTCGCCATATCTGGCCACCCACTGGGCGGCGCGGCCGGGACCGGCATTGTAGCCGGCGAAGGTCAGCACATAGGAGCCGTCGAAGCGGCCGAGCTGCTCGCCGAGGAAGGCGGCGCCCAAGGTCGCGTTGTAGCCGGCGTCGGTGGTCAGCCGCGCCTGCGAGAAGGTCATTCCGGCCTTGTCAGCCAATTGCCTGGCGGTCGCCGGCATCAGCTGCAGCAGCCCACGTGCGCCGGCGCTGGAGACGGCGCCGATGTTGAACTCGCTTTCCTGGCGGGCGATCGCATAGGCCAGCGCCTTGCCGGAGCCGGAAATATTGGCGGTCTCGGGAATGACGCCGAGCGGATGCGAAAGCGCCCCGACATCGATGCCGCGCGCGCCGGCGATCTTGCCGACTTTCAGTGCCAGGAAGTGATTGCCCTGCTTTTCCGCCATCGCGGCCAGCAGCGCCAGCTCTCCGGGACTGCTCAGCTGTCCGGCGAGGTCGCGGTAAAGCGTGTCGGCGTAGCGCTGATAGCCCGCCTGCTGCAGTCGCTTGATGGCGCTGACCGCCTCGCGGCTGGAAAAATTCCGGTGATCGGTGGCGCTCGGCTGCGGATGGGCGATGTTGAGGACCTGCCGGCCGACGCGCTCGCCGGCGAGCTGGCCGTAGAACGTCGTGCCGTAAACTGCGGCACGGCTAAAATAATCCCTGGCGCTGCCGGGGCCGCCGGCTTCGGCCGTACGGCCGAGCCAGTAGTAGGCGCGCGACAGCGATATCGGCCCCTGGGCGAGACCGGCGATCCGCTCAAAATGCTTGGCAGCGGTGGTGGGATCGTTGAGGCCGCGCAATGCGTACCAGCCGGCATGAAACTCCGCATCCGCCACGTTGGCAGCAGTTTCGCCGGCGTGTGCGGCGACTATCCTGTAGGCGGTCTTCATGTCGCCCTGGTCGACCAGTTCGCGCGAAAGCACCCGGCGCTCGGCCCACCAGGCATCCGGGTCGATCAGAGCGTTGCGGTCGCTCGGCGCCTTCATCACCATTGCGGCGGCGTCGGAAAACTTCTGCTGCTTGCGCAGATATTGGGCTTGGGCGAAGAGATAGCCGGCCGAACGCTGCGCGGCGGGCACCACCTTCAGCAGTCTGGCCGCGTTCTTGTCGCCCGCATTCTTGTCGCCCTTGTCCGCCGCGGCCCAGGCGTCGGCCAGCTGCCGGGCGCCGGCAAGGCCGGCGACGCGCAGCGCCGAATTGACCCGGTCGGCATAAAACATGCGCTCCATGCGGAAACGGTGGTCGGCTGCGGGGATCAGCGTGCCGAATTCCTGGATGATCGCCGCCTCGTCCCTGGCTTGCAGTTTCTCGGTGCGCCAGAAAGGCGACAGCACCGAGCGCGCCGCCTGGACGTTGCCCTGCGACACATAGGAGCGGGCGAGGATCACCACGCCCTCGGCTGTTTGCGGCTGGCTGCCGCCGAATGCCTGCACCACGATCTCAGGCGCGGGGTTCTCGCGGTAGAGCGCGCGCTCGCTGTTCTTGCGCAAGGCGATCATGCCCGGCCAGTTCGGCAGCATTTTCGCAGCATCGGCGATGTCACCGCTTGGCACCTTGTCGCCGCCATAGAACGCGATCGCCCAGGCAAGGATGTGCTGGTCGAGCGAATTGACCGGCAGGGCGTCGCGCACCTGGCGCGCACCGGCAATGTCGTTTGCCGCCAGCGCATCGAGGCCGCTTTTCAACCTGGCGACGCTGGCGGGTGGGGATTCCGGACCCTGCAGACCGGTATCCAGCAGGTTTGGCTTCGGAATGGTCGACGTGACCTGTGCATCGACCTTGCCGGCGGCCACAAGGGTCGGCGTCAACAGGAGAATTGCGCCAAGCAGCGCGAAAAAATGAGGCTGCCGGGTCGGCATCGTCTTCTCATTTCCTGTCTTGCACAATCACCAACAGGCACAGATCAACTGAAGCCTAGTTGGCTGTGGTGAAGAGCCTGTAAACGGGGCTATCGAAGTCGTTCAAATTGCGCTTGCTGGCATTCTTGTCATGCTTGCCGCGCAACAATGTCGAGACTATGGTGCGCCGCTTCGCTTTCGGGTAGAAGGCGCGCACGACAAAACACCTGCAGCACCGCGCGTCATCTCGGATGCGCAAGGGACGCTGTGGCACTTTAAATTTGGCGCATGATCTTTCCGTGAATCGGCTCCGATTTTCGGGCTCGTGCGCCAGTCCCAAGGAGTTGGACGACATGCTGAGAGGCTCGCTTACCGCGCTCGTGACACCGTTCGAAAAGAGCGGCCGTTTCGACGAGAAAGCGTTTCGCGCCTTCATCGCCTGGCAGATCGCTGAAGGCACGACCGGCGTGGTTCCGGTCGGCACCACCGGCGAGTCGCCGACGCTGTCGCATGACGAGCACCGCCACGTCGTCAAAGTATGCGTCGAGGTGGCAAAGGGCCGCGTTCCGGTCGTCGCCGGCGCCGGCTCCAACAACACCGAGGAGGCGGTTGGCCTGGTGCAATATGCCGAGAAGGCGGGCGCCGACGCGGCACTCGTCGTCACGCCCTACTACAACCGGCCGACGCAGCGCGGCCTCTATGCGCATTTCGCTGCCGTCGCCAAAGCGACCAGCCTGCCGATCATCATCTACAACATTCCGCCGCGCTCGGTGATCGACATGATGCCCGAGACGATGGGCCAGCTGGTGCATGACTTCAAGAATATCGTCGGCGTCAAGGACGCCACCGGCAAGGTCGAGCGGGTTTCCGAGCAGCGTGCCACCTGTGGCAAAGATTTCATCCAGCTTTCCGGCGAGGACGCCTCGGCACTCGGTTTCAACGCCCATGGCGGCGTCGGCTGCATCTCGGTGACGGCGAATGTCGCGCCGCGGCTGTGCGCCGAATTCCAGGAGGCGACGCTTTCCGGCGACAACGCCAAGGCGCTGGACTTGCAGGACCGCCTGCTGCCGCTGCACAAGGCGATTTTCCTGGAACCCGGCGTGTCCGGCGCAAAATATGCGCTGTCGAAGCTCGGCAAGGTCGAGAATGTGTTGCGTTCGCCGCTGGTCACCGTCGAGCAGTCGACCGCCGAGAAGATCGATGCGGCCATGAAGCACGCTGGCTTGATTAACTAGCGAGCCCGTTTGGAAACTCTACTCCTGCGGCCAACTGAAGGCGTCACCTGCGCTTCCGGTGCTCACGTACTATATGTACGCTCCGCTCCGGTTCGCGCATGGCCCCGAAAGCGTTCGCTTTCGGAAAGGACCATGCGCAAACTCAGACTTCTAGAGCGTCCTTTGCGCGTTTAAAAAAGCGCGGCGCTCTAGTGGCACCATCATCTGACTCGCAGGAGCGAGTTTCGAAACGGACTATAGACGTCATGAACCAGGTCAGAAAAGCCGATCCCAACAACAAGACCGTTGCGGAAAACCGCAAGGCGCGGTTTTCCTACGAGGTGCTCGACACGATCGAGGCCGGCTTGGTGCTGACCGGCACCGAGGTGAAGTCGCTGCGCCAGGGCCAGGCCAACATCCAGGACAGCTACGCCTCGGTCGAGGGCGGCGAGATCTGGCTGATCAACTCCTATCTGCCGGAATATCTGCAGGCCAACCGCTTCAACCATGAGCCGCGCCGGCGCCGCAAACTCCTGCTCAACAAGCGCGAGATGGCCAAGCTGTCGCAGAGTGTCGATCGCGAAGGCATGACGCTGGTGCCGCTAAAAATCTATTTCAATGAAAAGGGCCGGGCGAAGCTTTTGCTCGCCGTCGGCCGTGGCAAGAAACTGCACGACAAGCGCGAGACCGAAAAGCAGCGCGACTGGTCGCGCGAAAAGGGCCGGCTGCTGAAGGAGCGTGGGTAGGCCGGGAGCCACTCTTTTGAAGAACCGGATGAGGAACCGAATTGTCCTTTGGGGTGCGGCCAGCCTGATCCTGGCGTGCCTTGTCACGGCCGCCGGCTATTTCTACTTCCAGCCGTTTTCTCCGGACCGCGGCAAATATCCGGTCAGGGGCATCGACGTTTCCCATCACCAGCGACAGATCGACTGGCGGCGTGTTGCCGCCGACGATGTCGCCTTCGCCATCATCAAGGCAACTGAAGGCGGCGACCACGTCGACCATGCCTTCGCGGCCAATCTGCGTGAGGCGCGTGCGGCTGGTCTGGCGGTCGGCGCCTATCATTTCTTCACCTTCTGCCGGCCTGGCGCCGATCAGGCGAAGAATTTCATCTCCGTCGTGCCGAGCGATCAAGCGCTGCTGCCGCCGGTGGTTGATATCGAATTCGTCGGCAATTGCCCGCGACGGCCATCGCCCGAAGAATTGAGCGTTGAACTCTCGGCTTTCCTCGGCCCTGTCGAGGCAGCTTTCGGCAAGACGGCGATCCTTTACGTGACCGACGACGCGGCACGGGCCTATACCAGCCAGATCGTCGGCCGCCTGCGCTGGGTTCGTTCGCTGGCGCTGCAGCCAGGTCATGACGACTGGATCTATTGGCAGTACCACGACAGCGGTCGCGTCGACGGCATCACCGGGGATGTCGATCTGAATGTGCTTCAGGGCGGGCCGGAGAAATTGGCCGAGCTGTTTGCGTCACCGCCCGAATCTATCTCTCCAGAAACGCCGCTATCTCCCTGAAGACGTTGACGAACATTGCTTCCGTCAGCACGCCGGTGTTGGTGTTGTAGCGCGAGCAATGATAGCTGGAAAACAGCGTCACGCCATTGGTTTGCTGCTGCCCGCCATGCTTGAACGGATAAGCGGCGACACGCTGGCCGAGCGCCCGCACGGTCGACTGGTGCGCGATCGAGCCCAGCGCCAGCACGGCGCGCAGGTTCTTGAACCGCGCGATCGTCGGCACCAGGAACGTCCGGCAGGTGGCAATCTCGGCGCCGGCCGGCTTGTTGTCCGGCGGCACGCAGCGAACTGCATTGGTAATCGCCGTGCCGACAAGCTCCAGCCCGTCATCGGGCCGCGCCTTGAATTGGCCACGGGCAAAGCCGTGTGCGATCAGCGTGTTGTAGAGCAGGTCGCCGGCAAAATCGCCGGTGAAGGGGCGTCCGGTGCGGTTTGCGCCGCGCAGGCCCGGCGCCAGTCCGACGATCAGCAGCCGCACCGCATCCTCGCCCTCGGGTGGCAGAAAGGTCGGCACTGGTGCATTGAACCAGGACGGCTCGCGCTGCCGCCATTGCGCGATAAAATCATGCAGCCGCGGGCAGAGCGGGCAATCGCGGTCGGGCTCGGAGGACGCGACCAGGGGAGCGGTCAAGACCGCCGCCGTCAATACTCGTCCTCGTCGACTTCGGCCGGTTCGGGCCGGCGCACCGGCCGCTCTGACGGATCGCGGCCGACATCGCTCTTCAAGGTAATCAGGTCGATGAAATGATCGGCCTGGCGGCGCAGATCGTCGGAAATCATCGGCGGCTGCGACGCCATGGTCGAGACGATCGAGACCTTGCGCCCGCGCCGCTGCAGCGCCTCGACCAGCGTGCGGAAATCGCCGTCGCCGGAAAAGATGACATAGTGGTCGACGACATCGGCGAGTTCCAGCGCATCGACGGTCAGCTCGATGTCCATATTGCCCTTGATCTTGCGGCGGCCGGTCGAGTCGGTGAACTCCTTGGCCGGCTTGGTCACCACCTTGAAGCCATTATAGTCGAGCCAATCGATCAGCGGCCGGATCGAGGAATATTCCTGGTCCTCGACCAGCGCGGTGTAGTAGTAGGCACGCAGCAGGTAGCCGCGCTTCTGGAAGTTCGACAAAAGCCTGCGGTAGTCGATGTCGAAGCCGAGCGCGCGCGACGTGGCGTAAAGATTGGCACCGTCGATGAAAAGGGCGATTTTCTCACGAGGGTCGAACATGGAAATATTCCTTTTCGAAAATATGCGGTCGTCTAAATGCGCGTGACTATCGGTCAGCTTGAAATAACCGGCTGACCTTCGTCATTCGAGATAACGCCGGTTTTACGGCAATCCAAGGGTATGATGCTGCATAGCAAGCAATTGTGATCGGTGCCGCATGTCGCAGGCGGCGCGCGCCCAGACTGGCCTTGGCCAGACCCCGAGCCCAGGCCCCCAGGCCCGGCATTGTCCGGCACTGCCAAAAAGCTTGTATTTTGGCGGCGTTCGGGTTATGGACCGCGCCTGTTTTCCATCAAATCCAGGCATGAAAGGGGCAGCTCATGGCCCGCGTAACCGTTGAAGATTGCATCGACAAGGTCAACAACCGCTTCGAGCTCGTGCTTCTGGCCGGCCACCGCGCCCGTCAGATCAGCCAGGGCGCGCAGATCACCGTTCCTCGTGACAACGACAAGAATCCGGTCATCGCGCTGCGCGAGATCGCCGAGGAGACATTGTCGCCCGACGACCTCAAGGAAGACCTGATCCACTCGCTGCAGAAGCATGTCGAGGTCGATGAGCCGGAAGCCGACGGCGAGGCGATCGCCGACCAGACCGGTACCGCCGCTGCGGCAACTGACGCCGACGACACCGAGGACAACATCACCTTCGACCGCATGACCGAGGAAGACCTCCTGGCCGGCATCGAAGGTCTGGTGCCGCCGGAAAAAAGCGACGATTATTGATCTTCCCACCGGCCGCCGACACTTTCGCGCCGGCGGTTTCGTGGTTATCTATGACATGCGCCGTACGCCAGTGCGGCGCATGATTCATTTCTGCACTGCGAGATCCCGCCCATGATGCGTCAGTATGAGCTTGTCGAGCGCGTCCAGCGCTACAAGCCTGACGTCAACGAGGCGCTGCTCAACAAGGCCTATGTCTACGCCATGCAGAAGCATGGTCACCAGAAGCGCGCCTCCGGCGATCCCTATTTCTCGCATCCGCTCGAAGTCGCCGCCATCCTCACCGAAATGCACATGGATGAGGCGACCATCGCGGTTGCCTTGCTGCACGACACCATCGAGGACACCACGGCGACCAGGGCCGAGATCGACGAGCTGTTCGGTCCGGAAATGGGCAAACTGGTCGAAGGCCTGACCAAGCTGAAGAAACTCGACCTCGTCTCCAAGAAGGCCGAGCAGGCGGAAAACCTGCGCAAGCTGTTGCTGGCGATATCAGAAGACGTTCGCGTGCTTCTGGTCAAGCTTGCCGACCGCTTGCATAACATGCGCACCCTCGACCATGTCCCCGAAGCCAAGCGCCTGCGCATCGCCGAGGAAACGATGGATATCTATGCGCCGCTGGCCGGGCGCATGGGCATGCAAGGCATGCGCGAGGAGCTCGAGGAGATCGCCTTCCGCTTCATCAATCCGGAAGCCTACCGCGCCGTCACCGCGCGGCTCGCGGAAATCTTCGAGCGCAACAAGGATGTGCTGTCCGAGATCGAGAAGGCGCTATCCACGCTGTTCGACAAATATGCGATCAAGGCCGAGGTCAAGAGCCGTCAGAAGAAGCCGTGGTCGGTGTTCCGCAAGATGGAGGCCAAGGCGCTGTCCTTCGAGCAGCTGTCCGACATTTTCGGCTTTCGCGTCGTCGTCGATACTGTCGAGGACTGCTACCGGGCGCTCGGCGCCATCCACACGACATGGTCGATGGTGCCCGGCCGCTTCAAGGACTACATCTCGACGCCGAAGCAGAACGACTACCGTTCGATCCACACCACCATCGTCGGACCGTCGCGCCAGCGCGTCGAGCTACAGATCCGCACCTATCAGATGAACAAGATCGCCGAATATGGCGTTGCCGCGCATTCTATCTACAAGGACAGCGGCGGCAAGGTGAACGGCACTGCCCATGCGATCTCGAAGGAGACCAACGCCTATGCCTGGCTGCGGCGCACCATCGAGCAGCTTGCCGAAGGCGACAATCCCGAGGACTTCCTCGAAAACACCAAGCTCGAGTTGTTCCAGGACCAGGTTTTCTGCTTCACGCCCAAGGGCATGCTGATCGCGCTGCCGCGAGGCGCGACGCCGATCGATTTCGCCTACGCCGTGCACACCGATGTCGGTGACACCTGCGTCGGCGCCAAGGTCAACGGCCGCATCATGCCGCTGATGACCGAACTGAAGAATGGCGACGAGGTCGAGATCATCCGCTCCAAGGCGCAGGTGCCGCCGGCGGCATGGGAATCGGTCGTCGTCACCGGCAAGGCGCGCTCGGCGATCCGCCGCGCCACCAAGAACGCCATCCGCAAGCAGTATTCGGGTCTCGGCATCCGCATACTGGAACGTGCTTTCGAACGGTCAGGCAAAATTTTTACCAAGGAAAGCTTGAAATCGGTGCTTCATCGGCTGGCACGCAAGGACATCGAGGATGTGCTGGCCTCTGTCGGCCGCGGCGAACTTGCCTCTACCGATGTCATCAAGGCGGTGTTTCCCGACTACAAGGACGAGCGCATCACGCTGGCGGCGCCCAAGCAGCGCGAGGAGGGCTGGTCGAAGATCCGCAACGCCGCCGGCATGCTGTTCCAGATTCCGGGCCGCGCCGCACGCAAGGACAAGGACCAACCAAGGGACGGCGCCGTACCGATCCGCGGCGTGCGCGGCGACCTGCCGGTGCGCTTCGCGCCGGAAGGTGCCGTGCCCGGCGACCGCATCGTCGGCATCGTGCAGCCGGGGACCGGCATCACCATCTATCCGATCCAGTCGCCGGCGCTGCAGGCCTTCGACGACCAGCCAGAACGCTGGATCGACGTGCGCTGGGACATTGACGAGCGCACCAAGGAGCGGTTTCCGGCGCGCGTCTCGGTCACCGCCATCAACGCGCCGGGCTCGCTGGCCGACATTGCGCAGGTCGTTGCATCCAACGACGCCAACATCCATACATTGTCGATGGTGCGCACCGCGCCTGATTTCACCGAAATGCTGATCGATCTCGAAGTCTGGGACCTGAAGCACCTGAACCGGCTGCTGTCGCAGCTCAAGGACAATTCGAGCGTCAGCGACGCACGGCGGGTGAATGGGTGAATGGCGAGAGTAGTGAATAGTGAATAGTGAATAGTGAATAGTGAATAGTGAATAGTGAATAGTGAATAGTGAATAGTGAATAGTGAA